>NZ_CP149994.1:1264206-1580258 GCF_051307055.1 Dryocola sharpae | reverse complement strand
ACTGACGCCCGCCGAAGTCCAGACGTTGCCATCCTGGATATAGATTGGCCCTTTCTCCACGTGGACTTCAGGAAACGCCTCCTGCATCTCTTCCAGCAGTCGCCAGTGGGTAGTGGCGCGTCTTCCGTCAAGCAGGCCGGCTTTGGCCAGCAGCAACGCGCCGCCGCAGACGGAGACAATCCGACGAATATTTGGCGCCGCCCGACGTATCCATTCCACCACCGCCTCCCTTTCCTCCGCATTATTGCCCCGGCCGGTAATCATCACCGTATCGTGCGGCAGGTTGGGATCCAGCTCTTCCAGCCGAAAGTCAGCCAGCAGATTTAAACCCGACCCGCCGTGCACAACGCGATGCCGTTGCGTGGTGGCAATCGTCACCTGATAGGGCGGACTGAGGGAATCCCTGGCTCGCAGGCGATTTGCCTGCGTGAGGATATCGGCGATGCCCGTAGGTTCGAACAGCATGCCCCCGTCGGGGACAATAATAAGAAATGTTTGCATGTCCTTAAAATACAAAATAGACAAAATAAGTCAATAAAAGCGGCTTTATTGCACGCCGCTATTTCATCCTTTTCCTGTAGTCAAGGCTTGCGCTGGTGCGCCATGCTGCTTTGTGTCAGGATCTGACGCAGAGCAGGACGTTGAGGAAACCCATGAAGAAGATTATTTTTGCCGCCGCGCTGGTACTTAGCGGATTAGTCGTAGGCTGTAATCAGCTTACGCAATATACGATCGGCGAACAGGAAATTAACCAGGCGCTGGCTAAACATAACAACTTTTCTAAGGATATTGGCCTGCCGGGCGTCGCCGATGCGCATATTGTGCTGACCAATCTCGTCTCAGCTATTGGCCGTGAAGAACCGAACAAGGTCACGCTGACGGGGGATGCGAAGCTGGACATGACCTCGCTTTTTGGCAATCAGAAAGCGAATATTAAGCTCAAGCTGAAAGCCTTGCCCGCCTTTAACAAAGAACAGGGCGCCATCTATCTGCAGGAGATGGAAGTGGTGGATGCCGCCGTCGAACCAGAAAAAATGCAGACCATTTTGCAGACCATTATCCCTTATCTGAATCAGTCGCTGCGCAACTATTTCAATCAGCAGCCCGCTTACGTGTTAAGCGAAGATAAAAGTTCGGGTGAATCGATGGCGAAAAAATATGCCAAAGGCATCGAAGTGAAGCCTGGCGAAATCATTATTCCTTTCATCAAGTAACCCGTACCGCCAGGGGCAGGCTTCCTTCTGCCCTGAGCGCCCTTTTAGCAAAAGGGGCAACAAAGGCGTGCAAACGAAAACGTTTACGCCTATCCTTAGTGCCCGGCATAAAACCAGCCCAACGTTGACTGATTTTCCCTTCCAGCCGGAGCACTTTCATGACCGTATTACCTCAGGTATTAAAAATTCGCCGCCCAGACGACTGGCATGTTCATCTTCGCGATGGAGAAATGCTGAAAACCGTGGTGCCTTTGACGTCTGAAACCTACGGTCGCGCGATTGTGATGCCTAACCTGGCGCCGCCCGTTACTACCGTGGACGCCGCCATCGGCTATCGCCAGCGTATTCTGGATGCCGTACCGCAGGGCCACAAATTCGAACCGCTGATGACCTGCTACTTAACGGATTCACTGGATCCGCACGAAGTGGAGCGTGGCTTCAACGAAGGCGTGTTTACCGCCGCCAAACTTTATCCGGCCAACGCCACCACCAACTCCAGCCATGGGGTGACCAGCACCGCGGCGATTATGCCGGTGCTGGAGCGGATGCAGAAAATCGGCATGCCTTTGCTAATCCACGGCGAAGTGACCCAGGCTGAGGTGGATATTTTCGATCGGGAAGCGCGCTTCATTGAGACGGTGCTTGAGCCGCTGCGCCAGCGGTTGCCTGGCCTGAAAGTGGTATTCGAACATATCACCACGAAAGACGCGGCGCAGTACGTGCAGGAAGGCAACGCCCTGCTGGGCGCGACCATTACGCCACAGCATCTGATGTTTAACCGCAACCATATGCTGGCTGGCGGCATACGTCCGCATCTGTACTGTCTGCCGATCCTGAAACGTAGCGTTCACCAGGAAGCCTTACGTGCGCTGGTGGCGAGCGGCTGCGATCGCGTGTTCCTGGGAACGGATTCCGCGCCGCACACGCGCCACCGTAAGGAAGCAAGCTGCGGCTGTGCGGGCTGCTTCAACGCTCCTTCAGCACTCGGCGCGTATGCGAGCGTCTTTGAAGAGCTGAACGCCCTGGAACACTTCGAAGCTTTCACTTCCCTCAACGGCCCGCGTTTCTACGGCCTGCCGGTAAACGAAGAGACTATCGAGCTGGTGCGCGAGCCGCTACTCATCCCTGAGATTATTGCCGCCGGCGACGAGGCTATTGTGCCGTTCCTTGCCGGTGAACAAGTCGCCTGGTCCGTGAAAGCATAAATTTTTTACGCCCCCTGTTGCAGGATACTCATTAAGACTGTATAAATAACCAGTATATTATACAGGGGGTCGTTATGCGTATCGAAGTGACCATTGCTAAAACCACGCAGTTGCCGCCGGGCGCCGTTGACGCTCTGGCTCATGAACTAACTCGCCGTATTACCCAGCACTTCCCGGAAACCAGCAACCATATCCAGGTGCGTTATGCCGCGGGCAATAATCTTTCGGTGCTGGGTGGGGCAAAAGAAGACAAAGACCGCATCAGCGAAATTCTCCAGGAAACCTGGGAGAGCGCCGATGACTGGTTTTGCACAGATTAAATAAAAATCATCCCTCATGGTTTTATTTTTTGCCGGGTGTCGCCATCCGGTTTTTTTCCTTTCCTTCTCTCCATCCGATTATTTTTCAGGCACTATTCTGATTGCCATCGCTAATGGGCAGAAATATTCGAATCATTTGCCGCTTTATTGTTCAGTCAGTCTCAATCATATGAAAAAAGTGTTGCAGGGTATTTATTTCTTCCGCGAAATCGCTTAATCATTGATATACTTAACTGGCTTCACATTTCACAAGCATTAAACCTCGCCAGCCGTTGTCTTAAACACACGCACATAAGGGGTTATGATGGAAAAAAATAGTGATGTAATCCAGATCCATCCCCTTGTCGGATGGGATATCAGCACCGTAGACAGCTACGATGCGCTGATGCTGCGCCTGCACTACCTGACATCAAATAAGCAAAAGCAAGATGAAACTGAGATTGGCCAGACGCTATGGCTGACCACGGACGTTGCCCGGCAGTTTATTTCTATTTTAGAAGCCGGCATCGCAAAAATTGAGTCCAGTGAATACCAGGTAAACGATCATCGTAAGCATTGATTGTCGATGCTGCCGTTAAAAATCCAGGGCACCTTCGCGGTGCCTTTTTTATTTTTTACGCGTCTTTAATTGCCTGCTGTTTGAGAATTAATTAACCTGCCAGAGTTATTACCCAGGAGAGAACAGCGACATGCATTATGATCTTATCATCGTGGGCAGCGGTTCAGTCGGGGCTGCGGCAGGCTGCTATGCCACCCACTCCGGGCTGAAGGTTTTGATGATCGACAGCGCCCACCCGCCCCATCAACAAGGCAGCCACCACGGCGACACCCGGCTGATGCGCCATGCCTATGGCGAGGGGGAGAAATACGTCCCGCTGGTGCTGCGCGCGCAGAAGCTATGGGATGCGCTGGAGCAGATTAGCGGCGAAAAGCTTTTTCACCGCACAGGGGTTATCAATCTTGGCCCTGAAAACTCAGCTTTTATCTCTACCGTGCAAAGCAGCGCGGAAAAATTCTCCCTGCAGCTTGAGAAGCTCGACGCCCGCGCCGTGATGGAGCGCTGGCCGCATATCACCGTACCCGAAGGCTACGTAGGCTTATTCGAACCGGACTCCGGCGTCCTGCGCAGCGAACTCGCCATAGCCACCTATATTCGCCTGGCAAACCAGGGCGGCTGCGCCCAGCTGTTTAACTGCCCGGTAACGGGCATACGCCATACTGATGAAGGCGTTGTCGTTGCAACAGCAGAAGGTGAGTACACCGCCAGCAGGCTTCTGGTAAGCGCGGGAACATGGGTAACTAAACTGCTGCCGGATTTACCTGTCACTCCGGTACGTAAGATCTTCGCATGGCATCAGGCGGATGGCCGTTACAGCGAGGAAAACCGCTTCCCTGCCTTTACCGGAGAAATGCCGGACGGCAGCCAGTATTATGGTTTCCCGGCCCAGGATAACGAACTGAAAATCGGCAGGCATAACGGCGGCCAGGTAATTAGCGAGCCGGAACAGCGCAAACCCTTCGGCGCCGTTGCCAGCGACGGCAGCGAAGTCTTTGGCTTTCTGCGTAAGTTTCTGCCGGGCGTGGGCGTCTGCCTGCACGGTGCGGCCTGTACTTACGATAATTCTCCCGATGAAGATTTTATTATCGATACTTTACCCGGCCATGATAATACGCTGGTCATCACCGGGCTTAGCGGCCACGGCTTTAAATTCGCCTCCGTGCTGGGCGAAATTGCCTGCCAGTTTGCCCAGGGCAAAACGCCTGACTTCGATCTGCTACCGTTCTCGCTCTCCCGCTTTGACTGACCCCTGAGCAGGGCTGACCTTACAAGCCCTGCTTTTAACGCGACTATTTATGCAGCGACTTATTCATTGTTTAAGCGAAAACGTGCGGAAAAACCCGATCCTGAACCCTATTTTATGGGCTTTACTCGCCGTGATTGATATCGCTTATATTTATTTTTAAGGCGCTTAGTCGCGGCCGTAATATTGACAATAATTGACCATAAACTGAATTAACTATAGTTATCATACAAATAATTAGATGGAAATCATTTACGTCCCGACCTGCAAAACCTCCCTTTTAGTACTGTCAAAGCTTATGAAAACCTGCCCCTCATTCGCTTAAAATGAATATCAATGTCGATTTTTATTCAATTTTTTAGATAATCTTTTTTATTATCTCCTTCAGCTACTGTTTCTGTTGCAATAACGTTAATTACCGGTTTATGTTCTGATTTATGAATTCTCATATTCAGGTGCATAACTATGCAGTGGAAAAACTCGTCCGAACGTTACGGGCATCTGTCGGTGCTTATTCACTGGCTGGTCGCGTGCACCCTTTACGGCATGTTTGGCCTCGGCCTGTGGATGGTCACCCTCGGTTATTACGATGGCTGGTATCATAAAGCGCCAGAGCTGCACAAAAGCATTGGTATGCTCCTGCTGCTGGCGATGGTTATTCGCCTCCTCTGGCGTTTTATCTCGCCGCCGCCCCCCGCTCTTGCAAGCTATACGCGCCTGACGCGTATCAGCGCGGCAGCCGCGCACCTGCTGCTTTACCTGCTGCTTTTCGCCATTTTGTTCAGCGGCTATCTGATTTCCACGGCGGACGGCAAACCCGTCAGCGTGTTTGGCCTGATCGACGTTCCCGCCACGATAGCCGACGCGGGCGCTCAGGCCGATCTCGCAGGAACCCTGCATCTCTGGCTGGCCTGGGGCGTGGTTATCCTGTCGCTCCTTCATAGTCTGGCCGCACTGAAACACCACTTTATTGATAAAGACGTCACCCTCAGGCGGATGCTGGGGAAAGCGTCTCGTTAACTATGGAGCGAATGATGATGAGAAAAATCCTGCCGGGAATGGCTTTAGGCGCCCTGATGTTCACCACCGGATCTGCGGTTGCCGCCGATTACAAAATTGATAAACAGGGCCAGCACGCCTTCGTTAATTTTCGTATTCAGCATCTTGGTTACAGCTGGCTGTACGGGACTTTCCGTGACTTCGACGGCGCTTTTTCCTTTGATGAGAAAAACCCTGCCGCGGATAAAGTCAACGTCACCATCAATACCACAAGCCTCGACACCAACCACGCCGAACGTGATAAACACTTACGCAGCGCGGAGTTCCTTAACGTAAGCAAATTCCCGCAGGCGACATTTGTCTCCACCGCGGTGAAGCAAGACGGCGATGAACTGGATATTACGGGTAACCTGACGCTCAACGGCGTAACAAAACCGCTCACGCTTGAAGCCAGATTGATTGGGCAGGGTGACGATCCCTGGGGCGGCGTGCGCGCAGGTTTCGAAGCGGAAGGTAAAATTCGGCTGAAAGACTTTAATATCACCACCGATCTGGGACCTGCGTCTCAGGAAGTGGAGCTGATTATTTCTGTGGAAGGCGTTCGTCAGTAAGCAAAATAATGTCTCCCGGTGAAGGGAGACATGCGATTGATGACAAACACCCGAAAAACGTGGTTTTCGGGTGTTTAGGGCAAACCAGAAGGCATAATGATTATTTTTAAAAGTGCCGGGAAAGCAACTTTTAAAGCTGAGGACTTGCCAACAGATGTATATCTCCCGGTGAAGGGAGATATGCATTTTATTCCGGGTCCGGGATCCCCAGCGTGGTATTCAGCGCACCACGAGATTTATTGAAGACTTTATTGCCGTTTTCACGCCCGGCACGTCGCCGACGCTGCTCTTCAGGCGAGAGCGCAAGCTCTTCCTTGCATAATTCGCTGCAACAACCGTGGAATTTCTCCGCACAGCTCGGGCACTGAATAAACAGCAGATGACAGCCGTCATTTTTGCAGTTGGTGTGGCTGTCGCACGCGGCGCCGCACTGGTGACAGTGCGCAATCACGTCGTCTGAAATCCGCTCGCCCATACGCTCGTCAAAAACAAAGTTCTTGCCGACGAAGCGCACCGGAATACCCTGCTCACGGGCGCGACGCGCATATTCAATAATGCCGCCTTCAATGTGGTAAACGTTTTTAAAGCCGTTATGGCGCATCCAGGCGCTGGCTTTTTCACAGCGGATGCCGCCGGTGCAGTACATGACGATTTTTTTATCTTTATCGTCCTGCAGCATATCGACGGCTTTAGGCAGCTGCTCACGGAAGGTGTCCGCCGGAATTTCCATCGCATTGTGAAAATGCCCCACTTCATATTCATAGTGGTTGCGCATGTCGATAAATACGGCCTCAGGATCGTCGAGCATGCTGTTAACTTCGGCCGCCTTGAGATAGTCGCCCACGTCGCTGGCGTCAAAAGTTGGATCCTCAATGCCGTCGGCGACAATACGGTCGCGTACCTTCATCCGCAGCACCCAGAACGACTTTCCGTCATCATCCAGCGCCACGTTCAGACGAAGGTTATTTAGCGCGGGATGGAAGGCGTAGAGCATTTCACGGAACGCATCCACGCGGCTTTGCGGCACGCTGATTTGGGCGTTGATCCCTTCACGGGCCAGATAAACACGGCCAAACACATCCAGCGAGACGAAGGCTTTGTAGAGCGCATCGCGGGTGGTCTGCGGTTCATCAATAGTAAAATATTTATAGAATGAGAGGGTGGTACGCGGCTCGGTTTCGGCCAGCATGCGCTCACGCAGCTCCTCATTCGATATACGGTTATGTAACACTGGCATGGTGTTCGCTCGGCTATCGGTAATAAAAAAAGTGGGCAGCATCATAAAGCAATTAACGTTAATTTACATCCCTGCGTTTTACGCTACATTTTCCTCAACCATCGGCATAAAGCACAACATCTGGTGAATTATCAGGCGCTCTGCCGCCGTTAATTTTGGCTGGACATCAAAAAATGTCACAATAGCCCTATCACGAAGATCCGGCATTTGCCGTCACTAAGGTTTTACATGACGAATTTACCGCAATTCTCGCGCGCATTGCTTCATCCCCGCTATTGGGGAACCTGGTTTGGGATTGGTTTACTCTATTTAATTACTCTGCTTCCTTATCCTGTTATTTATCGCCTCGGACTCGGGCTTGGTCATTTAGCCAGACGATTTATGAAACGCCGCGTCAGGATCACGCGTCGCAACCTTGAGCTGGCTTTTCCGCAAAAGAGCCCGCAGGAACGCGAGGAGATCCTGCTTAAAAATTTTGAATCCGTGGGTCTTGGCCTGATGGAAACCGGCATCGCCTGGTTCTGGCCGCTCTGGCGTATTCAGCGCTGGTGCGATGTCAGCGGCGTTGACCAGATACACGCGGTTCAGGACGCAAAGCGCGGCGTGCTGCTCATCGGCATCCATTTTCTGACGCTTGAACTCGGCGCCCGCATGTTCGGCATGAATACCCCCGGCATCGGCGTCTACCGTCCGAATGACAACGCCCTGCTCGACTGGCTGCAAACCTGGGGCCGCATGCGCTCCAATAAAAGCATGATTGACCGCAAAGACCTGAAGGGCATGATCCGCGCCCTGAAGCAGGGAGAGATAATCTGGTACGCACCGGATCATGACTACGGCCCGCGCGGCAGCGTTTTTGTCCCCTTCTTCGGCGTGGACGAAGCCGCCACCACTACCGGAACCTACACGCTTGCGCGCATGTCCGGCGCGGCCATTGTTCCGATGGTGCCGCGTCGAAAGCCCGATGGTCAGGGTTACGAATTAATTATTCTGCCCGCCGAATTTTCGCCGCCGCTTGAAACGCCCGAGGGTACGGCCATATGGATGAACAACATCATTGAGCGGTGCATTTTAATGGCGCCGGAGCAATATATGTGGCTTCATCGCCGCTTCAAAACCCGGCCGGAAGGCGTTCCTTCCCGTTACTAATAAATCACTTACGCTTTCTCCTTCGTAAGGAGGAGAGAGCAATTTCATTTAGCCAAAAAAGCTTTCCGGTTTGCCTCTTTTCACACTTCAGGCGCATACTTAGCAGGGTAATATTTTCTCTTTCCAGCTTTTTCCCGCTGGTTTTTCCGATTGTCTGGAGCGTTATGACTCCCCCTGAGAGCAGCATTAACTGGAAGCGCAACCTCGCCATCGCCTGGCTGGGATGCTTTCTGACGGGCGCAGCCTTTAGCCTTGTGATGCCATTCCTGCCGCTTTACGTCGAGCTTCTCGGCGTAACCGGCCACAGCTCCCTGAATATGTGGTCCGGGATAGTATTCAGCATCACCTTTCTCTTTTCCGCTATCGCCTCTCCCTTCTGGGGCGGCCTTGCCGATCGCAAAGGCCGGAAACTCATGCTGCTGCGGTCAGCGCTGGGCATGTCCGTGGTGATGGTGCTGATGGGGTTTGCCCAGAATATCTGGCAGTTTCTCGCATTGCGCGCGCTGCTGGGATTATTAGGCGGCTTTGTTCCCAACGCTAACGCGCTGATTGCCACTCAGGTTCCGCGCCATAAAAGCGGCTGGGCGCTGGGCACGCTCTCAACGGGCGGCGTAAGCGGCGCCTTGTTAGGCCCCTTAATCGGCGGCCTGCTTGCCGACAGTTACGGCCTGCGTCCGGTATTTTTCATCACGGCTTCGGTCCTGTTTATCTGCTTTATCCTCACCTTCTTTTGCATTCGTGAGGCGTTCACACCGGTCCCTAAAAAAGAGATGCTTCATGCGCGCCAGGTGCTCACCTCGCTCAAAAATCCTCGTCTGGTGCTTAGCCTGTTCGTCACCACCATGATCATTCAGGTAGCGACCGGGTCCATTGCTCCTATCCTGACGCTCTACGTACGGGATCTTGCAGGCAACGTAAGCAACCTGGCATTTATCAGCGGGATGATTGCCTCGGTGCCGGGCGTGGCGGCGCTGATAAGCGCTCCGCGCCTGGGCAAACTAGGCGATCGCATCGGGCCGGAGAAGATCTTAATCTGCGCGCTGGCGATCTCCGTTGCGCTGCTGATCCCCATGTCGATGGTGCAAAATCCCTGGCAGCTTGGCATCCTGCGCTTTTTACTTGGCGCGGCAGACGGGGCGCTGTTACCCGCGGTGCAAACCCTGTTGATATACAACGCCAGCAATCAGGTTGCCGGACGAATATTCAGCTATAACCAGTCCTTCCGCGATATCGGCAACGTTACCGGCCCGCTAATCGGCGCGGCGATCTCAGCCAGCTACGGCTTCCGTACCGTCTTTCTCGTCACGGCAAGCGTCGTGTTGTTTAACGCCTTTTATTCCTGGATTAGCCTGCGCAGCCCGCCCGAAAGGATCCATATTCCGGGCGAGTAATCGATCAAATTATCGACATTTAAACGCTCAGACTTGCAACTTTGCGAACAGCGTCAACAATTAACATGAAATTGCTACGGAGCATCCGCTCCCTGACCTCTGCCATAAGGAGATTTTCATGAGCATGTACGCAACGCTTGAAGAAGCCATTGATGCCGCAAGAGAATTATTCCTCGCCGACCATCCGGACCAGGATGAAGAGTCTGCCAGCGTGCAGCAGCTCAATATCCAGAAGTATGTTCTGCAGGATGGCGACATCATGTGGCAGGTGGAGTTCTTTGCTGACGACAGCGAAACCGGCGAATGTTTACCAGTGCTGAGCGGCGAGGCCGCACAAAGCGTTTTTGACGGCGATTATGAAGAGATTGAGCTGCGTCAGGAATGGCTTGAGGAGAATACGCTGCACGAGTGGGATGAAGGGGAATTTCAGCTGGAGCCGCCTCTGGATACCGAAGAAGGCCAGGCCGCGGCCGATGAGTGGGAGGAGCGATAAGCCTTATTCGTAAGGACCGTGGCTGGCATCAATGGGCAACAGCAGAGTGTCAAAGACCAGCGAGAACGGTAGATCCAGCACCGTGATGTAGCGCCAGCCGCTGTCCCGCATGTCCCACTGCACGCCGGGGTAATACTGATTTCCATGTCCCTGCCCCGGCACCGCGCGGCTGATGATGCTGCCGCAGCCGCTCAGCATGCAGGCTACCATGATGACAACTAGCGCTTTTAACAACGTCTCTCTCCTGTCTTGTTTCGGCTGAGTATAACGATCCCGGCCTTAAGCGCAAAAAAATGCCGACCCGGAGGTCGGCATTTTCACCTTTATCGGGTGGCGTGACCGCAACGCTTACCCGGCCAGTTTTTATCTCAAATAACCTGCTGCTTAACCGGTAAGGCAGCCGGGTTCAGCGACAGCGCGTTGTAATTGTCCACCCACGAAGAGTAACGCTGAGGATTAGACCAGACGCGGTAGTGCAAACGAGACATCGTCACCGGGTCGCTGAGCAGCACCAGACGACGGTCGCGATTGAGTTTATCCGGCGTTTCGTTAAGCGCCTGCTCAACGTGGCGATCTCGGGCTATCTCAAGCACCTGGCTTGCGCGGTGACGCGCCGTGGCCATCGCCGTCGTCAGGGCGTTAAACGACGGGTTAAACACCGCGTGCATAAAGCCATCTTCCAGCGTACGGCTGCGGTTGAGCTTCAGATAGTTATCGGTATCCACCAGCACCTGCGGAGGAGAGTACTCTTCGGGGATCAGGAATAGCTTCCAGCGTTTGGTGCGCAGGCCCACCGTGCTACGGCTGGAGATCACCGAGACAAACGGCGAGAGGATCAGCGAGAAGACGATTGGCGCAAGCCAGAACAGGAAACGCAGATCCAGCCACGCCATGCCGACCGCCCACACCAGCCCCAGCAGTAGCTGCGAGCCGTGGCGCTTGAATGCTTCACCCCACGGAGTGGAGTCGTCATCGCGCTGCGGGGAGTTCCAGACCACTTCCCAGCCCAGGAACGCGCTGACCACAAATACCGTATGGAACAGCATGCGCACCGGCGCCAGCAGCACGGAGAAGAGCACTTCGAGCAGCAGGGAAAGCGTGACCCGCAGGAAGCCGCCGTACTCTTTCGAGCCTTTGCACCAGATAAGAATGATGCTCAGCAGCTTAGGCAGGAACAGCAGCACCATGGTCGATGCGAACAGCGCAATCGCCAGCTCAGGACGCCACTGCGGCCACACCGGGAAAAGCTGACGCGGCTGCAGGAAGTACTGTGGCTCCGTCAGGGCATGCACCACCTGCAACGCGGTAGATAACGCCAGGAACATAAACCACAGCGGCGCAGAGAGATAAGACATGACGCCGGTCAGGAATACCGCACGGTGAACCGGGTGCATGCCTTTAACCAGGAACAGGCGGAAGTTCATCAGGTTACCGTGGCACCAGCGACGGTCACGCTTGAGTTCATCCAGCAGGTTTGGCGGCAGCTCTTCATAAGAACCCGGCAGATCGTAGGCAATCCACACGCCCCAGCCCGCGCGGCGCATCAGCGCAGCTTCCACAAAGTCATGGGACAGGATAGAGCCCGCGAACGATCCTTCACCCGGCAACGGCGCCAGAGCGCAGTGTTCGATAAACGGCTTAACGCGGATAATGGCGTTGTGGCCCCAGTAGTGGGACTCGCCCAACTGCCAGAAGTGCAGACCTGCGGTAAACAGCGGCCCGTAAACGCGCGTCGCAAACTGCTGGCAGCGCGCATACAGCGTGTCCATACCGGAAGCTTTCGGCGAAGACTGGATGATGCCGGCATTCGGGTTCGCCTCCATCAGGCGTACCAGATTGGTCAGGCAGTCGCCGCTCATCACCGAGTCCGCGTCCAGCACCACCATGTAGCTGTACTGGTTGCCCCAGCGTCGGCAGAAGTCATCGATGTTGCCGCTCTTGCGTTTTACGCGGCGGCGGCGACGGCGATAGAAAATCTGCCCTTCGCCCTGCACTTCCGCAATCAGCTCCATCCACGCCTTTTGCTCGGCAACGCAGATATCGGGGTTGTAGCTGTCGCTCAGGATGTAAACGTCGAAATGCTGCTGCTGGCCGGTAGCTTTCACCGACTCCCAGGTGGCGCGCAGGCCGGCAAACACGCGATCCACATCTTCGTTACAGATAGGCATAATCAGCGCGGTGCGGTGCTGCGGATTGATCGGCTCATCCCCCACCGTCGAGGCGGAAATGCTGTACTTGTCCTTGCCCATCAGCAGCTGCAGGAAGCCCATCAGCGCGGTCCAGAAACCGGCCGATACCCAGCAGAACAGCACGGCGAACAGGATCAGGATGCCGCTTTGCAACACATACGGCAGCAGCTGCATAAAGGACACCCACACATCCTGGCCGACCATGTCAGCTGGATTAATAAGCGCCCAGCCCTGGTACGGCAGAATGGTCTTCATGTACCAGGTGGCAACTACGGTCTGCGCAAGCGTCAGGATCAGCAGGATGTAACGGCGGATAGTCCCGACGGTACGCCATTTCTGCTCGGCTTCGGCTTCTTCCTTCGACAGATAACGCGGATTGATTTCCCGTCCGCGCAACCGGTCCCAGAAGCGCCCGATAGGGTTGGTGCGCCACGGATCCGGGAACATGGAAGAGCGGGTTGCTTTTGGCATTGCCTTAAGCTGGGTACGCCCTTCGTCATCGTCGATCAGCTGCTCGCCGTCCAGCGAACCCGGCCAGCTCGCCTTAAGGCGAGCTTTTACGGACGCTAACGGCGCGTCGTCTTCGCGATCGTAGTGACGACCTGACGCATCCAGCGCTTCGTGCACCGCTTGCAGACTGGCTGTCGGAAGAGCCGCCTTTTCGGCGGCCGTAAGGGGAAGTGCCTCGATATAGTCAGGCGCTGTATCAGTAGACTTATTCATTAGCAGGTAACTGGTAGCTCCAGGTTTCACTCAGGGTCTGGTCGCCGTTGACCAGGGCCGCGCGCATTTCCGTCGGCTTTTTGTCATCTTTGACTTTTACACGCATTGTCAAACGCCAGCCTTTGGTAACCGGGTTGTAACGCACCTGGCTATCAACGATTTCGCCGTTATCGCCAATGCTGGTCTGGGCGGTTATCGGAGTGTCCTGCGGCAGCTTTTTCATCTCCGCGCCAACGTAGTCCACCACAAAGGCGACCGTACCGTCCGGCTGGCGGATAAGGTTCGACTGCTTCACGTCACCCGTTGAACGGCGAGTCTGCGCAACATAAGCGTTATCCGGCGCATGCATTTTGTCTTCATCGCGGCTGAAGGTGATGGTGTATTTAAAGTTCATCTCTTTGCCCGGCTCCGGCAGCTGATCCGGGGTCCAGTAGGCTACGATGTTGTCGTTAGTTTCGTCGTTGGTTGGGATTTCCACCAGCTCAACGCGACCTTTGCCCCAGTCGCCCTGCGGCGCAACCCAGGCGCTTGGACGGCGATCGTAGCGGTCGTCAATGTCCTCAAAGCGCGAGAACTCGCGGCCACGCTGCAGCAGACCAAAGCCTAACGGTTTTTCGGTTGCAAAAGAGCTTACCGCCAGATGTTTCGGATTATTCAGCGGACGCCAGATCCACTCGCCGTTACCGGCATGGATGGACAGTCCGTTGGAGTCGTGCAGCTCTGGGCGGAAATTGGTAGACGGAGAGGGTTGATTCGGCCCAAAGAGGAACATACTGGTCAGCGGCGCGACGCCCAGCTTACCCACTTTATCGCGCAGATAAATTTTAGACTGCACGTTCACCACGGTGTCACGTCCGGGCGTAATCACAAAGCGATAGGCGCCTGTTGCTCGCGGGGAATCAAGCAAAGCGTACAGCGTAAGCGTTTTCTCGCCGGCTGCCGGGCGTTCAATCCAGTATTCGCGAAAACGAGGGAACTCTTCGCCGGAAGGCAAAGCGGTATCGATAGCAAGGCCGCGCGCGGAAAGCCCATAAACCTGGCCTGCGCCAATTACGCGGAAGTAACTCGCTCCGAGCATGCTGACAATTTCGTCGTTCTTATCTTTGCTGTTGATCGGATAGAGCACTTTGAACCCGGCAAAGCCGAGATCTTTCACGGTGTCTTTATCGTGTTTAACGTCACCGAAATTAAAGTAATCCGGGCTGTACTTGATCTTGTGGACGGCGGTTGCGGTCACTTCATTGAGGGCAACCGGCGTGTCGAAATACATGCCCTGATGGTAGAATTCAAGCTTGAACGGGGTCTTAAGCTTACTCCAGTAGGCTTTGTCATGGTTGAACTGGATCTGCTGGTAGTCCGCATATTTCATGTCGCGAAATTGCGAAGGCAGATTGCTTTTCGGTGCTTCGTAGCTTTTGCCCGCTAATGTTTTCGCCTGTTTTGCGACATCATCGATAGTGAAGGCCCAAACCGTAGTGGTATAAAGGGACAACATCACTGCAACGCCCAGCCCACACATTTTCATCATTTTTGGTTTATGTTTCATATTAACCAGCACATCCCCCTTTGTGTGCTTAAATCAATCCAATCCATTTTAATGGAAACTTCTGCTTTCCGACAACCAAATCCCCGTATTGTTCAGCACGCCGGCTCAGGCTTTAAGCAAAAAAAGACAACCGCTTACGCTTTCAGACGCAGCCCTGGAGACAGAATGTCACGGTTAGTGTAGGGTTGCCACGGAAAGTCATCCCAATTAGCCGTAGAGCCTGAAGGATCGCTATCTTAAGGATAAGACGATTAGTCCGATAATGTCTGGAGTATTATGAGTAACACACCTGTGCAACGCGAATTTTTCCTGGATTCTATCCGGGCCTGGTTAATGTTATTGGGCATTCCCTTCCATATCTCATTAATCTATTCCAGCCACGCCTGGCATGTGAACAGCGCCCTGCCCTCCTGGTGGCTCACCCTGTTTAACGACTTCATTCACGCCTTCCGCATGCAGGTATTTTTTGTCATTTCAGGTTATTTTTCTTATATGCTTTTTTTGCGCTACCCGCTTAAACGCTGGTGGAAAGTGCGCGTTGAGCGCGTCGGCATTCCTATGCTTACGGCAATTCCTCTGCTTACGCTGCCGCAGTTTCTGATGCTGCAGCACGTTAACGGCAAAGCGGCGAACTGGCATACATTAACGGCTTATGAAAAATACAATACGCTGGTCTGGGAACTGATTTCGCATTTATGGTTTTTACTGGTGATGGTGGTATTAACGACAGTTTGTCTTTTTTTGTTTAAAAAGATGAACAGATACGTTACGCGGCATAAAGAAAATAGTAACGCGGCCTTTTCGTTAGGAAGACTCTCAGTTTTATTCCTTGCCTGCGGAATTTTATATGGCGCAATTCGGCGCACGATTTTTATTATTTACGCCCCGTTATTAAGCGACGGACTGTTTAATTTCGTGGTGATGCAGACGCTCTTTTATCTGCCATTTTTCCTGCTCGGCGCGCTGGCCTTTACCCGTCCGCAGCTGAAGGCATTGTTCACCACGCCTTCTCCGTGGTGCGCCGCTGGCGCAGCGCTGGCCTTTGCCGCCTATCTGTTAAACCAGCGCTATGGCAGCGGCGATGCGTGGATGTATGAAACCGAAAGCGTGATTACGATGCTGATGGGGCTGTGGATGGTCAACGTGGTGTTTTCCCTGGGCCATAAACTGCTTAACTTCCACTCTGCGCGCGTGACCTATTTTGTGAATGCATCGCTATTTATCTATCTGGTGCACCACCCCCTGACGCTCTTTTTCGGCGCGTATATCACGCCGCATATCGCCTCTAACACGCTTGGATTTATTGCCGGGCTAATCTTTGTGGTGGGGATTGCCGTGCTGCTTTATGAACTGCATCTGCGCGTTCCCGTGCTGCGTTTCCTCTTCTCTGGCAAGCCGCAGAAGAGCGCCGCTAAAGCGACGACATCCACCGGATAATTATAAAAGCCACTCCACCGGTAAACGGTAAACCAGCCTTACCAGCACCCGCTGCCAGAAGCGGGTGTGCGGCTCTTTCTTCCAGACGATTTCTTTACCGTCGCGGCTTTCCACCCAGTTCACTCTACCCCAGCGATCGAGGCGCAGCGTCCAGGCGGCGTCTCGTTGACTCTGGCTAAAGCGAGCATGGATATCTTCGGCAAGCGTGGCGCTTTCGATAACAAATCCCATTTCGGTATTCAACATCGCAGAACGCGGATCGAAGTTAAACGAGCCAATAAAAACCTGGCGCTTGTCCACGCTAAAGGTTTTCGCGTGCAGGCTCGAGCCCGAGTTGCCGGTCAGGCCGCGATCGTGAGGAATATCTCCTCCTTCATGCTGCGGCTTTAATTCAAAAAGCGCAACGCCGTGACGCAACAGCTTCTTTCGCCAGCGGGCGTAGCCTGCGTGTACGGGCGCCACGTCGTTTGCGGCAAGAGAGTTGGTCAGAATGGCGATTTTCACCCCTTTGCGCACCAGCCCCAGAATCTGCGCAATCCCCGCCCGGGTAGGCACGAAGTAGGCCGAGATAATATCGATTTCCTGCTGCGGCTGGCCGATAACCTTCAGCAGACGTTGGGGCAGCAGCGTATGGTTGCGCGCCCTGCCCTGTCCTTTACGCGGATCGTCGCTCAGCAGTCTTGTTTTCGCCCAGTACATTTTTAGCGTGCGGGAAATCAGATGCGTCGCAAACTGGCTGGTAGCCAGCCTGTCGAGATAGCGGCGGGCTATAGGATCGTTTTGCCAGTCATCAGGCAGCTGCACGCGCTGCTGCAGCGCTTCCTCGTCCATGTCGAGCACTTTATCGAGCGTTGAAACCGACTGGCAGTGCCAGTAGCGTTCAAAATCATGGCACACTTCCGCGACAACCGGCCCCACGGCCAGCACGTCAAGATCGGAAAACAGCGGCTGTTCGCCTGCGCCAAAATAGGCGTCGCCCACGTTGCGCCCGCCGATAATCGTTGTTTCGCCGTCTACCGTGAAGCTTTTATTGTGCATGCGCCGGTTCAGGCGTGCGAAATCCGTAAGGTAGCCAATCGCCCGAAACAGGCGAAACGAAAAAGGGTTAAACAGGCGGATTTCAATATTCGGATGCGAATTCAGCAGGCGCAGCGTGTCATCAAGGCCGTTGGTATTGTTATCGTCCAACAGCAGGCGCACGTGCACGCCGCGTTCGGCGGCGGAGAGTAAGGCGCTGAACAGCAGCCTGCCGGACATGTCGTCTTCCCAGATGTAATACTGCACATCGAGCGTTTTCTCCGCCATGCCGCACAGCATGTAACGCGCGGCGAAGGCATCCAGGCTGTCCGCCAGCGTGTGGATTCCGCTAAGGCCCGGGTGTTCAGCCGTCGTCGGCGCTATTGCCCGCCCCAGGCGGGTAGCATGCTCTGCTGCCATATTAAAGCTGGGCAAGATAGCGCTCATAGATGCGTGTGTTTTCGTCATCAAAACAGACAAAAACCACCTCTTCAGGCAGCGGCCTGATGCCGATATATTTATAAACCACATCAACCGCAATGCGCGCGGCCTGCTCCTTAGGATAGCCGTACACGCCGGTGCTGATGGCAGGGAAAGCAATGGTGCGATAGCCGTTTGCCGCCGCCAGATCCAGGCAGTGCCGATAGGCCTGCTCAAGCAGTTCGGCTTCGTGGCGTTCACCGCCGCGCCACACCGGCCCCACGGTATGAATAATCGCTTTTACCGGGATATTGCCGGCTTCGGTAATCACCGCATGACCCGTGGCGCATTCGCCCTGCTGCTGAACGATGGTTTTACAGGCCGCCAGTAAAGCAGGGCCAGCAGCCCGATGAATGGCGCCGTCCACCCCGCCTCCGCCCATCAGAGATGAGTTGGCCGCATTCACAATGACATCCACGTCGACCTTTGTGATATCGCCCTGAATTACCGACATTCGTTCACTCATTGGGAAACCTCCAGTTAGTCTTTGATAATAGTCTAAACGTAGCCAGCAACGTTCGTATATTACTTACTGTCTGGGTTTAGCGGAGCGAAACCGCCTGGAGGTGGCGAGAACAGGTTAACGGGCGCATCCCGTTTTGCCGGGATGCGTCATGAAGGGATAAGAAGGATCTTAAATCAGAAATCTACGGACATAGAGAGCTTAAGCGTGCGCGGATCGCCCTGCGTAATGTAGGTGCCGCTGTCGTCCACCGATGCCCAGTATTTTTCGTTAGTGACGTTTTCTACGTTGGCGCGCCAGGTCAGCGTTTGATCGTTCACTTTGGTGCTGTAACGCACGCCGAGGTCAAGACGCGTCCAGCCGTCGAGCTTCATGGTATTCGTCGCGTTAACGTACTGAGAACCGGTGCGGATTACGGTTCCGCTCGCGGTCAGATTTTGCACCCACGGCAGATCCCATTCCCCCCCCATCGTCACGGCATAGCGCGGCACGCCGACCGCATCGTTACCGTCGTTGGCGCCGCCTGCGGTTTTGCTTAATTCAGGCTTCATCCACAGCGCGCTGCCCAGCAGGCGCACGCCATAGACCGGCTCGCCGAAAACGTTCAGCTCCATGCCGCGGCTGCGCTGCTCGCCATACAGGCCGTAAACGTTGTTATCATCAACCATGCCGACAGGCTTTTTGATTTCAAACAGCGCCAGCGTGCCGCCCACGCGGCCAAAGTCCATTTTCACCCCAGCTTCGTTCTGTTCAGACTGCACAATACCGACAACCTGCCCGGCGTTGCTCGCCTGGCTGCCGGCCGTAGGCCCCGGCTGCAGCGCTTCAATGTGGTTTGCGTAGAAAGACACATGCTCCCACGGCTTCACCACCAGGCCATAAACCGGCGTCACTTTGAAAGCGCCAAAACGCGTTTCGGGCGTTTCCGCCCCCTGATAATCGTAGTTACGCACCGTCACATCCTGTCGACGAGCGCCAACGGTCAGCAATACGCGTTCGTCCAGCGCGGAAAGCGTATCGGAGATGGAAATACCGGATGTACGCGTACGGCTACGATCGTTTGGATCGTCCATATTCCCGCCGCTATAAAGCGTTGCCGGGTAATCAATCGCTGTTGGATCGTAGATATTTATGGTGTTCGCTGAGCCGGACATGGTGTAGGCCGCGCGGGTTTTGCGGTATACGCCTGAATAACCCAGGTTAACGCTGTGGCCGATAGCGCCGGTAGCGAACTTGCCGCGAATGCCCGTCATGCCGGAGAAACTATCGGCAACGTAGCGCGTACCCAGGCGAGTAAGGCTCGCATTGCCTTCGTCGTCCAGCAGCTTCGGCGTGCTGTATTCGCCGCGCTCGTCGGTATTGTTCCCGCCGATGCCGCCGTAAAACGTCCAGTTATCCAGCACGTCATATTCACCGCGCAGCGCGGCGAAGCGAGTGGACATATCCGAATAGACCCATTTCTGACTGTAGTTATCGGTATTGTCCGGCACTTCCGGTATTTCGGTGGCGGCCGCTAAACCCACTCCAATCCGGCCGTGATGCATACTGGACTTCTGCCAGCCGGCGTCCAGAGAGCCGCGCAGCCGGTCGCCTTTATAATCCAGGCCGACCGTGGCAAGCGTGGTGCGGGCTTTTTCTTTATCAACAGCGGTTTCGCCTTCGCGATGCAGGACGTTCACCCGTACGCCAAATCGATCGCTGTCGCCAAAACGACGACCGGCGTCAAGGGAAGTGCCAACCTGCGAATCTGAGCCGTAATCCACGCCGACGCGGGCTAACGGCTCGCTATCTGCGCGCTTTGGCTCCACGTTAATTGACCCGCCCACGCCGGAACCGCCCGGCGGCACGCCGTTCAGGAAAGCATTCGACCCCTTAATCACCTCGACGCGTTCCGCAACGTTAGTCGCAACAATCTGACGAGGTAAAATGCCGTACAAACCGCCAAAGGAAATGTCATCGCTATCAAGCTGAAAGCCGCGGATACGATAAGATTCGGCGAAGTTACCGTAGCCGCGCACCGCCTGTACCGTGGCGTCGTTACGAATAACGTCGCTCAGCGTTGTCGCCTGCTGGTCTTCAATCATCTTCGCGGTGTAGCCGATGATATTGAAAGGTACGTTCCCCGCTTCCTGCTCGCCAAGCAGCCCCAGGCGCGCGCCGTTGGCGACCTGGCCGTCAAGATAAGGGGGAACTAATTCGTCACCGCCTGCACGGAAGGTGCTTTCCGGCGTGGCGCTGACCGTGATGGTATCTTCTTTAGCTGTTTTAGCAGCCTCGCCCGTGGCGGCAAACGCCGGAAATACGGCGGCGCTAACCAGTACCGCGAGCAGGCGTGGATGCAATCCCGCCGGTGAAGAGAGTGCGTGTTGCATGAGTTATTCCCTGTCAAAACAATAATGAGAACGCTTCTTATTTTGCGTATGATTATCGTTTGCCAAACGGGAATTGCAAGAAAAATGAAAGTACGTTTCTCAGCAGCGTACAAGCTCAGGGGAAAATTGCGCAGGGAAAGGTTCTGTACCGCA
Source organism: Dryocola sharpae (assembly GCF_051307055.1). GTDB lineage: Bacteria > Pseudomonadota > Gammaproteobacteria > Enterobacterales > Enterobacteriaceae > Dryocola. The sequence continues at coordinate 1,559,457 of NZ_CP149994.1, read as the reverse complement.
GCAGGCAATCAGCGTGTTATCAACGGATAAGTGGGTAAGATAGCGCCCCGGCGGGCAAAGCGTGGCCAACGGAAGGTCAAGCGAGGTGATTTGCCAGACCGTTCCGCCCTGCTGTTTTAGCACCGCCTCATGGGCGGTCCACAACGTCCAGAACGCCGGAAGCTGCTCACCGGCAGGCAATGCGGCGAGCCAGGCGTAAATTTCCGCAGCAAAGCTGTGCTGCGCCACGGCCAGAAAACGCTTTCGCGGGCGCAGCAGTTCGATATCGCAACCCACCGCATCATTGCCTGCCAGCACCGCGACGCTGGCCGCGCTGTTGCTGATATTAAAATGCGGCAGTTCAGGGTGCCAGGGCTTGCCGTGCGGGCCTGCCTCAAGCTTTGGCAGCGCTTTTTTTCCCAGGAGCATCGCCAGCAGAACCCTTCCTGCAAGCCAGACGGGACGTCGTTTTCCCTCCGGCGCCGCCGCCATTAATTCAGGCGAGAGCCAGCGTGCGGCCTGTTCGTTATCGCCCAGGCGCGCAACGGAGCCAAACGCCAGCCGGTAACCCATTACGCCCAGCGACGCAGAACGAGCGAGGTGTTAATGCCGCCGAAGGCAAAGTTGTTGCTCTGCACAAACTCTGTCTCCAGGCGACGCGCGCTGCCCATAATGTAATCCAGCTCGCCGCACGCCTCGTCGGGATGATGCAGGTTGAGCGTTTCGGCAAACCAGCCTTCGTTCATCATGCCGATGCTCATCCAGGCTTCTAATGCGCCGCACGCTCCCAGCGTGTGGCCCAGATAGCTTTTCAGCGAAGAGACCGGCGTGCCTGCGCCAAACACGGCGGCGGTCGCCTGCGTTTCCGCAATATCACCGCGATCTGTCGCCGTACCGTGCGCGCAGATGTAACCAATGTCGCTCGCTGCCAGCCCGGCGGTACGCAGACCGCGCTCGATACAAACCTGCATTGTCTCTTTTTGCGGCTGCGTGATGTGCGCGGCGTCGCAGTTGGTATGGAAACCGATTATTTCCGCATAGATCTTCGCTCCGCGCGCCTGCGCATGTTCGAGATCCTCCAGGATCAGCGTCCCGGCCCCCTCGCCGATGACCAGCCCGTCGCGCTGCCGATCGAACGGCGACGGCGTGGTATGAGGAAAATCGTTGCGCTGGCTGGTGGCAAACAGCGTATCGAATACGGCCGCTTCGGACGGACAAAGCTCCTCTGCTCCTCCCGCCACCATCACGGTTTGATAGCCATGACGAATAGCTTCCCAGGCATAGCCAATCGCCTGGCTGCCGGAGGTGCAGGCGCTGGACGTCGGGATCACCCGTCCGCGCAGGCCGAAAAACAGCCCGGCATTTACGGCAGCCGTGTGCGGCATCATCTGCACGTAGGTCGTGCCGGTGATATTGCGGGTGTGCTTTTCGGTAAGCATCGTGGCAAATTCGCTAACCGGCCCGGTGCTGCCCGTTGAAGAGCCGTAGGCGATGCCCGTATCGCCGCTGGTCAGCACCGGATCGTCGAGCAAGCCTGCCTGCTCAAGCGCCAGCTCCGTTGCCCGCGTGGCCATCAGAGAGACCCGCCCCATAGCGCGAATGCGCTTGCGGGTATAGTGAGCCGGCAGCGCAAAATTATCGACCGGCGCGCCGAGCATGGTGTTCAGCCCGTCGTAAATCTGCCATTCCGGCATGTTACGCACGGCGTTTCTCCCCGACTTCAGGCCGGTGGCGACGTCCTGCCAGCTTTCGCCGAATGCGGTAACGCCGCCCATTCCTGTTACGACCACGCGGCGGATCACAGCATACCTCCATTAATGGAGATAACCTGGCGGGTCACGTAGCCCGCGGCAGGAGACATCAGATAACGCGCAAGCCCGGCGACTTCTTCCGGCTGCCCCATGCGTTGCAGCGGGATCAAACGCATCGCTTCTTTGAGCGCGGCCTCTTCCATCTCAATCATGCCGGTATCGATAAGCCCGGGCGCGATGCAGTTAACGGTGATTTTGCGTTTCGCCAGCTCAACGGCCAGCGCTTTGCTGGCGCCGATAATGCCCGCTTTCGCCGCGCTGTAGTTCACCTGACCGCGATTGCCCATCAGCCCGGAAACAGACGACAGCGTAATAATGCGACCGCCGTCGCGCAGGCCGATCATCGGCATCACGCAAGGCTGGATGACGTTATAGAAGCTATCAAGATTGGTATGAATAACCCCGTCCCAGTCCTCTTCGCTCAGCGCCGGAAAGGCGCCGTCACGCGCCACGCCCGCGTTATTGACCAGGCCCCAGTATGGGCCGTGAGCGTCGATGTCCGCCTCAAGGGTTGCACGACACCCGGCGCGGTCGCCGCTGTCGAACTGTATCAGCCGGCCCGAACCGCCCTGCTCTTCGATCTGCGTTAACGTCTGCTGTGCGCCTTCTTCGTCGCGGTGATAATGTACCACCACGCTAAAACCGTCCGCTGCCAGGCCAAGGGCAATAGCCCTGCCGATGCCTTTGCTGGCGCCGGTCACCAGTACTGTTCTTGTCATACCTGCTATCCCATCAGATTGCTGACAAAAAGGGAAAAAGCTTCGTCTCCCTTCTTTGTGGTTATCAGCCGAAAATCAACGAAATGATTTTCCTTGTTTGTTAAATGACGGCACCCTTTAGTTTTGTCACGCCGGGAGGTTTGCCATCAGACTTTGTTAAAATAATTGTTCTAATTCTTTTTTATCTGGTTGATAGGTGTTCACCCGTCCGCCTGCCATAAGCCGGTTACCGGCGAGGATTTCACCTTCAAAACTGCCGATTTTTTCATCGCGCATTAAGAGCCTGATCTGACAGTCAAGGAGCGTATTCGCCGGGAATTTGCCTTCCGGACAACGCAGCCCGCGTCCGCCGAGCAACATGCCAACCCCGACCGATTCCTCGCCCGCGTTCATCGTATGCCAGCCGGACCATACGCCTACCGTCTGCGCGATAATTTCGATGGCAAACCAGCCGGGCAGCCTGCCCTCGCCGTCCAGGAAAGGCGCCAGCACGCCGTCGGCGCTCACTTTTACCTGGCAATGGGCCGCATCCTGCGTGACGTTAATAACCCTCTCCAGCAGGCACATTGGCGCTTCGTGAGGCAAGTAGCGTTGCGGGGCAAGATAGTCAGTCACGAATGGCTCCCAGGATCAGAGCGGCGTTGTTGCCGCCAAAAGCAAAAGAATTAGACAGCATGACCGGTTTGTAATCGGCACGCGGCCTGGTCAGTAAACCGCAGGGCGCGAGTTCGGGATCCTGCGTTGCATCGGTAAAATCCTGCGCGGGCAGCGGCAGGTCGCGAGTCAACATTAGATAGCAAAGCACCGCTTCACAGGCGCCCGCAGCCCCCAGCGTGTGTCCGGTAAGATGCTTGGTTGAACTGCCCGGCACGCTTTCACCAAACAGCTTGTGGATCACTCTGGCTTCAATCTCGTCATTTAAGCGCGTGGCGGTGCCGTGCATATTGATATAACCGATATCGGCCGCGGTTAAACCCGCCTGCCGCATAGCCATTTCAATGGCGCGGATCGCGCCCACGCCTTCGGGATGCGGGGCCGACATATGCCAGGCGTCGGACGATTCGCCCACGCCAAGCAGCTGTACCGGGCCTTTTTCACGACTCAGTACGATCAGCGCGGCGGCTTCGCCGATGGTGATGCCGTTACGTTCGGCGCTGAAGGGCTGGCAGAGCCGCTCGCTCAGGGATTCCAGGCTGTTAAATCCGTTGATGGGCATGCGGCTTAACGTATCCGCGCCGCCGACAATCGCGGCATCCACCATGCCGGACTCAATCAGACGCTGACCGGTAATTATCGCCCGCGCGCTGGAGGAACAGGCCGTGGAAATCGTCAGCGCCGGGCCGAAAAGCTGCAGATATTCGCTGATAAAGCGCGACGGATCGCCCAGCTCCTGCTGGCCGTAATGATAGGTATCGTTGCTCCCGCTCACCTGGCGATCGGCTTCGTCCAGCCCGGAGGTGCTGGTGCCCAGCACTACGGCCACGCGCTCCCGCCCATAGCTTGCGATAGCTTCGTCAATCTGCGGCTGAATTTGCGCAAGCGCCGCCAGCAGCAGCCGGTTGTTGCGGCTGTTATGCTGAGGAAGCGTTTCGGGAACGGCGGGCAGCTCAGCCGTGACGCGCCCAACCCAGCATTCTCCCTGCTGCAGCCAGTTATCCTTGTCAGGCGTCATGCCCGGCGCCCTGCCGGCGACCAGGCTGGCGGCGATCTCATCAAGCGTATTGCCCATCGCGTTGAGCATGCCGACGGCGGTTAATGAAATCATGATGGATTGTCCAGATGTTGGATAGCGATGGTATAGCCAAAGCGATGATGCTGAACAGTGACCGGCTGGCGGCTGCCGTCCCGGGCCAGGTACTGAATCGTCTCGATAAGCTCATTATTTTCATCGCGCAGCTCGCGGCGCGAGGCGATATCTTTTAGCGTCCAGCCTTTCGGCAGCTGCGGCTGCCAGACGGCAAGCGGCCAGTAGCTCAGCATGATATCGGCCAGCACCTGGCTTGCGGGCGGCAGCTCAGGCAGGGTGATGGACTGCTCGGTTTTCACCCCCGTCTGGTCATAGGTCAGCCGGAACAAACGGATCCCCAGCGGCGACAGCCCGGCCAGCATGATTTTCTGGCTATCAGCATTGAGCAGGACCATCAGCGACTGCGTTTTCCCCTTCACCCGCGCGGTCAACAGCTGCTGCTGGCTGATGGTCGGCGTAATACCGGGGGCAGGCAGCGTTACCAGCGTGCCCGGTTTGAGCCAGGCCTGCGGTCGGCTCGGCTCTTTTTTCGGCGCGCTACAGGCGCTCAGCACCAAGGCGCCTGTCAGCAGAATCAGCGTGCGTAATTTGGTCATGAATTTTCCTTTTCCCGAACGGGCAAAGCCAGCGGAGCGGTCAGAAATGCGCAGAATATTCCGCAGCTCAGCACAATCCCGAAGCCTGAAATAGCCTGAGTTGCGCTAAAGACCAGCATCCCCAGCGTAAATAAAGTGGTCAGCAAGGCGACGCTTACCGCCAGCATCGACGTTAACGGCGTGCCGCGTGGGTTGCTGAAAAATATCGTGTAGTTAATGCCGATGCCCAGCACCAGCACTAAGGCCAGCTGCGAGAATAAATTCAGCTCGTGTCCGCTGAAGGCTAAGGCGGCCAGCCCTCCGCCGAGCGACAGCAAAGAAGGCACGACGTTGATAAGCCCTCGTTTTACGCCCAGACGCAGCATGTAACTGATGGCAATCGCGGCAACGGCTGCGGCCAGCAGTCCTGCCAGCAGGGCGCGGTAGAAGCCGAAAAGCGCATTGAAAGCGCTTTTACGATCCACCCAACTGACGCCGGGCAGCTTTTCCGCAAGAGCGCTTAACGCCGCGCCGTCATGAACGCCGTTAACCGGCACCAGCGCGCCGCTTTGCCCGTTGGCAAGCGTAAGCCACAGCAAACGCCAGCCGCTGCTGATAACGCTTTGCTGCCAGACGTCCGGCGTGACCGGCATCTGCTGCAAATTCGGCGCCGTCACCTTTATGCCCGTTTCTGCGAGACGCTTTTGCAATACCGGCGCCGCCTCGCGCAGCAGACGTAAATCCGCCTGCTGGCGCTCAAGGGAGGCCAGCGGCAGCAGACGATAGCCGTCGATAATCTTACGCTTGCGCAAAGCGGCCAGCTCCGGCGCCAGCTTCTCAAGGCGCCGGAGCGTCTGCTCCGCGCTGGCGCCGTAAACCACAAACCATTTCTGATCCATCCCCTGCCCGGTCAGGGCGGTGATGCTCTGCTCTTCACGCAGCAAATCCTGCGGCAGGGCCTGTAAGGTGGAGATATCGTCGTTCACGCGCAGCATCGCCAGGCCCGCCACGCTGATAGCCAGCAGGGCGAGCGGTATACCAAAACGCACGAATTTATTGCAGTGCCATGCCGAAAGCCAGGCGGAAAGGATTTTCCGTCCGGGCGCCGGACGCACCGGCAGTCCGCGCACCGCGTGGGGATACCAGCAGACAACCGTCAGGCAGGAAGCCGTTAAGCCGCTGGCGGCAAAAACCGCAAGCTGACGAATGCCGGGGAACGGCGCGAGGATCATAATCAGATAAGCCAGCACCGTGGTGCCCAGCGCCAGCAACAGCGCAGGCAGAACTTTGCGCAGGCTGCTCAGCGGCGAGCTTTCCGCGCCGTGAACCATGCGTTCGGTGAGGTAATAAAGGGTGTAATCCGCAGAGACGCCGACTATGCCCAGGCTCATCACCAGCGTCATCAGATGCAGCTCGCCGAAGCAAAGCAGCGTGACCGCGGTGCCCGCAAGCGCGCCAATGCCGACGGAGAGAACGCATAACAGTAACGGGCGAACCGAGCGGAAAACCAGAAGGATCAGCAGCAGTACGCCAACGATGGTCGCCAGCCCCAGCGTGGAAACGTCGTGCTTCGCCTGCTGGCTGGCGTAATCGCTGTAGAACAGCGTGCCGCGCGACATCACTTTAGCCTGCGGAAACTGCTGCTCCAGCTGCTGCTGCAGCGCCCGAAGCTGGCTCACCGTTTCGTGCCCGCGCTGCATATCAAACGAGGAACCGTTCAGTTCGCCGTGCAGCATGTACCAGTAGCGGCCCTGCTTGTCTTTCGCCACCAGCCAGCCGTCGATCATGCGTAGCTGGCTTGCGCTTTGTTGCAGGGCAAGCTGTGAGCCGCGCACCAGCATCAGGGGATCGTTCGCCAGCTCTTTGCCGCTGACGCCGGAAAACGCCGAATAAAGCTGGGATAAAACCCACTGCGCCTGAGCCTCGCCGCCGTTTTGCAGGCGCGCGCGGGTTTGCTCATCCACCAGACCGTTACGGTGCTCGAAGTAGAATTTGCCCCAGGCCTGCTGCCCTGCGGCATCCATCGGTCCCTGAATTTTCTCCAGGTAAGGCTGCGCTCTTAGCTGCGCCTGCCACCGCTGAGCGACGCGCGCGTCAGGCTTTGTGCCAGGGCTGACCAGCCAGAGCAGCTGCCTGTCGAGCCGCTGCAGAAATCCCGCTTCAATTTCAGGCGGTATCTGTCCCAGGCTTTGGGCGGGCAAAAGCGACAGCACGCTGCTGTCGAGTCTGGCCTTAGGCAGCAGCGCGCACAGCGCAACCACCAGCAGCGCGACTACCGCAAACCAGCCCCAGCACAGGCGACGGTGCCGGTCAGAAAACGAAACGCTGCTGTTCTTCATGCGTCAGTTTTCGCGGTTCCGGGCGGTGGTTGCTGAAGGTGATTTCCGTGAAGTCGCCCTGCTTATCGTTAAGCTCGATACGGTTGAGGAACTTCTCGCCCTGCAGCGTGATGGTGCTGAACAGCTTGTCGAGCGGCGTGGTGGTCGGCGTTAAGATTAGCTGCCACTGCCCTTTCCCCAGATCGGTAAACCGGCTGGTGAAGTTCTCGTCCAGCACTTTGCGGTCGGCCTGAAACAGGGCGCGCAGCAGATGGTTGAACTGGAACATCTGCGGGTTGCTGTCGGCGGTGATCACCTGCGGCGCCTGGCGGCCCATCACCTGCACCATATGGCTGTCATCAAGGATGAGGGTCATCGGAAATGGATGCTGCTGCTGCCACCATAAGCCTTTGCTTTTGGCAATCAGCACCTCGCCGCTTGAGTGCAGCGGCTGGGCCATGCCGCTAATCTGGCGCTCCTGCTGGAAGGCGGCGCGAACGACCTGCTGGGCGGCAAAACGTTGCTGGACCTCATCCAGCGTCACCGCGTTCGCGGCGCTGCTTATCAGCAAGGCCGCGGTCAGTAAAAATTTTTTCATGGCGTTATTCCCATGCGTTCAAATAAAACAGCCGGCGAGACGTAGCACATCTCCCCCGTCGCGGCATCAACCGCTACCTGAATGGTGTAGCCCGTGGTGGTACGTTTGCCGCTGGCGGCATCGGTAATCTGATAGCCAATCTTCAGGCGATTTTCGAACTCTTCCACGCGCGCCCGCACCAGAATTTGCTGTTCAAACGTCACCACATCGCGATATTTCACCCGCGTGTCCACCACCGGCCAGACATAGCCGGAGGCTTGCATAGCGCGGTAACCGTAACCGAACTGGTCAAGCAGCGCTTCACGCGCCACTTCAAAATAGCGGAAATAGTTGCCGTGCCAGACCACGTTCATCGAGTCGACGTCATGGAACGGTACTTTGATACTCACCTCAGCGGTAAAGCGCGGGTCGCTTAACATGCGGACTCCAGATCTTTCGGCAGCTGCCAGAAATCATAAAAATTAAACCAGTCGAGCGGCGAGCGTAAAGCGTAGGCTTCAAGCCGTGCGGCATAACGATCGATGGCCTGCTGTAAAGCCTGCTGGCGTGTCGATCGCGGTAATATCAGGGGATCGGCAAAAGGCTCTGCGTGGATAAGCAGTTTGCCCTTCTCGCGCAGCACCATCATTAAAATTACCGGGCAGCGTAATGCGGCGGCAAGAATAAACGGCCCCTGCGGGAACGGCGCTGGCGCGCCCATAAACTGGCTCCAGCATACGCGACGATCGCCGCCGCGCTGCGTATTAACCGCAATTCTGTCGCCGACGATCGCCACCCATTCGCCTGCATCGAGTTTATCCTGCAACATCATGGCGGTTTCAGGACCAATGTGCGTGACGGGCAACAAATTCACCGCCGCCTGCGGGGCAATCTCTTCGACTATCCGGCGGAACCGCTGGGCATGATCGGTAAAGACCAGCGCATTGATGACTAACCCTGCATCAACCTGCGCCAGCGCCCGGCTGGCCTCAATATCGCCAAGATGCGCGGCAAGGATAAGTTTTCCGCATCCCGCCTGCGGCTGCAAAACCTCGCGGCTGCCGGGAGCAAAATTAATATCGCGCCCCCATTTAATATCCCCTCGCCAGGCGGCGATTTTATTGAGCATCGCATCGCCAAACCGCAGAAAATGCCGATAGCTGTTTAAGCCTGCGGGCAGTTCAGCCTGCCTGATTTGCGCCTGTTGCCGCACGCGCGCCAGCCAGAGCTGCGAGGCGCGACGCTGCGCTCCCCCGGTCAGCCACATCCAGGCTACCACGGGATAGAGTAGGAGCATAAAAGCCCCCCGCCCCAAAATTTGATAGATGCCCAGCATCAGGCGCATCCCCGCCAGCCCTTTTCTCTCCGGCATTTTCGCCCAGTGCGCGCTTTTGTGATGGCGTGAAAGCAAAGCAGGGATTCGCGGCAGCATGCCGAAGAATAACCGCGTATGCATCCAGGAAATGCGCAGGTTGTCACGCAGGGCGTCAAAGTGCGACAGGCCGTCGGGCGGATAAGTTACGCGGGTACGCAGAAAACGGCTCTCCACGCCGGACCAGTACAGACGCACCATGATTTCCGTGTCGAAATCCATGCGCCTGCCCGGCGGATGCTGCCCGATAACCGCAAGCGTTGCGGTCAAAGGATAAACGCGGAACCCGCACATGCTGTCCTTAAGCGATAGCGAAAGCGTTTCAATCCATACCCAAAAATGGGTGACGTAGCGTCCGTACAGGCGGGACCTGGGGACAGAATCGTCATATTCCGGCTGGCCGGATATCAGGCTTTCTGGATGCAGCTCCGCTTCGTGCAAAAAGCGCGGAACGTCCTCAATATGGTGCTGCCCGTCGGCATCAAGCTGAACGGCATGGCTGAACCCAGCCTGCCGGGCGGCCTGTAAACCGGCAATTACGGCCTGCCCTTTCCCGCTGTTGTTTGCCAGGCGCACCAGCGTTACGCCGCTGTAGCCTGCCGCCAGAAGCGCAAGCTGTTGCGCCGTCGCCTGTTCGCTGCCGTCGTCCACGATAATGCACGGCAACGAAAACGGAGCCAGCCGCGCGAGCACGCCGGGCATGGCTGCGCCGTGGTTATAACAGGGGATCACCACGCAGGGGCGAAAATCCGCATGGGCTGTGGATACGTTCTGCATCAGGGACATAGTTTGATTTTCCCGCTGCTGACAGGCTGCCGCGTTTCTTCCCGCAACAGGAGATACTCAAAGTTCAGCAAACTGCGGGCGGCGTCCCAGCGCAGATTCAGCTCAAGCAGGCTTTCGGGCAGTACCGGGCGCTGGAACTTAACGCTGTCAATCGCGCAAAAGCGCATGCCCGGCGCAAGCTCTGCGCCGTAAGCCATAACCCAGTCAAGCTGCGCCACGCCGGGAAGCAGCGGCTGGGTCGGAAAGTGGCCGCGAAACCAGCTCAGACTCGCCGGAATATGCAGATGCAGGCACAACTGATTTTCAGCCGACTGTGTACGCCATTGTTCAGTGGGTTTCATTAAATAATTCCTGTAGTTGCGCCCAGCATCGCTTGCTCTGGCTGTTGAGCGGAAGGCGCTCAACGATGCGCCAGTAACGCGGTATCGCCACGGGCTCAAGCCACTGGCGAAGCGCCTGTCGCCACCGGGTTTTATCTTTCGCAGGCAGCGTAGCGGCGTCATCAGGCACCACAACGGCCCCGAGGGTCATACGTCCGGCGCGAACAATCGGCACCACGGCCGCGTCCCGCACGCCCGGCAGCGCCAGCAGGCGACGTTCAATTTCGCTAAGCGAGACGCGTTTTTCTTCAATCTTGACGATGCGATCGCGCCGGCCCAGCAGCCGGAACTCGCCCTGCCGCGTAAATTCCAGATTATCGTCAAGCGAGCATTCGCCTGCGTCTATCAGCGGCGATCGTACCGACCAGCCTTCTTCACGGGCAATAAACTCTACATCAGGAAAAGGCTGCCACGGTAGCGCTGCGCTGTGGTGCTGCCGCCAGGCGAGCACGCCCGTTTCCGTAGTGCCATAAATTTCGCAGACCGCCTCGCCGAGCCACTGCCCGGCTCGCTGCGCCGTTTCGTCGTCCAGCACGCCTGCCGCCGAGAGCGTTTTACGGCACGGCGGCGCGCTCAGGCTGGTGTCAAGGCGCTTCAGAAACGCCGGGCTGCTGATAAACAGCAGAGGAAAGGAGGCATGCGCTGCCAGCTGCTCGGGGAAATGAATCATCGATACGTCGCAGGCCAGGCCCAGCGTCATGGGCAGCACGATGCGGAACGTCAGGCCATACATATGCTGATGGCTGACCGATGCCACGACGCGACAATCCTTCAGATCGCTTCCCCAGAGCTTAGCCAGCCAGGCGCTCTCCTCATTCAGGGCATGCACGCTCTTAAAAATCTGCGAAGGTTCGCCCGTTGACCCCGAGGTGAACAATATCACGCCCGCGTCGTGCGCCACGGGCGGCAGCGGATGCGGCAACCGGGAGGATAAAGTTTGCGGATTAATCACCGGGCAATTCAGCTCCAGCGGCAGATCGGTTAACACGCCGCTAAACAGAGAGCGCTGTTCGCGCAGCTGCGCTTCCCGGCAGTGGCCCGGCAGCAGCGGTGTTTTGCCCGCGTGCAGCGAGGCCAGCAGCGCGACGATAAACCAGTAGCTGTTGTCAAAACAGAGCGCCCATCGCTCGCCGGTACGGACGCTCAGTTCGCTATAAAGGCGCTGAACGTCGCGCACGAGCATGGCCTGAGTCCAGCTTTTGTCGCCATCGAACGCGACGATGCAGTCGGGTGCACGAGCGTCGCTGAGCCATTTATTAAGCGGCAGCGGCTTAGCCATGATAGCGTTTCACCCGCTGGCGCACTAACCACTCACCCGCAAACAGCGCGCCCATCAGCATATAGCTGAGCATGCCGTTCCACAGCGTCCAGAGATGAACATTGCCGTGCAGGCAGGTCCACAGGGAAACGGCGCCGTTAACGATAAAGAACCCGCACCAGACCTGCGTCACGCGGCGCGTGTAGCGAACCGCCGCCGGAGAAAGTTCGCCTTCGCGCCAGCGTGCAAGGCGTTCAATAAGCGACATGCGGCTAAACAACGAAGCGCCAAACAGAGCAAGCATCACAATATTGACGACCAGCGGATACCACAGCAGCAAGCGTGCCTCACGCAGCAAAAAGCTCGCAACGGTCAGGATTATCCCTACTCCGGCGAGAGCCTGCGCCGCCCGGCCCAGGGCCCCCGTTTTACCGCGCAGCGCAGCAAGGCGCAGCACGAAACAGAGCGCCAGCAAAGGCAGCAGCATATGCAAATGCGGATAGCTCAGCGTCAGCCACACGGCAAAAGGCCAGCCGATGACGGCCAGCCCGCCGGCGATATTCAGCATGTTTGCTGCCCGCACGCGCATCAGGAACCCTGCTGCAGCCGTTCTACCGCTTCGACAACGTCCTGTACGGTGCGGACGGTTTTAAAATCTTCCGGTTTAATTTTCTTGCCGGTGCGTTTTTGCAAATGAACGACCATGTCGACAGCATCGATACTGTCGAGATCTAAATCTTCATAGAGGCGGGATTCAGGCGTAATAAGGTCCGCGTCAAGGTCGAACAATTTAACCAGCAGGCCGGTCACTTCCTGATAAATATCTTCTTTATTCATAACTTGCTCGTTCTTGTAATTATTCAGGCGCCGCGCGCCGGATTAAGGCTGGCAATAAAAGCGGCCAGCGTTGCCACAGAGTAAAAATGCTGGCGCATGGTTTCGTTTTCAGCGGACAAGGCCACGCCATAACGTTTTTTGACGCTCAGGCCCAGTTCGAGAGCGTCAATGGAGTCAAGCCCCAGCCCCTCGTGGCCAAACAGGGGCGCCTCGCTGTCAATGTCGTCCACGCTGATTTCTTCAAGGTTCAGCGTGTCGATAATCAGTTGTTTAATATCGTTTTGTAGAGAGTCCATATTTGCATCCGGGTCTTAACGAGAGTCAGGCACCAGCGCCTGACGTAAATAATGGCTCAGGCGACGCGCCGCAAGCGCCGGGGCGTCGTCCTGCGCTGTGACGAAATCCTGGCTTGCTATACGCCCCTGTACAGAGACCGTAATCATCGGTTTACGTGCCGGGATTTGATACCAGCGGCTTTGCTTATCGAGATAGCGCTGGTCGCAACAAATATGCACCAGCCGCAGGGGGCAGCCGCTGCGAACGGCGATTTGCGCGGCCCCGCGCTGGATAGCCAGCGGTTCGCCAGGGCGCGTACGCGTGCCTTCCGGGAAAATGAGTATTGTCTCCCCCGCCGATAAACGCTGCTGGCTTTCCGGCAATAACGTTTCGCCCTGGCTGTTAATTAAATAATCTGCCGCGCGAATAACGCCCCTGAAACAGGGATTATTGACCAGGCTGGCTTTGACCAGGCAGCCAATCTCAGGCGCCTGCGAAGCAATAAAAACATAATCCAGCAGCGTGGGATGGTTCGCAACGACCAGGCAGCCGCTGTCAATGCGCAGTTTTTCCGCACCGCTGAACTGATAGTCAAAAACGCCCAGAAAGCGCCCGATGCGTAAAAATAACCGAAAACTGGCGGCAATACTGCGACGGGCGATATTACGACGCTTATTTCGGTTAGGTACGGTTATCAGCAGTAAATTAAACCACAGCAGCGACAGCGCAAGACCGCCGCTGCCAAAAAGAATAAACAGCCAGCCGGTCATGACGACTCGCCAGTACCAGTTGAGGCGTTGCAGGACTTTGCGCCCCATCACTGGCGGCTCCACTGCCACAGTAACCTTTCGCCAGCGAACGAAAATGCAGGCGCTTCGCTCAGCCAGGCGTGTAAAAAAGCGAGGCTTTGCGGTAGCGCGCTGGCATCACGATGCGCGGCGGGAATGCTTTCGGCCCGCAGCTGCGAGCCTGCTTCCAGCAGCAATGCTACGGCGAACGGGAAAGCATCAGGCTCGTCTGCAAGCCAGGGCCGATAAAAATCGGGAATGGCGCCGTCGAAATCCACCATCAGCACCCGTTTGTAACCGGCATGATGAAAAGCAGCCACCTCGATCAGCGCCTGAGCAAAGGTGTCCCGACCGGCGGAGACAGAGGATGAAACCAGAGGCGCTTTCGCTGCAATAGTGGTATTGCCAACCGCCGAATTGTGTACCGACATGGCAAAATCCGTTGGCGAGACGGTTTGCTGTTCAGCCAGGGCGCCCAGGATCTTAAAGTTGCGTTCCAGCTCGCCATGACGGCTGGCGAAAACCAGCGCGTCGGCCTGGCCGCGCTCCAGCACAGCCAGCGCAACGTCTACCGCCAGGCGACTGCCCGACGCCAGGCGGCGCGCGGTCATCATGGGTAAATGTGTGCTGCGGGCGATTGCGGCTGTCGCATCGATTACCGGAGATGCTTTGCTCCAGGCAAGCCACTGCGCGGCATCAGATAAGCCGGGGGCGCTGGCCTGCCAGTCGACAAGGTTAAACGCTAACTTCATTCTCGCTACCATCATTCATATGCTGCAGCCCGCAGATATCTCTTTTACGTTGTTACGGGCTATGGAATAACTCTCAATCCGCTGGATTTTTCTTAGAGAATTTTTTTTGCGCCGCGGAAATTTGCGACGGCGCCGAATAGTAACAAAACCTGCGATGAAATAAATCAGTATGCGGAAAAACTCATGGCCTGGCGCCATCGCCAGACCATGTTATTTACTGCCAGGTGACGTTGACGATGGCCAGCCGACGCTGCGGATCGAGATACTGAATATCTGTGTGCATCAGGCTGTCGCCGGGTATAAAGCCATCGGCCAGCTGGTTTAGCGTAACGGTATAAGTTGTCGGTTTTCCTTGTTTATAACAGGAAAACTCTACCTTCTGCTCCTGCGGCGTGATCCCGCATCCCCCTTCGACAATCGCTCCCCTGAAGTGAATCACTCCGCCATCCGTGCCGGCCTGAGTCAGAGGAGAGAAGAGTGCCAGCACAGCAACAGAGAGAAATGTCTTAAAAGTAATTTTTATCATGATCTGTACTCCTCAAATGCAGTCTGTAATAAAGTTATCGGCAGATAACCTCAGCGCTACAGTTAAACATTGGTATACAGATGAAATAATCACAACAAACCGGTTACACAAATCAAATAAAGTATGCAGGCTTATATTCTGCCGGGCGGGGCCCATTGTTTTTCCAGATTAATATCTTTTCCGTTAGACAAGGTGACGGTCAGGGTCACGCTGTCTCCGGGCTCGATATTCAGGCTCAGCCTGGCTAGTTTTATCGGTTCGTTCGCCTTTATAGAGACGCTGGATCGCTGATTACTGGTGCTTTGCCCGGATCTTCCTGAACGCGTGGCCGTGAGCCTTATTGCGCACTGGCAGTCGCTGGTCAGCGTGGCGACGGGTTCAATAGTATAAACATTGCCCTGCTGTCGGGTATCGAAGGTAAGCTGATTTGAGAGCGCCGCCAGCAAAATTAAGGTGTGCATATTATCCCCCCAATAAAAAAACAGGGCCTGAGCCCTGTTTCTATATAGTGCAGATTCTCAGCTAGTGCTGGTAAGCATTCGCGTAGTTACCCCAGCCAACCTGAGTAACAGAGATTGTTGAATTATCAGCCGTCTGGTTAGTAATTGCGGTGTTTTTACCACCCTGAGACTGAACAACAAAGGTATCTGAATCAGAAGCGCCAGACTGGTTTGATTTCACATAGTTGTTATAACCATATGATTTAATATCAATTGTAGCATCAGGTGACGAACCTTGATCGGCAAGTGCAACGTTGTTCACGCCTTCCTGATAAATACTCAGGGTTTCATCGCCCTGGCTATTGTGTACAGGGAAATGACCGGCCAGTGCGCTACCGGAAATAACTACCGCTGCTAATGCTGCCACTTTGAATAAATTCATGGTAAACCCCCATCGGATTGAGAATATTAGCCCAAATAGTTGGTGTATTATCGTTGGATAATACGAACCGCCATTTGTGACTGTTTCTGCACTACAACTGCTGTTTTTTGCGTACCGTTCTGGATAATACTTGCTTTATTACCGGAACCTTTCTGGATAATTAAAGCGGTATTACCATAATCGGACTGCTTAATATCCGCATCGTTCGAACTGCCCGCCTGCGAAATATAAGCAAGATTATAACTCCCTGATTGATCGACGTTTGCGCGGTTACTGCCTCCGTACTGCGAGACGACCGCAAGTTGCCGGGTCCCTCTTTGATCGACATCGGCACTATTTCCAGCGCCGTGCTGACCAATAATGGCTGCCTGATTAAAAGATGCTTTGCTTAATTCATTAACTGCAAAGTTATACTCTGAAGCGGCGAGATCGGGACCTGCCGCTATTACATAACCAGGCGCACCCAGCAATGCTAACACCATAAATAACGATGTGTTTTTCATGTTGTCATCCTGGACCTGGATGCTGCCAGGTAAATATGCCAAAACATTACGTTGTTAACGCAAACAATAAAAAGTTATTGCTGCGTTACGGAAATGAGTATGTCCTTCGACACATTTAAAATATCTCACCCGCACGGTGTATTTTTATATTTATATTCACCCCAAAGTATGAGGCAGATAAAAAAACGTAACGCTAACAGGAAGTTTGCCAGCACCGAATTTCATTGGCCGCTGACTAGCAGCAGATTGACCGCCAGCGCAACCAGCTCAGCCGCCTTGCAGGACATCTTTTGCGAAGTGTTTAGCAATTTAGCCATGAAGTCTGTCACCGCAACACTTTTTCTTAAACAGGATGCAAAAGTTGCCAGAAAGTTTGATTATTTACATATGTTAAAACGTGTCGGGTGAGAAAACTCCGAAGAGAATAGAATAATAATCAATAAGTTATATTAAATTGTATGATTTTTAAAAGTGATGCAAATTAATTAAAATGTACAACTTTAGCATCAAAAACAAATAGCAAAAATCTCATAAAGAAACATTTGAATATCTTCAGTTACATTATGTAACATCTTTAACACTTGCTTTAAGATTACTTCCCGCTAGATTGAATTCAGCAGTAACCATTTTATTTAACACAATGTCAGCCGTATCAACGTGCGAGTTTGACCGTGTTTTATTATTTCACACACAGCAGTGCAGCACTAATCAGTATCTCTGGTGAATTAACTTTCCGTTAATTCAGCTGATAGTGCATAAAAACCAGGTGGAGTTTCATCATGTTTAATGAAGTCCATAATTTAAATGGTCATACATTGTTGTTGATCACCAAACCTTCGCTGCAGGCTTCGGCGCTATTACAACATTTGAAGTCCTCGCTGTCTGTAAACGGAAAACTTCATAATATTCAACGCTCTCTCGATGAGATAGCGGGGAATGTTCTGGTGTTATTCGATATGGTTGAGGCAGATAAAAAGCTTATTAATTACTGGCAGTCCAGCTTAAGCCGCAAACACAGCAGCATCAAACTACTTCTCCTCAACACGCCTGAAGAGTATCAGTTCCGCGACATAGAGAACTGGCCTCACATTAACGGCGTATTTTATACGTCAGAAGAAGAGCCGCGGGTTATCGAAGGTATACGCGGCGTAATGGAAGGTGAATGTTATTTCTCGCAAAAATTAGCCAGCTACCTTATTAATCACTCCGGAAACTATCGCTTCAACAGCGTGGAGTCTTCGCTGTTAACGCACCGGGAAAAGGAAATTCTTAATAAGTTGCGTATTGGCGCTTCCAATAATGAAATCGCTCAGTCGCTATTTATTAGTGAGAATACGGTAAAAACCCATCTCTATAACCTGTTCAAGAAGATAGCCGTAAAGAACCGCACTCAGGCGGTTTCCTGGGCAAACGATAATCTCAGGCGTTGAGGCAATGAAATTACAACCTGCTTTACTGCTGGCCACAGTTTTACTGTGCGCTTCCGGGGGCGCTCGCGCCATAGAAGTTGAAATTCCCGGACTGTTGACGGATCACACCGTTACTTCCGTGGGCCACGACTTTTATCGCGCCTTCAGTGACAGGTGGGAAAGCAACTTTACCGGAAACATGGCTATGAATGAGCGCCCCAGCGCCCGTTGGGGGAGCTGGATAACCATCACTGTCGATCAGGACGTTGTTTTCCAGACTTTTTTATTTCCAATTAAACGCGACTTCGACCGCAACGTCGATATTGCACTGGCTCAAACAGATGAAGCAATTAAACGTCGGCAGATTGATAAAGCCTTATTGGGCACCGGCGATTTAGCCCACGATGAATTCTAGGAGGCTGTCATGCGTATAGCTCATGCGGTTGTTTCCCTGCTGGTTTTTACACCGCTGGCATGGGGCGGAAATATGACGTTTCAGTTTACTAACCCGAATTTTGGGGGCAACCCAAACAACGGTCCTTTCTTACTTAATGAAGCTCAGGCTCAGAACTCTTATAAGGATCCCAGCTATAGCGATGATTTTGGTATTGAAACGCCCTCCGCTCTGGATAACTTTACGCAAACTATTCAGTCGCAGCTGCTGGGTGGGTTGCTTACCAATATCAATACCGGAAAGCCAGGGCGCCTGGTGACCAACGACTTTATTGTGGATATTGCCAACGCTGACGGGCAGTTAACGATGAACATTACAGACCGCAAAACCGGAAAAACCTCAACTATCCAGGTCGCGGGCTTACAAAACAATTCTACTGATTTCTAGTGGGCTTAAACTTTCAAAAGGTATTTAAGGATAAACATCATGCAGCGCTTTCTTCTCATCGTAGCAGTGTGTTTATTAAGTGGTTGTTTAACCGCACCACCTAAAGAAGCCGCTAAACCTACGTTATTGCCTCGGGCCCAAAGCTATCGTGATTTAACGCACTTACCGGAAGCGGCGGGTAAACTGTTTGTCTCGGTTTATAATATCCAGGATGAAACAGGTCAGTTTAAGCCTTCTCCGGCGAGTAACTTTTCAACGGCCGTACCGCAAAGCGCCACCGCTATGCTGGTGACAGCGTTAAAAGATTCACGCTGGTTTATACCGCTGGAACGCCAGGGATTACAAAACCTGCTCAACGAACGCAAGATAATCCGCGCGGCCCAGGAAAACGGCACCGTTGCGGCGAATAACCGTCAGGCTCTGCAATCGTTAATGGCGGCAAACGTCATGATTGAAGGCTCCATCATTGGCTATGAAAGCAATGTGAAATCGGGCGGCGTCGGGGCGCGTTACTTCGGCATTGGCGGTGAAACGCAATATCAACTCGACCAGATTGCCGTCAACCTGCGCGTGGTTGATGTCAGCACCGGCGAGATATTGTCTTCTGTCAACACCAGCAAAACCATTTTATCTTATGAAGTGCAGGCCGGGGTATTCCGCTTTATTGATTACCAGCGTCTGTTAGAGGGTGAAATTGGCTTCACCACCAACGAACCGGTGATGATGTGTCTGATGTCGGCTATCGAGACGGGCGTTATTTATCTGATCAATGACGGTATCGACCGTGGACTCTGGGATCTTAAAAACGCGGGCGACAAAAAGAACCCGATATTGTTGAAATACAAAGAAATGTCCGTACCGCCGGAAGCCTGATGGCAAACCGGACATAAAAAAACCAGCCCCGGCTGGTTTTTTTATTTGCCGATTGCCGCCGACCGTCTGGATTTTCTAGCCGCAAGCCACAGCCCGCCGTTCTTCATGGCAAAACCAAATACCAGGCCCAGTAATAAAGAAGGCACCACAAGCCGCCACTCGTCCTGGCTGGCGAAGGTTGCACAGGCGCCGATAAAGGTGCCGGGTACGAACGACAGCAGCACATGGCAAGCCTGGACACACATCAGAAAAGCAACGACGCCCGTCACGACATAGCCAAGGATTTCCAGATGCGGCGCCAGCGCGCTGCCATGAATAATAACCTGCGCCCAAAGCACGCCGCTGCACAATGTGCAAAGCGAGATGAACAGCCCTTTCAGGCCGCCCTGCGGGCAGGCGAAATAAGCGGTACACCCGAGAAAACCTGCCCAGCTCAGCAAGCCCAGGCTCACCGCTACCCAGCCCCAAAGGCCTGAGAGGATGCCGGTCGTCAATGCGAGAGAAATGAGTATGTTCATGGCGGCGTATCATAGCAGAGCCTTTCGGCCCAACTGCGATCTGCCGCACACTTTATGTAAGAACTAAAGAATTGTTACATGGAAAAAGTGATTTAAATCACACTTTATTCTTCTTCTGATTCCTCAAGCTCATCGCGCATCGCCTGAATAGCTTCACGGCTGATGGCCGCCAGCGTGCGATAGAAAGGCGTTGCCGCGTGGGCTTCTACCTTGCCAAGGAAGGTACCGCACCACGGGAGAAGGTAAGCATCAAACAGCGTGACCTGAGCTTCATATTCATCTTCCTGCGACTGATCTTCCAGCCACGACGCGGCAAGCAGCAGGGTTCCAAAGTGATCGGTCGGCATCTGGGCAAGCGGCATGCCGCGCGTTTTGAGGAATTCGCGGATTTCGCCTTCATGGCTCCCCTCTTCCCATGCCGAGCGATATGGCGGAACGCTGCACTCGTCACCGACAAAGAGCGCGTTGTAATCTGCGGCAAGCAGCTGCGGATCGCAACTTTGCTGCAGCCGAGCCAGCAGCTCGTCCTGCTCCAGAGGCCAACTTGCCGCCAGCTTTCCTTCGTGGATCATTGTCAGCAACGGCACTAACAGCGGGTCCTGCGGCTGACGGTAAAACAGCGATCCCAGAATACGGCAAATAATAGAGAACTCATTCATGCTAACAATCCATTCAGAGGTAGAGATTACAGTGTGGCAAATTCGGCGATGGGCGCCATGCCGCGGGCTTCAAGGAAACCTAACAGGCGACGCGGCGTAACGTTCAGAATGCGCTCTTCCGGGAAGTCCACTTCCGCCAGCACCTTACGACATTCGTTAAAATCACCCAGGCTAAATGCCGTATGGGAATCCGAGCCCAGCGACAGCCAGCCGCCCGCATCACGTACCGCAGCAGCGATAGCGCGACAGTTCGGCCCGCTTCCTTTGCGGGAGTGCGTGAAAGAAGAGTTATTCAGCTCAAGGGCCACATTATATTTAGCCGCAGCCTGAGCGATGGCCGGAATATCGACCGGGAATTTCGGATTGCCAGGATGGCTAATGATGTGCACATCGCCGTTAGCCATCGTCGCAATCATCGCTTCGGTATGCGTAGCTTCATCCTGCGGCGGGAAAACGGGCTCATGGAAGCCGGCGATAATCAGATCGAGCGCATCCAGCATTGGGCCCGTGCAGTCAATTTCGCCGCTGGTATTTTTTATATTCGCCTCAATGCCGCGTAAAATACCCACGCCATCGACCACGCGCGGCCAGATGCGCATATTCACAAAGTGCCAGTAGTGCGGCGCGTCGGCCATATCGGGACCGTGATCGGTGATGGCAAACAGTTTGATGCCCTTGCTTTTGGCGATGGCGATATAGTCGTGCAGGGTGCTGTAGGCGTGGGTGCTGGCGACGGTGTGCATATGCAGGTCAACGGGATACATAACTCTCTCCTTTTCTCTTTCCCGCAAGGATAGCAGCTATTGCCGTTGAGTTTTAGCCCGGCGGGGAGCCGGGCCGGGTTTAGTAGCCGTGTTGCAAGGAAACTTCGCCCGTCGGCGTTTCGCCTTTCTCAATCTGGCGAATCGTTCTGGCGATATAAACCATTGCCTCATCGGCTCGCGTAACCGCCGCGACGTGAGGCGTTATTGCCACACGAGGATGCTTCCATAGCGGGCTGTCAGCCGGCAAGGGCTCTTCAGAGAATACGTCCAGCATCGCCCCCTTCAGCTTACCGCTATCAAGCGCGGCCAGCAGATCGGCCTCCACCAGATGAACGCCCCGCGCCAGATTAAGCACGTATGCTTCGTCTGCCAGCTGTTCCAGCAGAGGTGTATTAATGATGCCGACGGTCTGCGGCGTATTTGGCAGCAGGTTAATAAGGACGCGGGTGCCGTTGAGGAAATCGCTGAGCTGCTCATCGCCCGCAAAGCTTGTGACGCCCGGATAATCTTTTTTGCTACGGCTCCAGCAGCGAACCGGGAAGCCCCACGCGGTCA
Organism: Dryocola sharpae; assembly: GCF_051307055.1. Lineage (GTDB taxonomy): Bacteria > Pseudomonadota > Gammaproteobacteria > Enterobacterales > Enterobacteriaceae > Dryocola. Next base: position 1,537,752 of record NZ_CP149994.1, on the reverse strand, counting down.
GGCTTTCTGCCACCTGACCACCGAGCACGCCTGCGCCGAGAAGGCCAATAATAAAGTCTTCGCGACGGTAATCGTCAAGAGGCTGCCAGTTCGCCTGCAGCTTCTGCGCCTGGTAGTCGTCAAAACGTCTGAACCAGTGCAGTACCTGGCTTACGGCGTACTCCTGCATCTGCCGCCCCATGCCCGTATCCTCCAGGCGGAATAGCGGTACGCCTGCGGGAAGCATCTCGGGATAAGCCTGCAGCCTGCTGAGGATCGAATCCACGCCCGCCCCAAGCGCGAATACGCCCTTGAGCTGTTTGCGGCCAGCCAGCATTTCCACAGGCGGGTGCCAGACTAACGCATAATCAGCGGGCCGATCGTCGCCCTCCTGCCACTCACGTACGCGAGCCTCAGGGAGCTGTTGCTGCAAACCTGCCAGCCAGGCAGGGGTATCGAATGTCGGGTGATAAAAAATAATATCCACGTTTCCTCCTTTTTTCTTAGGCTTACGCGAAACGCGAATCAATTCAAGTGATGAATGTAATAAAAAAGCAGCGCCCTTTGCCGGTTTAAAAAGCAAGTTGCCTGAAGTTTGTCTAAACGCGCTAAATTTAGTGAAAAGTGCATTGACGTGATTAGCGCTTTTCCCTACATTAGCGCCCGTTCCAGCAGCGCTGGAGCAACAATATGGTGAGGTGTCCGAGTGGCTGAAGGAGCACGCCTGGAAAGTGTGTATACGGCAACGTATCGAGGGTTCGAATCCCTCCCTCACCGCCATATTTGAAGAAGAGCTCACATATAAATGCGGGCTTTTTTTTCGCATATTGCACGCTGAGGGACGGATGAGAAGCCTCGACAGGGTTCGACAACAGGCTTCAGCCTGTTGGACGTCAGGGGCACTCGTGACCATGACGCCCGTAGGGTGAGCGCAGCGAATCAATCCCTCCCTCACCGCCATATTTGAAGAAGAGCCCGCACATAAATGCGGGCTTTTTTTTCGCATATTGCACGCTGAGGGACGGATGAGAAGCCCCGACAGGGTTCGACAACAGGCTTCAGCCTGTTGGACGTCAGGGGCACTCGTGACCATGACGCCCGTAGGGTGAGCGCAGCGAATCAATCCCTCCCTCACCGCCATATTTAAAGAAGAGCTCGCATATAAATGCGGGCTTTTTTCGTTCCGAATCTCTTATCGCTCAAGGCTTAACCGAACACACCTTAATACGAAAATTACGCTTGACCGATTGGGGATGACTCCCTATAGTAGCGCCCCGTTGCCCCCGTAAGCGGGTGACAGAAAACAATATGGTGAGGTGTCCGAGTGGCTGAAGGAGCACGCCTGGAAAGTGTGTATACGGCAACGTATCGAGGGTTCGAATCCCTCCCTCACCGCCATATTTGAAGAAGAGCTCACATATAAATGCGGGCTTTTTTTTCGCATATTGCACGCTGAGGGACGGATGAGAAGCCTCGACAGGGTTCGACAACAGGCTTCAGCCTGTTGGACGTCAGGGGCACTCGTGACCATGACGCCCGTAGGGTGAGCGCAGCGAATCAATCCCTCCCTCACCGCCATATTTGAAGAAGAGCTCACATATAAATGCGGGCTTTTTTTTCGCATATTGCACGCTGAGGGACGGATGAGAAGCCTCGACAGGGTTCGACAACAGGCTTCAGCCTGTTGGACGTCAGGGGCACTCGTGACCATGACGCCCGTAGGGTGAGCGCAGCGAATCAATCCCTCCCTCACCGCCATATTTGAAGAAGAGCCCGCACATAAATGCGGGCTTTTTTTTCGCATGTTGCACGCTGAGGGACGGATGAGAAGCCCCGACAGGGTTCGACAACAGGCTTCAGCCTGTTGGACAGCGATGGAATTTATGACAGCGCTGCCCGCAGGGCGAGTCCGCCGGACGAGTCAATCCCGCCCTCACCGCCATATTTAAAGAAGAGCCCGCATATAAATGCGGGCTTTTTATTGCCCATAACGCCTTTAGGGGCGAATGAACCTATCTTTTCCGCTGGTACTTTTCCGGCAGCGGTGGCACGGGCCGCCGGTCGTCGATTAAATGCAGAATCGTCAGTAGCGGATGGTGAAACAACATTCGGGGGCCTGCCCAGCGCATAATCTGCTTCATCTCTTCCCTGCGGGCGGGCTGATAGCAATGAATTGGGCAGTGTTTACAGGCGGGTTTTTCTTTGCCGAAGGCGCAGCGATCCAGTCTTTTTGACGCGTAACTGAACAGAGATTGATAGTGCTCCGGCGTGTTATCGGCCGCCGGGCCGTTTTGCTCGTACAGATTGAGCATTTTTTGGATGGTTTTTTTCTCTCTCTCGATGCGTTTCTCTGACATAGCGGTACCTGAAAATTGAGCGGCCCCGGCAGCGGGCCTGTTAAATACGCATTTATAATACACCTTTAATGAGAGAGAACCTAAGCGAGCCAGCAGAAAACGTGTGGAGCGGGGAATGGTTTGCTGCAAAAAGGAAAAAGCCTGCATTCATTTTCAGGCTTTTTAACATGATAGCTTACAGATCGCTGAAGTTACCCAGACGATACCCGCGTTCGGCAATCGCATATTTCAGCGAGGCCGACGTCAGCACCTCCAGTTCGGTAAGGCGCGGATAGCAATATTTGCTCGCCAGAACGGTGTTATCAATAAAAGAAGGATGGCACATAACTTCCAGCGACTCCTCCTCACGCGCCATAGAGCGATCCAGCGCCTCCAGAAACAGCGTCCGGGTGATGGCTTCGCCATAGAAACCACTATCGAACCCCTGCGTACTTCGCGCCCCATTTAGCTCCAGCTCACGCTTTTTTAACTCATCACGATCGATGCGCATGGCGACACCCTGCTCTTTTGCAAAGGCTTCAACGAGAGGGAAAATCTGCGGGATCATATGTACGTGATGATGGCTGTCGATATGGGTTGGCGGACGGCCAAAGAGTTTGATAAAGCGCACAAACTGACATGCCAGCTCCTGCTGGATCTCCGCAAGCGGCAGCGGTCCCGCTTCTGCCCTCTCCCAAATCCATTTACCCAGTTCGCCCTTTTCGTCTACCAGACCCGGCATCGCAGAAAGGGGTTGCCCGAGCGTCAGCACAAAGTGCATACCGACCGCCAGTTTCGGATACGCCGCGCTCAAAGCGACCGCGTGGTCAATACCTGCCGCGTTAACCATCGCCGTGGTTGACGTCACGACGCCATTATTAAATGCCTCGATAATGCCGTAGTTCTGCGCTTTACACAGCCCAAAATCATCCGCATTTACGATTAACAACTTATCCATAAGCGCTCCCTTTAAATCGCCCCTCGCTGATGTGAGAGGCGCAGCTCATTGACTATTTCAGCGCGGCAATCGTCTGTGCAAACTCAGGCAGCAACGCCTCGTGTGCTAATAGCATGTCACGTGCAAGTTTTTCCGCATCTTTATCGGAGTGGATGAGCGGGCTCAGGTTTAGCGCCAGCAGCACGTCGTTGAGCTCACCGCTTAACGCAGCCTCGCTTGCGGCAATCTCAAAACCTTTAATGGTGTAAATCAGGCCGAGAACTTTTTCATCAAAGTGTGTGATGCGAGGCGTTGGCGTTGCGCCGTCGCGTCCAATCGTACAGGTCATTTCGATAGCCCAGTCTGCCGGAATATTATCGATATGGCCCTTGTGCGGGAAGTTGACGTAATGCTCGGTCTGCTTGTCGTTGTAGATAGCGCTAATCACTTCACAGGCCGCGTCTGAATAGTAGGCTCCGCCGCGCAGCTCAAGCTCTTTCGGCTTCACGTTGAGATCGGGATTTTTGTACAGGTCAAAGAGCTGTTTCTCAACTTTTTGTACAACCGTTGCCCGCGCGCCGCCTTTATAGAATTCCCCCATCTCGATGGCCAGCATCTCTTTTTGCTTGAAGTAATAAAGCAGATAGGAACACGGAATGAGATGCAGGGAACGCAGCAGACCTTCACTGAACGGCAGATCGAAAATATTCTTCACGCCGCTCGCCTTCAGCGTGCCGGAAGCAACGCCGTCAAGCAATTCAGCAAAGCGCGATTCGCCGTTAATCAGCACATCCTTAATAAACACCATGTGGTTGAGGCCGAAAAGATCGATCGATAAGTCGTCCTGCGGCTGGACCTTCAGCACGTCCTGAATGAACATTTTCATGCCCACCGGGATGTTGCACACGCCGATGAATTTCTTAAAGCTGGTGTGGCGGAATACCGCCTCGGTCACCATGCCGGCCGGATTGGTAAAGTTAATCACCCAGGCCTGCGGGCAAATCTCTTCCACATCTTTGATGATGTCGAAAATCACCGGAATGGTGCGCAGCCCTTTAAACAGCCCGCCCGCCCCGTTGGTTTCCTGGCCTAAATAGCCGTGGCTTAGCGGGATACGCTCATCAAGCTCACGCGCTTTTAACTGGCCCACCCGTAGCTGAGTGGTGACAAAATCTGCATCGACCAGCGCTTCGCGGCGATTAAGCGTTTTGTAGAGCGCAATGGGCACGCCTGCACGCTCAACCATGCGCAGGCAGAGATCGAAAATAATATCCTGCTTCTCTTTGCCGGCGTCTACATCGACCAGCCATAATTCAGTGATAGGCAACTCATCGTAACGTTTAATAAAGCCTTCGAGTAGCTCTGGGGTATAGCTACTTCCGCCACCAATAGTGACGACTTTCAGTTTTTTGCTCATAGGGACTCCCGTACAATATCATTGCACTGCAAATTAAAGATCGCGATATAAATGAATGAGTGAGGATTATGAAGCGAATCCACATTCATTCACCCACAGGCTAATTAATACTACACAATTGTTTCCGGTACTGCTTCGGGGTGAATGCGGTTAATTTTTTAAAGTTTTTAATAAACATGCTCGGGCTGCTGTATCCCGATTCAAAGGCGATATCCGTAACCGAGTAATTTGTTATCTCCAGCTGTTTCCTGGCAAAATCCACCCGTATTTCATTGATAATCTGCATAGGCGTTTTGCCATAATGGCGTTGCGTTGCGCGGGTCAGATATTCCTGCGACTTGCCGGACAGCGCCACCATATTAGACAGGGCTTTATCACCAAAGCGGGATTTATCGTGCATCTTCTCAACGGTTACCTTCAGCCAGACCGGAATATCCGTGATCGCTTCCGATTCGCGATGGTGACGCAGCCGGTTAACGATATAAAAAGTCACCATTTCCAGAAATTCGTTAAACTCGCCGTTTCTGAAGTTAAGCGAGGCAATCACCGATTCAATATAAGCCATAAACTCGTGCTTAATTTCATAGACCTGTGATGCGACAAACCGCTGCGGTAACAGGGGTAAATAGTGCTGTTCAAAAAAGGCTTTACTGATGCCTACATTAAGTATTCTGGTTGCACCAAATTCATAAAAGCTTTGATGATGTGAACCCAGAGGAATAAAAACAAAATCTCCGCGTTCTAACAGCACTCGTTTACCATTAATATCCTGATAATAACGTCCGGTAAGCACTACGGTAAATTCGTAGTAGTCATGCTGATGCAGCCCGGAGATGCTTTCAACTTTGTTGTAGATAAAAACATGGAAATTCTGGCCGTCGAAGAGTTGATTTTCGCGTGCTGTCTTGATTTCCATGCTCAATACCGGTGGCTGCATTATGGCTCCATACGTTATTTTATTTTTTCGTGGAGCTCAATGAGCTCCGTCACGAGTTCGCGCGCAAGCATTGAGGTCATCAGGTGGTCCTGCGCGTGTACCAGCACCAGGCTAACTTTGGTTTTGCCTTCGCCCTGATCATCTTCAATCAGCCTTGTTTGTACCCGGTGCGCCTCGTTCAGCGACAGGCGAGATTTGGCCATCAGATCCTGGGCCTGATCGAACTCGCCCTCTTTCGCCTTTTTCAGCGCGGCATACGCCAGGCTGCGGGCCTGTCCTGAATTGATGATTAACTCCATGACCACTTCTTCAAGATCCTGCGTTTCTGGCGTTTCAACAACGTTGTCTAAATCAATCATCTTTATTCCTCACTCTTAAGTTAGCCTGCGCCGGAGAGGCTATTCTCTCCCCGGCAGCAGCGCGGATTAGAATTTCAGCGCGTTGGCAATATCTTCTTCGCTTTCTTCTTCTGCAATGACGCTCTGCGCCTTATTGGAGATGGCAACGAAAGGCAGATAAACCAGCGTTGCAACGCCCAGGTTAAACAGGGCCAGCAGCAGCGCGGCAATGCTTCCGTTGGTGTTAAAGAAAGCGCCCAGGCCGGTAGGCATCGTCCAGGGTGCGATATTGGTAATCGGCGGGATAAGCCCCAGGTAGTAGGCCACAAGCGTAATCGCTGCCAGAATCGGCTGAATCAGTACAAACGGGATAAACATTACCGGGTTCATAATGATCGGCAGCCCGAACAGGATAGGTTCGTTAATCTGGAAGATGCCGGATGGCAGCGCCAGCTTCGCCACCTGACGGTGATCGGCGCGACGTGAACCAATAAAGATGGCGATGATCAAGCCAAGCGTTGCGCCGGTGCCGCCGAGGAAGATATAGGAGTCGAGCATCGGTTTCGCCCAGACATGGAACGACTTACCGGCTTCGAGCGCCGCATCCACAGAGCCGTACTGGGTATAGATGGCAACGTTTTCCAGCGCCCATGGCGTCATGATGCCGCTGTCGAGCGCAGCCAGCGCCAGAGAGCCGTGCACGCCGAAGAACCACAGCAGGGAAGTGAAGATAACGTAGGCCCAGCCCACTACTGCGCCCATTGACGCAAGCGGCGTGGAGATGGAGTCCATAATAATCTGGTGGAAGTTGCTGCCAAACGAAGCCAGCGCCCAGGCGATAATCCCGAAAACAGACAGGATAATAAAGCCCGGAATTACCGCCGAGAATGAGCGCGATACCGAAGTGGGTACGCTTTCGGGCAATTTAATAACCCAGTTGCGTCGAATAACGAAGGTAAACATTTCGGCAACAATAAGACCGATAATAATACCAGAGATAATATTGGTGCCGCCTAACCAGTTAGCTCCCACGGCATAAGCTTCGCCTACGCTATAAGGCGTGACGGTCATAAATGCAGCAACGGATAATAATCCCGCCGCCAGCGAATCAACTTTACGCTCCTCAGCCAGCGCCATTCCTATAAAAAAGGGAGCCATCAGCGACATAATACCCAGCGTGCCGTTGTAAACGTTGCCGCCGATAGCTTTTAACCCATTCAGGGTTTCAATGGTCGAGGGATCTAAACGAATGCCTAAAGAATAAAAGAACGAACCTGCCCCGAAGCTTAAAAATACGTTATTGATAAGAACAAACATTGCCCCCGTCAGGGTTAACGGCATTAACTTAATAAAACCATTTTTAATTGCGTTAACGTGCGGCTGTTTTCCTATTTTGACGGCAAAAGGAAGGAGTACCTTTTCAAGTGAATCAATGACTTTACTCATTTGCATTTTCCTTTAATGCCGCCAGGCGGCGGCCAGGGTGTGTAAGGTCTTTCTTTGACGGAAAAATAAAACAATAATTAAAATTAACTGTTTGCTGCTTTTTTGATCGAGGCGACGGCGGCTTTCAGGACACCCAGTCCGTCAACTTTGCCGTACATCGCGGAATCAATAACTTCAACCGGCTTGTTGGGTAATATTTTTTTAATTTCAGGCAGCATATAGGCGATTTGCGGCCCCAGCAGAATAAGATCCGCCACGCCGCCCTTTTCGCCCGCCAGGGTTTCAGGAAAGGCTTCAATAATGACCGGCACTTCATATTTCGCGGCCTGTGCTTTCATTTTCGACACCAGCAGCGAAGTGGACATTCCGGCGGAGCAAAACAGATAGATGACTTTCTTTTCCATACGAAATCCTCATATTCCAGATAGGTTACAGATCAGACAAACGTCCCTTTTTGTCCTGTTTGTTGACGGGCCAATAGCCGAAAATATAAAAGGTGCTGCTTGTCTTTGCCTGAAATGAGTATACGGCATGAGGTCAGAAGGGGGATAATTCCTGGAGGTCAAAAATAGTCTCTCCTTGACCTGAGCTTATGACCCCCCTCACATTTCGGGTAAATAATTCGCGCAAAGAAAAAAGCCCAAACGAGGTTTGGGCTTTTAAAATCATCTACCGGAACAATCAGTCGTAAGCGTTTAACGTCCGCTGACAGAGGGCCGAGCGGACACAATCCTGTTTGCCAAAACGCACTACGCCTATCATTTCATCTTCTGCGAAACGTGCCAGCGCATCGCTTAAGCCTGACTGTACGCCAGCAGGCAAATCACACTGCGTAATGTCGCCGTTCACGATAACCGTCACGTTTTCCCCAAGGCGCGTCAGGAACATTTTCATTTGCGCTGCGGTAACATTCTGCGCCTCATCAAGGATCACTACCGCATTTTCAAAGGTGCGCCCGCGCATATAGGCGAACGGCGCAATCTCTACCTTACCGATTTCGGGCCGCAGACAGTACTGCATGAATGACGAGCCCAGCCGCCGCACCAGAATGTCGTACACCGGACGGAAATAGGGTGCGAATTTTTCCGCGATGTCGCCGGGCAAGAAGCCGAGATCTTCGTCAGCCTGCAGGACCGGGCGAGTCACAATTATCCTGTCGACGTCCTTATGTATCAGGGCCTCAGCGGCTTTTGCCGCGCTGATATAAGTTTTGCCGCACCCCGCTTCCCCGGTGGCGAATATCAACTGCTTTCTCTCGATGGCATTAAGATAGTGCTCCTGAGCCTCGTTGCGCGCGGCTATTGGTGAAGTGTCACGGCAATCCCTCGCCATACCAATAGATTCTACGCCGCTCATCTGCACAAGCGTGGTGACCGATTCCTCTTCACGTTGCCGGTGGCTCCGCGAATCTCGTCTTAGTACACGTTTTGCTTCACGACGAGCTTTGATCACTGCTTTCTGTCTTCCCATGGATGGCACCTTACAGTTGGTTTCACTTCCCGCGTCGTCTGTCTGGACGCGATTATGCTTACTAACGGATGAGGTTTGGCTTCCTTGTAAGCCATGAACTGCCGGTTGAGATGATGCGCCAGTCAGGCGGCAGGCGCCGCTTAGCGCATCGTTGAGATGTTGTCGTGTGGTGGAGTCAGGAAATTTAGCGGTGAAGATAGCGAAGCCGGAGGAAATACCTCCGCGCCGGGATGTGCGGGTAAGATGTTTTTTTACATGTCCAGTACAGGACCCTGCCATTCGCGATCTCCATTGTGATTGAACTTCACAGCCGGGAACTACCGCTCGTGCTTTAAGTACATCAAAAATTATCTAAAATGCAACATTGATTTTACTTTAAATCAACATTTACGCGCCGCCCGGGCGTTAAAAACGTTATGACACAGGAATATTACATTTTTATATCAACGGCATGCTCATAAGAGATGCTGATGGATTATTTTTATCCCTAATTGTTAGCAAATGAAAAATTAGCAGGACAAGTATGGAAAAACGTCATCACGGGCGAGCGAGCAAGACGCCGCCCGCCCCTGCATTTACGCTTCAATCAGCCCCTGGCCTAGGTAGCGCTGCTTATCCTGCACGCCCGGCAATGCGAAGAAATACCCGCCGCCGACTGGCTTCACATACTCCTCCAGCGCTTCGCCGTTAAGACGTTTTTGTACGGTAAGGAAAGCTTTCTCAAGGTCGTGCTGATAGCAGATGAACAGCAGGCCCATATCCAGCTGCCCGGATTTAGATACGCCAAGCGAATAGCTGTAGCCGCGGCGCATCATCAGGTTCGACTGGGTTTCTTTAGTACGCGGGTTGGCCAGGCGAATATGGGCATCCAGCGCAATGACGTTGCCATCGGGATCGGCGGCGTAGTCGGGTTCATCGTGCTCGTTTTTCATGCCCAGCGGCGCGCCGCTGTGTTTCTCACGGCCAAATATCGTCTGCTGCTCTTTAAGCGGCGTACGGTCCCAGGACTCCACGTGAAACTGAATGATGCGAATCGCCTGATAGCTGCCGCCGACGCTCCACGCCGGTTCGCCCTGCTCTTTTGTCACCCACACGACATCGTCCATCAGTCCGGCATTGCCGCTGTCCGGGTTGGCGGTGCCGTCTTTAAATCCAAGCAGGTTGATCGGCGTTTCCTTGCCGCGGCTGCGGGCTGCATGGTTTGAAATAAAGCCTTCGCGCTTCCAGCGCACGCTCAGCAAGTCCGGCGTGTGCTTGATGATGTCGCGCAGGGCGTGAATAACCGTATCGGCGGTATTGGCGCAAATCTGCAATAACAGATCGCCGTGGCACAGGCTGGCATCGAGGGAGTCGTTAGGAAACCGCTCCATCTTTTGCAGCTTTTTCGGCTGCTGCGCCTGCAGGCCAAAACGTTCGTCAAACAGCGAGATGCCTGCCGAGAGAGTTATCGTCAGGTTATCGGGGAAAATCTCCGCCCCGAGAATGCCGGAATCCATCGGCGGCATACGCGGGTTCGGCGTTTCCGGCGCGGCGCCGCCCGTCGTGAGAAAGTCGAAACGCGCCGTCAGCAGCCGAAACAGACGCTCAAGGTCGGCTTTATCGGCCGCCAGCACGTCAAAAGCCACCAGCATCATCGAGGCCTGCTGCGGCGTGAGAATGCCTGCCTGGTGTGCCCCGTAGAACGGCTGCTTTTCCATGCGCGCATCGGGCGCAAGCGTGCCCGGCGAGGTTTCCGTTGTTGCCGCATGCGCAACAGGACAGCCGCCAGTAACGGCAAAGGCGCCCCCGAGGGCGCCCAGCGTTTTCAGTAATTGACGGCGTGCGGGCTGCTGCACGCCTGATTTGGTTTTCTCTTGCATCTTGCTTAGTCCAGGCCCAGCACACCACGAAGCTGCGACAGATCTTCGGCCAGCGCGGTCACCGGTCCTTTCAGCGCTTTACGGTCGCCGTCGGTCAGTTTGACGTAGGTTTCAAAGCCGTCTTTAGTACGGTATTTCGCAAGGATGGCGTCTACTTTTTTAAAGTTGGCGTCAACTTTCGCCAGCAATGGCGCATTCTCTTTGCTCAACAACGGACGAAGCAGGTTAACGATTTTCTGCGCGCCATCGACGTTCGCCTGGAAGTCCCACAGATCCGTATGGCTGTAACGATCTTCTTCACCGCTGATTTTGCTGGCCGCAACTTCTTCAATCAGGCCCGCTGCGCCGCCGACGACTTTGCCCGGCGGGAAGGCCAGTTCGGAGATGCGCGTTTGCAGATCCAGCACGTCGGCGTTTAACTGCTCCGCGTATTTTTCCATGCCTTTGGTTGAGTTATCGCCAAACAGCGCTTTCTCCAGGCGATGGAAGCCGGTAAATTTCGGGTCATTCGCTTTCTGCTCGTAATCGTCTTCGCGGGCATCGATGCTGCCGTCCAGATCGGAGAACAGCTCAGCAATCGGCTCGATACGCTCATAGTGCTGGCGGGTTGGCGCATAAAGCCGTTTCGCTTTTTCGATATCGCCGGCCTGCACCGCATCGGTAAAGGCTTTGGTGCCTTTTACCAGCCCGGCCACTTCCGCCATCACGTAAGCTTTATAGTCGGTAATCGGCCCGCTCAGCGCCATCAGATCGCTCTGCGGCGCCCCCTGCTCGCCGGCGGCTTTCACGACCAGCTTGCCTTTCGGATTGCTGAGCAGGCCGCAGGTCATGTCATATTCGCCCGCCTGCAGGTTAGCCGTCATTTTCTGGGAGAAGCCCGGCGCGATATTTTCGCGCTCTTCAACAACCATCACGCCCTTCAGGATTTCCCACTCCAGCGCTTTCTGGCTGTTGTTCTGAATAATGAACTGGGTTTTACCGGCGTTCACCGTGATGTTCATCGGCTCGCACTGCTTATCGGTAACGGTGACTTTCACCTGAGGAACATCCGCCGCGTGGGCGGCAACAGCGGAAGAGACAAGAGCAAACAGCGCAACGTTAAGCGCCTTAAGACGAAACTGTGCAGACATGGCCAATCCCTTAAACTATTAGTATGTTGTAACTAAGTGACGAAACCCCGCCACAAGATGGTTAACGAGCGCTGTTTGTCGCCTGGTTGTTCAGGCGCGGCGGCATGGCGAACAGCACCAGGGCCGGGATCAGATAAATGAAATAGATCCCCACTTCGCTGACGCTCGGCGCTTCCTGATAGCCGAAGATCCCTTCGAGCAGCGTGCCGGTCAGGGAATGCGTGGAAAGCACGGCGCTGAGATCGAACGCGATGTCCTGGAAATGGTTCCACAGTCCCGCTTCGTGGAAAGCACGAATCGCCCCCGCCGCAAGGCCTGCGGCGACCAGCAAAATAAACAGGCTCGTCCATTTGAAGAAAGCGCCCAGGTTCAGGCGAATGCCGCCCCAGTAAATCAGGAAGCCAAGCACGATAGCCGTTGCCAGCCCAAGCATCGCGCCGAGCGGCGGCATTATCCCCACGTCCTGCTGGAAAGCCGCCAGCAGAAAGAACACCGATTCAAGACCTTCACGCGCCACCGCGAAAAAGACCATCAGGATTAGCGCCCAGCCGTGGCTGCCCTTGCTGTGCAGGGCGTTATCCACCGCCTGCTCAAGCTGCACTTTTACGTTGCGCGAGACTTTGCGCATCCAGAACACCATCCAGGTAAGGATAACAACCGCGACAACCGCCACGATGCCTTCAAACAGCTCCTGCTCTTTTTGCGGAAACTCGCCGGTGGTTTCGTTGATGAAAATCCCCAGCGCCAGGCATAAAGCGGCGGCCGCCACTACGCCAATCCACATTACGCCAATCCACTGGCCACGCCGGGTGCGCTTTAAATAGCTGGCGATAAGGCTGACAATCAGCGCTGCTTCCAGGCCTTCGCGTAACATGATGAGAAACGGGACAAACATTCCTGACACCTCAATTGTGAAACCAGGTCAACCGACGTAAAGAAAAGTAAACCAGAACGATAGTGATTATCATTACCGCAAAAAGAAATACAAGCGGGTTTGTCATGTTATTTATATCGAGATGTAAAAAAGGCCGGGAAACCCGGCCTGCAGAAAACGCACTTGCCCGTAAGAAAACCTGGAGTCAGTTCCCCGGCGGGAAGCCTTACCCGGGATGGCCCCAGGTGTCCGGGGTTACCCCGGCAATGTTACTCAGCCTGCAATTTTGAAGGTGCCGGCGTGTGATAAACCTCATCCGCATCCGCAAAGCGGTTGAGCATGCTCTGCGACGGCGCTTTGCCCATCAGGCTCGCCACCACAATCCCGATGCTGGCAAAGATGAAGCCGGGGATAATTTCGTACAGGCCCAGCCATGCGAACTGTTTCCAGACGATGACCGTCACCGCGCCGACGATCATGCCGACAAGGGCGCCGTTACGGGTCATACGGGACCACATAACAGAGAACAGCACAACCGGGCCAAACGCCGCACCGAAGCCTGCCCATGCGTAGCTCACCAGACCCAGAACGCGGTTTTCCGGATTTGCTGCCAGAGCGATGGCGACCAGCGCCACCACCAGCACCATCACGCGTCCGACCCACACCAGCTCTTTCTGACCCGCGCCTTTGCGGAAGAACGCCTTATACAAATCTTCTGTAATGGCGCTGGAGCAAACCAGCAGCTGGCAGCTCAGCGTCGACATTACCGCCGCCAGAATCGCGGACAGCAGTACGCCAGCCACCCATGGGTTAAACAGGATCTGCGCCAGTTCGATAAACACGCGCTCGCCGTTCTGGGTGACCGCGCCGGCCTGCGCCGGGTTGTTGGTGAAGTAAGCGATACCGAAGAAGCCCACCGCACAGGCGCCGGCCAGGCAAAGGATCATCCACGTCATGCTGATGCGACGCGCATGAACGATGGTGTGATGCGAATCCGCCGCCATAAAACGCGCCAGAATATGCGGCTGACCGAAGTAGCCAAGGCCCCAGCCCATCAGCGAAATGATAGCGACGAAGTTAAGGCCCTTGAGCATGTCGAGGTTTTCGATGCTTTTCTGTTTGATGACCATCAGCGAGTCATCCAGGCCGCCCACGGCCATAATCACCATTACCGGCGTGAGGATCAGCGCGAAAATCATCAGGCTGGCCTGTACGGTATCGGTCCAGCTTACGGCCAGGAATCCACCGACGAAGGTATAAAGGATGGTTGCAGCGGCGCCCGCCCAGAGCGCGGTTTCGTAGCTCAAGCCGAAGGTGCTTTCGAACAGACGCGCTCCCGCCACGATGCCGGATGCGCAATAGATGGTGAAGAACAGCAAAATAACCAGCGCGGAGATAATACGCAGCAAACGGCTTTTATCTTCAAAACGTCCGGTGAAATAATCCGGCAGCGTCAGGGCGTTATTGTTCGCTTCGGTGTGAACGCGCAAACGGCCTGCGACCAGCTTCCAGTTAATATAAGCGCCAACGGTTAAGCCAATCGCAATCCAGCTTTCGGAAATGCCGGAAAGAAATATCGCGCCGGGTAAACCCATTAATAACCAGCCGCTCATATCAGAAGCGCCGGCGGATAACGCCGTGACCAGACTGCCCAGACTACGGCCACCGAGAATATAGTCATCGAAGTTTTTGGTTGAGCGCCAGGCGATAAACCCTATCAATATCATGCCAAAGATATAAATAAGGAAAGTCACCAGCATTGGTGTACTCATGGTCATGCAAGTTCTCCAGATTGTTTACCGGTTTTTTTTATAAGAAATAAACCGTTGTTGCCCCACCGGAACGCAGCGGGCTTATGTGGTGTCAGTTCGCGACCGTATCCTGCAGGAAGCTTGTTTTATTCACAAACGATTTAACACGGCATTCACAAGAAATTCACCCCGCAAAAAATATCTTTTCCCCGGAGGTTGCACTCGCTCACGCTTTTCTCGGTTGCACCTTATGAAAGTGTTAACTATGTCCGTAAATTCACCCCGTCCGCAAATAATCAGCCAGATCGCTTTCTTATTTTAAATTTAACAATTTCACTCTTTTCCCGGCCTGTTATCTGGCTCACATTTAACACGGTTGCACAAAGTTGCAACATGGTAGATATTGCCGGGTAACTTTTGCTGTTACTCATTTTAATTCTTGCACAAGGGAGTCTTTGGCATGGGCACCACTACCATGGGCGTTAAGCTTGACGAAGCGACGCGCGAGCGAATTAAGCTCGCCGCCTCACGTATTGACCGCACGCCGCACTGGCTGATTAAACAGGCGATCTTTAACTATCTTGAGCGTCTGGAAAATAACGACGAACTGCCAGAGTTGCCTGCTTTGCTTGCGGGTGCCGCTAATGAAAGTGAAGAGTCCGCGCCGGTTGCGGAAGAAACGCATCAGCCTTTCCTCGATTTTGCCGAACAAATTCTGCCCCAGTCCGTTAGCCGTGCCGCGATTACCGCCGCCTGGCGCCGTCCGGAAACCGACGCTGTGCCAATGATCCTCGAACAGGCACGCCTGCCGCAGCCGCTTGCCGAAAAGACGCATAAACTCGCCTGGCAGCTGGCCGAAAAGCTGCGTAACCAGAAGAGCGCCTCAGGCCGGGCGGGCATGGTACAAGGTTTGCTGCAGGAGTTCTCGCTCTCCTCGCAGGAAGGCGTGGCGCTGATGTGCCTGGCGGAAGCCTTACTGCGTATTCCGGACAAGGCGACCCGCGATGCGTTAATCCGCGACAAAATCAGCAACGGCAACTGGCATTCCCACATCGGCCGCAGCCCGTCGCTGTTTGTGAACGCCGCCACCTGGGGATTGCTCTTTACCGGCCGCCTGGTCTCCACGCACAATGAAACCAATCTCTCCCACTCGCTTAACCGCATTATCAGCAAGAGCGGCGAGCCGCTGATCCGCAAAGGCGTGGATATGGCGATGCGCCTGATGGGCGAACAGTTCGTCACCGGCGAAACCATTGCTGAAGCGCTGGCTAACGCCCGCAAGCTGGAAGAAAAAGGTTTCCGCTACTCCTACGATATGCTCGGCGAAGCCGCGCTGACCGCCGCCGACGCGCAGGCGTACATGGTTTCTTACCAGCAGGCGATTCACGCTATCGGCAAAGCCTCCAACGGCCGCGGCATTTATGAAGGTCCGGGCATTTCCATCAAGCTTTCCGCCCTGCATCCGCGCTACAGCCGCGCGCAGTATGACCGCGTGATGGAAGAGCTCTACCCGCGCCTGAAATCCCTGACGCTGCTGGCCCGCCAGTACGACGTGGGCATTAACATCGATGCCGAAGAAGCCGATCGTCTGGAAATCTCCCTCGATCTGCTTGAGAAGCTTTGCTTCGAGCCGGAGCTTACGGGCTGGAACGGCATCGGCTTCGTGATTCAGGCCTACCAGAAACGCTGCCCGTTCGTTATCGATTATCTGATAGATCTCGCCACCCGCAGCCAGCGCCGCCTGATGATCCGCCTGGTAAAAGGCGCGTACTGGGACAGCGAAATTAAACGCGCCCAGATGGAAGGCCTTGAAGGCTACCCGGTGTACACCCGCAAGGTTTATACCGATATTTCCTATCTGGCCTGTGCAAAAAAATTGCTGGCGGTGCCGAACCTGATTTATCCGCAGTTCGCAACCCACAACGCCCATACGCTTGCGGCCATTTACAACCTTGCCGGGCAAAACTACTACCCTGGCCAGTACGAATTCCAGTGCCTGCACGGCATGGGCGAGCCGCTCTACGATCGGGTGGTGGGTAAAATTGCCGACGGCAAGCTGAACCGCCCTTGCCGTATTTATGCGCCTGTTGGCACGCACGAAACGCTGCTGGCCTATCTGGTGCGCCGCCTGCTGGAAAACGGGGCGAATACCTCCTTCGTTAACCGTATCGCAGACAGTACGCTGTCGCTGGATGAACTGGTCGCCGACCCGGTTACGGCAACGGAAGCGCTTGCCGCCAAAGAGGGCCAGCTTGGCCTGCCGCACCCGAAAATCGCGCTGCCAAAAGATCTCTATGCCGAAGGCCGCAGCAACTCCAGCGGACTGGACCTGGCGAATGAACATCGCCTGGCCTCCCTCTCCTCCGCCCTGCTTAACAGCGCAACGCACAAATGGCAGGCGTTGCCGATCCTTGAGGAAGCCGTTAATCCCGGCGAGCTGGTGGAAGTCAGAAACCCGGCCGAACCAGGCGACGTGGTAGGTTTCACGCGTGAGGCCACAGGCGAGGAAGTCTCGCTTGCGCTGGAAAACGCGGTCAACAACGCGCCGATCTGGTTTGCGACGCCGCCGCAGGAACGCGCCCTGATCCTTGAACGCGCCGCCGTGCTCATGGAAGGCCAGATGCAGCAACTGATCGGTATCCTGGTGCGCGAAGCCGGTAAAACCTTCAGCAACGCCATCGCGGAAGTGCGCGAAGCCGTTGATTTCCTGCATTACTACGCAGGCCAGGTCCGCGAAGACTTCGATAACGAAACACACCGCCCGCTTGGCCCGGTGGTGTGCATCAGCCCGTGGAACTTCCCGCTGGCGATCTTCACCGGCCAGATTGCCGCCGCGCTTGCCGCAGGCAACAGCGTGCTGGCAAAACCCGCAGAGCAAACCCCGCTGATTGCCGCTCAGGGCGTGGCAATTCTGCTTGAAGCCGGGGTGCCCGCAGGCGTGTTGCAGCTGCTGCCTGGCCGCGGCGAAACGGTCGGCGCTCAGCTAACCGGCGATGCCCGCGTGCGCGGCGTGCTGTTTACTGGCTCGACAGACGTTGCCACCCTGCTGCAGCGCAATATTGCCGACCGCCTGGACCCTCAGGGTCGTCCGACGCCGCTGATTGCCGAAACCGGCGGTCTGAACGCAATGATCGTGGATTCTTCAGCCCTGACGGAGCAGGTGGTAGTGGACGTCGTCGCCTCCGCCTTCGACAGCGCCGGACAACGTTGTTCCGCCCTGCGCGTGCTGTGTGTTCAGGAAGAGGTAGCCGAACATACGCTGCAAATGCTGCGCGGCGCGATGGCGGAATGCCGTATGGGCAATCCTGGCCGTCTGACAACCGATATCGGCCCGGTGATTGACGCCGAAGCGAAAGAAAACATCGATAAACATATCCAGGCGATGCGCGTCAAAGGACGCAAAATCTTCCAGGCCGCGCGCGAAAACGCGCAGGACATGAAAGAGTGGCAAAGCGGCACTTTTGTTCCACCAACGCTTATTGAGCTGGAAAGCTTCGACGAGATGCAAAAAGAGGTCTTCGGGCCGGTTCTGCACGTCGTGCGCTATAACCGCAATAACCTGGAAGCGCTGATTGAGCAGGTTAACAAGGCTGGCTACGGCCTGACGCTCGGCGTGCATACCCGCATCGACGAAACCATCGCTCAGGTCACAGGTTCCGCCCACGTCGGCAATATGTACGTGAACCGCAATATGGTCGGCGCGGTTGTCGGCGTACAGCCGTTCGGCGGCGAAGGCCTGTCCGGAACGGGGCCGAAGGCCGGCGGTCCGCTCTACCTGTACCGCCTGCTGGCTAACCGTCCGGAAGGTGCGTTACAGAAAACCTTCACCCGGCAGGACGCGAACCTGCCTGTAGATACCACGTTAAAAACAAGCCTGCAGGAGGCGCACCAGGCGCTGACCCAGTGGGCTGCAAACCGCGGCGATCTTCAGACCCTCTGTGAACGCTTTGCGGAATTTGCACAAAGCGGCACGCTGCGCCAGCTGCCGGGCCCGACAGGAGAGCGCAATACCTACGCGCTGATGCCGCGCGAGCGCGTACTGTGCGTGGCGGATAACGAACAGGATGCGCTGGTACAGCTGGCGGCGGTAACAAGCGTGGGCAGCCGTGCGCTTTGGGCCGATGACAAACTGCATCGCGATCTGGCAAAACAACTGCCGCCGCTGGTTCAGCAGAAGATTGATTTTGCGCAACCAGAAGCGGCTACCGGCCAGCAGTTTGACGCGGTGATTTATCACGGCGATTCAGATCAGCTGCGGGAGCTGTGCGAAAAAGTTGCCGCACGCGACGGAGCAATCGTCTCGGTGCAGGGCTTTGCCCGCGGGGAAAGCAATCTTCTGCTTGAGCGTCTGTACATGGAGCGTTCGCTAAGCGTGAATACCGCAGCAGCCGGAGGGAACGCCAGCCTGATGACAATCGGCTAAGGCTTCGCTACGCTTGAAAGGCTCCGTAAAAGGAGCCTTTTTCTCTAAGGAGTCATCATAATGAAACGCGTGACACTGTTCCTGGCGAGCCTGCTGTTAAGCGCCACCGCCCATGCCATGGATTGCGAAAAAGCAAATACGCAGCTTGAGAGCAACGAATGCTATAGCGCGCAGTACAAAGAGGACGACCAGCTGCTTAACCAGACGTATAAAAAAGTGCTGCATCTTGCCACGCCGGAACAGCAAAATTTGCTCAGGCAGGCGCAGCTGGCGTGGATAAAAGTGCGCGATGCCGACTGTAAATTTGTCAGCTCAGGCACCGAAGGCGGCACCGTCGCGCCGATGATCCACAGCATTTGCCTCTCAGACCGCACCAAAGAGCGCACTGCCTTTCTTGAATCGCTCACCCAGTGTGAGGAAGGCGATATGAGCTGTCCTTTACCGCCGCAGCAGAACTAGCGCACGCGGATCCCTTCGATAATCATCCGCTGCACGTTTTCCACGGTGCGGCGGAAAAACGCTTCATCGCTTAAATTGCTGCCCGTCACCGCCTCAACCTGGCTTGCGAAATCCGCGTAATGCTGCGTGGTTGCCCACAGCATAAAAATCAGATGGTGCGGGTCGACCGCCGCCAGTTTTCCGGCCGCCACCCAGCCGGCAATTATCGCCGATTTATCTTCCACCAGCGATTTCAAATCTCCGGTTAGCTCGTCCTTTAATAGCGGCGCGCCCTGCAGCATCTCAAGACAAAACAGCCGCGAGGCCTGAGGATGATCGCGCGATACCTCAAGCTTAAGACGGACGTATTCACCGATAGCCACCAGCGGCTCCAGCTCTTCACGAAACGCACGCAGCGGCGCGAGCCAGATAGCGAGGATTTGCTTGAGCACCGCAATATAGAGCGCTTCTTTTGAAGGGTAATAATAGAGAAGATTGGTTTTGGAAACCCCGGCGCGCTCCGCCACCTTATCAAGACTGGTGCCGTGGATGCCGTACAGAGAGAAAAATTCCAGGCCTGCCGCCAGAATAGCCTCTTTCTTGGCGGCTACGGCGAGTGAGCGCCGCCCGGTTTGTTTGGTTTGTGCTGCGCCTTCAGCCATGCTGAACTTCTCCCTGGACAATGTGCCTCAAGCATAGCAAAGGCCAGCATTTACAACGACTCGTTTGCGCTTCCTGACTGCGGGAGCGCTGATTTTTTACGCTTAAGCTTCAGTTCACTGACCAGAACGCCAAGTACAATCAGCGCGCCGCCAACCAGCGCCAGCAGCGGCAAACGCTCCCCGGCGATGCGCCCGAAAATACCAGCCCAGACCGGCTCGCCGGTATAAATAACCGTGGCGCGCGTCGGTGAGACGCTGCGCTGCGCCCAGTTCATCGTTACCTGGATAACGGCGCTGAAAATACCCAGCCCCAGCGCTATAACGACCAGACCTGTGCTGAACGGCGGCATGCTTTCCCCTGCCGGGATCATAGCGGCGAAGGCCACAGCTGATGCGGTTGCCAGTTGCACAATAGTCACACGCTTAATATCCACCTTGCCCGCCCAGAGGCTTATCATGATTATCTCGGCAGCTATCGCCAGCGCGCTTAGCAGCGTGATGATTTCACCTGCGCCCAGCGTTAAGGAGGCCCCTTCCGGACCGGCGAGGAAAAGTAATCCGGTAAAGGCCAGCGCCACGCCCACCCACGACATAATGCCCGGCATTTTGCCCAGGCAGATCCATTGCAGCAGGGGCACTAAAGGAACGTACATAGCGGTAATAAATGCGGATTTACTGCTCGGAATGGTCTGTAATCCCCAGGTCTGCATGCTGTAACCCATGGCGATAGCAACGCCGATGGCGACGCCCGCCTTTACTTCCAGCCACGTCAGGCCGCGCATAGATTTTATTGATAACAGCCCTACGGCAATCGCGGCGGTGGCGAAACGCAGGCCGACGAAGAAAAACGGCCCGCTCATGGTCAACGCATACTGCACGGCAAGGAAGGTGCCGCCCCAGAACATAGCGATCAGGATAAGGATCGCTTCCTGAGGTTTGAGGGAAAATTTATAGCGGTTTAATAAAGCGGACATGACTGTACCGACAGTAATTCAGACGATGTTTAAGGGTGCCGGCTATAGTGCGATACGACGATATCTGGCGCAACGGGCGGCAGAAAATAAAAAACCGCCGGTCAAAACCGGCGGTCGGGACAGACAATTAGCTATTCATAATCGGACAGGTTAACTAATTGCATTCAGCTACGGCTATTTACTTTTACTGCTGCCGCTGCCGTGGCTATTTTTGCCCCCTTTCTGGCCTGCTTCCGATGCACGTTGCGGGTCGTTTTTGAAGTTCCCGCCGCTGTGCTGGCCACCTTTACGACCTGCTTCTGATGCTCTTTCACGGTCTTCAGCGAAATTACCTGAACCACCACGATGGTTTGCCATTTCTAACCTCCGGATTGGTGAAATCAATAAGTCATCATTCTGCATTCAGTAAAAGAGATATCCTTTCACCGCGCGGCTTTCGGCTTGCGCCATCATCGTTGCCGCGTGAAATTAAGCTTAGTGCAGCGGTGCCAATTGACCAGTTCACCGTAATATTTTGCAACATGTAATCGCCAGAACGGATGATTTTTTTGCGCCGCGATTCATAAGATATTCTTATATTTAATGAAATGCCCGGCGCGGAAAACTGTGACGTAATGCTACATTTTTGCCGTTCGCGTCACAGATTGCGTAAACGCAAGGAAACGGCACTCTGGTTTGCACTCTGGAGCACAGGACATATCTTTAAGGGAGGGCAGCAAAACGCTGCGGTTTAATCCAGGAGTAAAGCAAGATGGCAAAAATACTGGTGCTCTATTATTCCATGTATGGACATATCGAGACGATGGCTCATGCCGTGGCGGAAGGTGCGCAAAAGGTCGACGGCGCTGAAGTAACTATAAAACGGGTACCGGAAACCATGCCGGCCGAGGCTTTTTTAAAAGCCGGTGGTAAGACTCAGAACGCCCCACAGGCGACACCGCAGGAGCTGGCAGAGTACGATGCCATCATTTTTGGCACCCCAACCCGCTTTGGCAATATGTCAGGGCAAATGCGGACCTTCCTCGATCAAACCGGCGGCCTGTGGGCGTCCGGCGGCCTTTACGGCAAGCTTGCCAGCGTGTTCTGTTCAACCGGCACCGGCGGCGGCCAGGAACACACTATCTCTTCAACATGGACTACGCTTGCACATCACGGGATGGTCATTGTGCCGATTGGTTATGCGGCACAGGAGCTGTTTGACGTTTCTCAGGTGCGCGGCGGCACCCCTTACGGCGCCACGACCATCGCCGGAGGCGACGGATCCCGTCAGCCAAGCCCGGAAGAGCTTGCCATCGCCCGCTATCAGGGTGAATACGTGGCTGGTCTGGCAGTAAAACTTAACGGTTAATTTCAGAAGGAGCATCTATGCCAACTCAAGAATCCAAGTCGCATCACGTCGGTGAATGGGCGAGTTTACGTAACACTTCTCCTGAAATAGCAGAAGCTATTTTTGAAGTGGCCGGCTATGACGAAAAGCTCGCAGAAAAAATCTGGGAGGAAGGCAACGACGAAGTGTTGATCAAGGCGTTTGAGAAAACCGATAAAGACTCGCTGTTCTGGGGAGAGCAAACCATAGAGCGCAAAAACGTTTAGGTTGTTCAGCCAGTCCCCCGCGCAGGCGGGGGACTTATTGGTTCTACTTGCCTGCCACCGTCTGATTTAACACTTCGGTAAATTTATCCCATGGGCAAAAACCGTTCGCGTCGATCGGACAGCCGTTGAGTTGCAGCGTCACGCGCTGCGGCGGCTGCTGCAGGCTCAGCACCTGCCCGTTACGCAGCTGCTCGCTGCTCTGGTAGACGTACTCCACTTTCATCAGCTCACGATTGGCCTTGCTGTCATGCCAGCGCTGGAACATGATTTTGCCGCCGATAGGCGTGCGCTCGTTTTGCTGCGGAAGCTGGTAGTCTTTAAAGTCCAGCGCGGTTAGCAAAGAGGCGATATTCGAGTCATGCCCCACCAGCAGGGTAACTTTTGGCGCTTCGGCCTCGTTGCCGGTCAGCGCTTTCTGGATATATTTCACCAGCGGCGCCGCCACGTTACGCGCCACTTCCGGCGATGTGAACAGCGTGTCCTGATAGCCGTTTTTCAGCTGCGACAGCACGCGCCACTGCTTCTCGGTTTTGATTTGCCCCCAGGCAACCTGATCGAGCGGGAACCCTTCGTAGTACTGCAGCGTAAAAGCATCCACCAGCGAGTTGCCCACTTTTAATGGCCCGCTTACGCCCGGCTCTTCGGTCGCTTTTGCGCTGAACTTATCTTTCGATGCGGTTAAATCGCACTGCTGTTTCTCTTTGCAGGTTGGGGAATCGTTAAACGCCGTCACCTGCTCGAGCAGTTTATAGCTGTCGTCGAGTTTATAGTGCTCGCGCTGGGCCTCCATCGCTTTCACCGCCGCCTGCTGGAATTCAGGCGAATCATTGGTGATAACCGGGTTAAACGTAGGGTCCATGGTGCCCATCTTTTCCTGATGATGAACCGGCACGTCGCAGCCGGGAAAAGCGCCGGTGATAAAGAACTGCGCGGTAGCTACGGTTCGTTGCAGGCTGTTGGCGTAGGCATAAACGCTTTGCGGAGTCGGACATTCGCCGCTTTTTACCAGCCCCTGCTCCGCCAGCCACTCGCGCAGGTAGTGCCCCATGTAGATTTCCAGCACGCCGCCTTTGGTGGTCAGCTGCCCGCCGGGCACATCCCATTCCGGCCACGACTGCGCGGTAGACTGCTCAAGCACGCTGCCGTTGTTCGCCAGCGGCGCGCGCAGGTTATGGCGGCTCATCAGCAGAACCTGCTGAAGCTGGTAACCTTCCGGGGCGGCTTCGGCATTCGCCATGCCCGGAGCAAAACAGGCGACGGCCAGCAATGAGGCGACGATTTTCTTATTCATTCCTTATTCCTCAAGAGGTTATTGCAGCAAAAGTACCGGAATAAAGTGTGGCAGAAAAACCGACAGCCGCCCGGTAACGGGATCGCAAAATGGCAGATTAGCGATCCCGCGCGCTAAAAATGACGGATTTTGATGCCCGGGAGCCGCAATCAACGATCTTTTGGGAGGGAAAGCATGCGTTACGCATCAGGGATGAATAAAAAAGCTCCGCTGACCGGAAGCCCGGCTAACTAACAGCATGACAAAATAAGGCATATACCAGGCCGTGTTTCACATGTCCGGATAATCTACTTATTTACGGGCTCCATAAAGGAGCCCTTATCGTCTTACCGGGCGAGAATGCGGGCAATGCCGCTAAGCTGTTCCGCAATAGCCTGCAGGTTCTGGGTTTTCTCCTGTTTCAACCCGGTTGAATTACGGACAACCAGCCGCGCGGGCAGAATGGAAGAGCTGCGCTCGCCGTCGTTATGACTGCTGTCGAGAATGCGCCGCACGGCCTCTTTTCCCTGTAAATCCAAATCCAGCGACACGGTGGTCAGCGCCGGATGGAAGAATGAGCTCTCATAGGTATCGTCATAGCCGATAACCGATTTTTCGCCGGGAATCGAGATTTGATGCTGGTGAAACGCACTCAGTACGCCAAGCGCCATCTGGTCGTTTGCCACTAAGACGGCGCTGAAATTCGGCGTCGAGCGCAGCATCTGCAAGGCGCCTGCATATCCGCTCTGGGCATCCCAGTTTCCCTTCACCACCGCAGCCGGCTGCAGGCCGTAACTGTCGAGCGTTTCTATCCAGCTTTTCAGACGCAGTTTCGCCGATACCGAGCTGTCCGGTCCCGAAAGCAAGGCTATTTCCCGGTGCCCCAGCTCATAAAGATACTTCACGCTGGAACGGGTTCCGTCCGCCGGATTGAAGGAAACATTGAAGACAGAACTGTAGGGATCGACATCGAGAAACAGGCACTGAACGTTAGCGTTATCCGCGACGATTTTTTCAGCGGATTCGGTCTCCAGCGGCACATTAATAATGACCTTATCAACCAGCTGTGACTTGAGTTCGTTGATGGAATCCTGAATACCATTGTTGACGTTCTCATCAATCATAGAAATCAGCACCTGGTAGTGCTCCAGGTTCGCATAGCGTTTTACCGCAGCGGCCACCTGTGAAGGAGCATGCAGCGCAAGCGAGGTCGTCACCAGCCCAATGGTTTTACTCGTCTTTCCAACCAGCTGTTGTGCGAGCCTGTTTGGCACATACCGCAATAGCTCTATGGACTTCTCTACCTTACTACGCGTGGCTTCGGATACATTGGCTGACTTATTCAGCACCCTTGACACAGTCTGGTAAGAGACGCCCGCATGGTGAGCAACATCCTCTAACGTCGCGCTTTTAGACTTCATGGTCCGGTTCCTTATGTTGTTATGCCTTGATTCTAACAGGGGCCATTTAAAAAACGCACGCCATGGCAAAAAAGCGCAGCCTTTTACCCAAAAAAGTATTACGTTCACATAAAAATAAATATGAAACACATCATACGATTTTACAAATCACGCTGATTTATTTGCAGTTAATCACACATTGGAGATCATTTGTTTGCCTGATTTTATATTTAGGCATTTCATGACATCGTTTTATGTGAACGTAATACAAAAAAATAAGAGGATAACATGAAAACTACGCTACGCACTGTATCCGTTGCGTTAGCCGCTGCGCTGACCTCCCCCTCGCTTCTGGCTGCCGTTAACTCCATCGATTTCCATGGCTATCTGCGCTCCGGCGTGGGTGTGTCGCGAGATGGAGGAATGGAAGAGTGGCAAAAGAATAAAATTGGCCGTTTAGGTAACGAAGCTGATACTTACGGAGAGCTGGAGCTGGGCTCTGAGGTATATAAGAAAAACGACGTCAGCTTCTATCTGGATAGCATGGTCAGCATGGTTTCAGACGGCTCAAACGACAGTGAAACCACTTTTGGCGACGATGCTGAATTTGGGCTGCGCCAGCTGAATTTGCAGATTAAGGGCCTGATCCCGGGCGATCCTGGCGCGGTGATTTGGGGAGGGAAACGCTACTATCAGCGTCACGACCTGCACATCATCGATACTAAATACTGGAATATTTCCGGTTCCGGCGCCGGCATTGAGAACTATACCTTAGGACCGGGTGCGGTTTCATTTGCCTGGATTCGCGGTGATGCGAACGACGTTGACTACCGTGTCGACAATGACAACGATGTAAATATAAACTACCTCGACCTGCGTTATGCGGGCTGGAAGCCATGGACGGGCGCCTGGACCGAGTTTGGTATCGACTACGCCATGCCTAACCCTACTAACAAACAAAAAGAGTATGGCGGACTTTATGACGCCGATAACGGCGTCATGCTGACCGGTGAAATTTCCCAGGATATGCTCGGCGGCTATAACAAACTGGTCTTGCAGTACGCAAATAAGGGGCTGGCGCAGAATATGATTTCGCAGGGCGGAGGCTGGTATGACATGTGGAATTACGTCAACGACGCTACCGGTTACCGCGTGATTAACACGGGCCTTATTCCCATCACCGACAGGTTCTCGTTCAACCACGTGCTGACCTACGGCTCAGCAGACGACATCACGCAGTACACCGACAAATCACGCCTGGTCTCGCTGGTTGGTCGAGCACAGTACCAGTTCACCGAATATGTGCGTTTAATTGGTGAAGTGGGTGGCTTCTATCAGAAAGATACTTACAACAACGGTACGCACTATAAGCAAAGCGGAGAGAAGTATACCGTGGCGTTAGGCCTGGCGGACGGCCCTGATTTTATGTCTCGTCCGGAACTGCGTGTGTTCGCTTCTTACCTTAACGATTCAGAAGAGGGAAAAACTTTCCAGGACGGCACCGCCAGCAATACCTGGAACTTTGGTGTGCAGGTTGAAGCCTGGTGGTAATCCCCACTCGTTAATTTAAGTAACAAGCAATATATTCTGCATATTTTGGGCATAGTATCTCCGTGATTGGCATTTATTCCTGTAATTGAATAGCATTATTAATGCCAGAGCTTTTATTATTTTGGGATGGTCTTAATCAGATCATCCCATTTTTATTATTCAGCGCACAGAGAAATGCTCTTCCAGTAATTTCCTGAGCGCATCCGACTGCTTGCCAAAAATTGCATGAACCTCCTGCCCCAGAATAATAACCCCAAGCGCACCTTGCGCCTGTAGCGCTTCCGAGTTTACCAGCGCCAGATCTTTAACCGTCACGCGCAGGCGGGTAATACAGGCATCTACCTGTTTAATATTTTGCTCACCGCCAAACGCGGTAATAAGCGCGTTAATTTGCTGTTGCTCCTGCCCCGTTAAAATTACCGCTAGTTTGGGCTGAGAGAAATAATGCAAAAATGATTTTAAACTCACCATAATTGTCTCCTGATATTCAGCAGATAAAAAAACGCCTGCTCGTCAGAACAGGCGCCAGGGGATTGTCATTACGCTTTACGTTTAACGACGCGGCAATCACACGGCATTAGCTGGAGCGCGCCGTTGATGTTCTGGCCGCTCAGCGCGTCGCTGTAGCCTTGCGGCAAAGTCACTATCTGCTGCTGCGCGGTGAAGTTCTGAATAAACACCCAGCTTGACTCCCCGTCGGTACGGGCGGTGGCGACGACGCCAGGCGGGAACTCAGCCTCGACGGCGCGCGGCAGTTTCAGCTCCTGCATGATGCCGGCAAAGAAGTCTCGCTGGAAAGCAAGATCGTTGCGCGACGCAACGTACCAGGCTTTTCCCTGACCGAAGCGATTCACCGTGACCGCCGGACGTCCGGCATAGAAATCATCCCGATAGGTCGCCAGAACCTGCGCGCCTTCCGCGTGGATCAGATCGCATAAATGCCGGACCTGATAAGGCCCCTGCAGCCCCGCCGCGTTCCCCGCAAGCCCCTGAATCAGGTTGCGTTCGTCCTCGCCCAGACAGTCAATCTCTTCAGCCCAGATCCCCAGCAAATTACGTAGCGGCCCCGGGAAGCCGCCAAGGTGGCAAAGGTCGGATTCGTTGACGATCCCGCTCCAGTATGTCGTAACAAACTGGCCGCCTGCGGCAACAAAGGCCTCGGCGCGTGCGGCAAAGCCCTCGCGCACCATATACAGCATCGGCGCGATAACTAACTGATATCCACTGAGATCGCAGTCAGCGTTGATGATGTCTACCGCAACGCCTTTCTCCCAGAAAGGACGATAGTAGTCGGTAACCGTTTTTTCATACTCCATTCCCATATTGCGCGGGCCTTCGGCGTCATCCAGAGCCCAGCGGTTTTCCCAGTCGAATACAACGGCGACTTTCGCTTCGGTGCGGCAGCCCGCCACCTCTTTGAGCTGGTTGAGCATCTCGCCAAGCTTTGTGACTTCACGCCCTACCCGGGTATCAATATGTCCCACGTGATCCACCACCGCGCCGTGGAATTTCTCCACCGAGCCACGGCTTTTGCGCCACTGGAAGTACTGCACCGAATCGGCGCCGTGCGCCACCGCCTGCAGTGACGAAAGAATGTGCATGCCCGGTTTTTTCAGCTTGCTGGTAGGCTGCCAGTTGGTCACGCTGGGGGTCGATTCCATGAGTACGAACGGCTTGCCCCCTTTCAGGGTACGCATTAGATCGTGATACATAGCGGTATAGCAGGCGAGCGTGGTTTCGTCTTTCTCGTGATGCCACATGGGGTAGCTATCCCAGGAGATGAAATCCAGCTCTTCGGCAAGCTGCCAGTAGTTGTAATCATAGAAATACTCCATAAAGTTCGTGGTGGCCGGCAGCTGCGGGTTCACGGCTTTAAGAGGCGCAATTTCGTGACGATAGAAATCCGTAACCTGAGCGGTGTTAAACCGCCGCCAGTCGAGGTTCAGGCCATGGATGGATACTTCTCCCTGCGGAGACGGGGACTGGATCTGCGACCAGTCGCTATAGATGTGGCTCCAGAAGGTGCTCCACCAGGCGTGATTAAGGTTATCCAGCGTCTGATAACGCGCCTTCAACCAGTCGCGGAAGCGTTCCTGGCACAGGTCGCAATGACATTCGCCACCGTATTCGTTAGAAACGTGCCAGCCGAGTATCGCCGGATGCTGTGAATAGCGTTCGGCCAGCAGGCGGTTAATCTTCAGCGTTTTTTCCCGATAAACCGGGGAGCTCATGCAGTGATTATGGCGTCCTCCGTGCAGCGCCGGTACGCGGTCACGGCCCACGCGCAGCACTTCCGGATATTTTTGCGACATCCAGGCCGGACGCGCGCCGCTTGGCGTCGCCAGGAAAACATGGATACCCGCCTGATAAAGTTTATCCAGAATCGTATCCAGCCAGGCAAAATCAAATTCGCCTTCACGAGGTTCAAGTTTAGCCCAGCTAAAAATGCCGACCGACATGACGTTACAATTTGCCTGAGACATCATGGAAATATCTTTATCAATAATACCGGGATACGCTTCCCATTGTTCCGGATTATAGTCCGCGCCGTGCAATAGCCCGGCGACCTTTGGACTTAAAGGCAGAAATTTTTTCATATTTACGGTCCTGAAAATAACGTCGAAAATTAATTAAAGACTTTTACTGATGGCAGCACTTTCCCCTGGCAGTTAAATAACGCCTGATTTTCACGTGCATTACCCTCTTTCCACTGGTCTTCGGTATATTTCATTCCAGCGGGCGTCGCCCAGGTATTTCCCGGCACCGCAATCCAGCTCGGCTCCCAATAAAAAATACCTTTACCGCGCTGGTTCGGCACATTAATAACCGCCTGCATTAAATCATGGACATAATCATATTGTCCCTGCACGGTGGCTGGATAACCGCCGTCTTTCTCTTCTTTTTGCCGGAAACTATTTTCCGTGTTATCGCAATCTTCCAGCGTCCAGGCGTAGGCCGCCTCAACCACAATAACGTCTTTGTTATAGCGCTTGCTGATATCATCCATATTGGCTTTTAACGCGCTAATCGGGCCGTTCCAGTAGGTGTACATCGACAGGCCAATCACATCGAACGGCACGTTGCGTTTGGTTATCTCATCAAACCACCAACGGAAAGTGTCGTTCCTGGTTCCCTCCGCCAGATGCAGCATGATTTTCACCTGCTCGCCGGAGCTGAGGTTTTCTTTCATGCCGTCGATGGCGGCGTTCAGCAAGCCGGCCAGCCGATCAAATTCTCCGCCGCCCTGTCCCCAGCTTTTGCCTTCGGGCCACAGCATGCCGCCGTTAATTTCATTACCAATTTGCACCATATCCGGCAACACGCCTTCCTGTTTGAAGCGGGCGATCGTGTCGCGGGTATAGTCATGAATCGCCTGTTTTAACTGCGGGTAGTCCATTTTTTGCCAGGCTTTCGGCTTAAACTGTTTACCCGGATCGGTCCAGAAGTCGCTGTAATGGAAATCCAGCAGCAGCTTCATCCCCTGCGCTTTAGCCCGTTTCGCCAGCGCCAGGGTGACGGCCGGATCGTTCTCCCCGCCGCCGTAGCCGTTGCCCTGTTCATCTTTTGGATCAACCCACAGGCGCAGGCGCACGTAGTTGACACCGTTCTCTTTCAGAATGACGAGCGCATCTTTCTGCTGGTCGTTGGCGTCATAAAATTTACCGCCGTGTTTTTCAACGTCCAGCAGCGTGGAAATGTCCGCTCCTTTGATAAAGTCGGCGGGCATGTTGTCAAAAGCACGCGTTTTAAGGCTATCGGCGGCAAAAAGGCCGGTGGAAAAACCGCATGCCAGACAAACAGCAAGCAGCGTTGGTGTCGCTCTTTTCATGGGATTATCCTTTCGTACTGCCAGAGGTAAGACCGGAAACAAAGTATTTTTGTAACGCCAGGTAGAAGATGGCCACCGGCACCGCAATCAGGACCGCGCCTGCGGCATAGGTGGTGTAACTGGCGCCCATTTTCTGCGCCACCAGGTTATACAGCCCGATGGGAAGCGTATATTTGTCCGGAGTGCGCAGGATGGTGCTGGAGAGAATGAAATCTCCCAGCGGGCCGGTAAATGAAAACAGGGCCACAACCGCCACAATCGGCTTTGACAGCGGCATGATTATCTCGATAAATATGCGGAAATTACTGGCTCCGTCCATGCGCGCCGATTCGTCCAGATCTTTAGGAATGGCATCGAGATAGCCCTTCATCAGCCAGGTGTTCATCGGGATCATGCCGGCAACATAAATCAGCACCAGCGCCAGATGACTATTGATAAGCCCCAGCAGCTGGGAGAGGACAAAAATCGCTATCAGCGCCGAGAACTGCGGGATCATCTGCAGCAAAAGGAACAGCATCAGACCGTTTTGTCGCCCCCTGAAGCGAAATCGCGAGAAGGCATAGGCGGTGAAGCTGACGCTAATCAGCGTCAGGATCATAGTAAGGAAGCTGATTTTCATTGAGTTCCAGTACCAGGTCATGTAATTGACCTGCCCGTTAAACAAGTCTGCATAATGCTGGAACGAAAGATTTTCCGGGATGATCGACGTGCTGAGCAGGCTGTTGCCCGCGTTAAGCGATGCGCCAACGGTCCAGATAAGCGGATAGATAACGATCGCCGACACCGCCAGGATAACCATCCAGGAAAGAGAGAGGCGGATCCATTTTTCACGTTTGATGCTTGGTGATTTAGCCATAATTCTGCCCTTATGCCATGTCATCATTTTTGAATGATTTCGTGGCGCGGAACTGCCACAGCGCCAGGCCAACCACGAAGATCGACAGCAGGATGGTGATGGTTGCCGCAATGGCATACTGCGAAGACGACATAGTCAGCTTGTAGATCCAGGAAACCAGGATGTCAGTTCCACCGGCGTTTGAGCCCACCACGGCCGGCCCGCCGTTGTTAAACAGATATATAATATTGAAATTATTAAAGTTGAAGGTGTACTGAGTGATAAGAATTGGCGCAATGGAGTAGAGAACCAGCGGCAACGTAATAGTACGCAGCTTCGTCAGGGTGCTGGCGCCGTCCATGGTGGCCGCTTCGTAGAGATCGTCCGGAATGGCCTGCAGCACACCGGTCGTCATCGCAAAGACGAACGGGAAACCCAGCCAGGTCTGCATCATGATTAGCGCCGTTTTGGTCCAGAACGGATCGGTCATCCACGCTTTCGGACTGATGTTAAAGAAGGCCAGAATCGCATTGTTGATAACCCCAAAGGTGTCATTAAACATCCCGGCGAATACGAGAATGGTGACGAAACCCGGTACCGCCCAGGGCAGGATAAAGATGGTGCGAATCAGCGGTTTAAAGCGGAGATCCTTTTGATTAACCAGAATTGCAAGCATGACGCCAACGGCGCACTGCAGGGTAGTGGCAAGCAGGGTCCAGACCACCGTCCATTGCAGAACGTCAAAGAAGGTCGAACGCCAGATAGACAGGGTAAAAATATTGACGAAGTTTTTAAACCCTACCCAGTCCACAAGCTTTGCGGGCGGCGTGTGATAGAGGTTGTAGTTGGTAAAAGCGATGGCAAAACCGAACAGAATGGGGAAGATAACCACGAACACCAGCAAAATAAAGCCAGGGGTGATCATCAGATAAGGAAATCCTTCGCTCAGCAATAGTTGATACTGTTTGCGCACGCTGTTGAGCTGCTGGCCTTCGTCGCGTTTTTTGCCGTTAATCCACGCGTCGCGCAGTGACAAATAATAGACGCTGACGCCAAAGCCCATAATCAGCAGGCTGATTATGCCTTCTGCCAGCAAAAATATTGAGTTATCTCGCGGCACTTCTTCACCCAGCGTATACAGCCCCCACAGGCCCTCACGCAGGAAATCAGAAAAAATGCCCATAAAGCTGCTCAGCAGCGCCAGGAAGACGATCCCTTTCAGCCACTGGCGGTGATAAAACTGGCCAAACCCCGGTACGACAGCCAATAACAGGCCGCGCCAGGCATGGCGGCCTGCGCTATGCGCTTTCGCAATATTTCCGCTGGGACTGATAATCACACATGACTCCTTCTGAAAACGGGAGGCCTCCCTCCCATTCTGTTACTACAAAGCGATTACTGGTTGCTGGCCTGCATGGCTTCAATCTGCATTTTGATTTGCTTCTCTGCGCTATCGAGCGCGGCCTTCGGCTCCTGCTTGCCGGTAAGGCTCAGCTCCAGCGCTGCGTTGGCCGGCCCCCACACTTCACCCATTTCCGGAATACCGGGCATCGGTGTTGCACGGGCGGACTGCACGGCGACCGCGCTTGCCTTTTCGTCATTTTTTATCATCGGCTCGTCAATCATGGCCGTCATCGGCGGGATTTCACGGGTAGCGATGTAACGCTTTTTCACATACTGGGGCTGGTTGATGAACTCAATAAACTGCTGCGACAGCGCTTTATCTTTGCTCCAGGTCGAGACGACATATCCTTTTACACCGAGGAACGAGCTCATCGGCTTGCCGTCCGGCAGCAGCGGTAATGGCGCCACGCCAAAGTTGATTCCGGCGGCTTCATAGGGCTGGAACGCCCAGGGACCGTTAATCACCGCCGCCGCTTTTTTCTCAGTAAACAGCGAGTCGATGGCGTTCAGGCCGTTATCGCCAACGATCCCCGCCGGGAAAACTTTCTCGGTATAAAACTTTTTCAGGAAGGTGACGGCTTCCACAGCCCCCGGCTTGTTAAGGCCTATATCCTGCGCGTTTAAGCCGCCTTTGCCGTTGTCGCCAAAGATATAGCCGCCCATGGGACCAATAGCGCCCCAGCTGTAGTAGATCTGGTCAAACTTGGCCAGAAGACCGTATTTATCCTGCTCACGCTGTTTTTTCGAGTAGTCGAACCATTCCTGCAGGGTGTCGAGCGGCCTTGCGATCAGGTCTTTGTTATAGATAAGCACCAGCGTCTCAACGGCTTTTGGCACGCCGTACTGAACGTTATCCATATTGAAAGCCTGAACCGATGCTGGCGTGAAAACGTCAAGCTTCGTTTTGTCCAGATTCACAGGGGCCAGCAGCCCTTGCACAACCGCCCCGCCAAGCTGATCGTTGGGAATGACCAACACGTCTGGCCCAATGCCCGCCGGGCCGTCAAGCCGCAGCTTTTCCAGCTGCTGCGCATAAGGCATCTCCTGTACGTTGACCTTAACGTTGTACTGTTTTTCAAAGGCGCTAACGGCATCTTTGATGCCCGGAGATTTTTTGATGTCTTCCCACACATTAAGCTGCTGCGCGCCATAAGCGGACAGACTGATAAGCTGCCCACCGGCAAGCGTTGAGAGAAGTAGTGCAGTAAGGATGTTCTTTTTCATTATCAACCTCATGTGAAGGTATAACAATTTCGCGTTTTTTAATGGTTATATTTTGCGAAGCCGTGGGCATTAATCGCGGCCACAAGGCATTTAACCGAGACACCGCCGGGCGCTTCGCATTTGTTATACGCTACACTTGATGGCGGATTAACACGATAAAAAACTGCTAGTTGTGTGATCCACTTTGCAGAAATGAAACTTACATATAGGGAGCTAACACGCTGAAAGTTATAGTCACGCCATGAATTAAACGCTGTTGAGCATCTATTTGCTGAATTGTTATACGTAATACAGAGATGGCGTCAGCATCCGTAAAACCCAACGGCAAACAACGGCTAATTACTTCGAGGAACGTTGATGTCCAATATCAGACTTAGGAATGTCACCAAGCGATTCGGCAAAACCGAGACGCTGCACAATATTAATCTTGACATTGAAGACGGTGAGTTTGCGGTGTTTGTCGGCCCGTCCGGCTGCGGTAAATCTACGCTGCTGCGCATGATCGCGGGCCTGGAAGAGGTGAGCGACGGCGAAGTGCTGATTGGCGATGAGGTGATGAACGATGTGGCGCCCGCGCACCGCGGCGTGGCGATGGTATTTCAGTCTTATGCGCTCTACCCACATATGACGGTTGCGGAGAACATGGGTTACGGCCTGAAGGTTAATAAAGTGCCGAAAGAGGAGATCCGTCATCAGGTGGAGATGGTGGCGAAAACACTGCAGCTTTCTCATCTGCTGGATCGTAAACCAAAGCAGCTCTCCGGCGGTCAGCGCCAGCGCGTGGCGATTGGCCGCGCCATCGTGCGCAATCCGCAGGTGTTTATGTTCGATGAACCGCTCTCAAACCTGGATGCCGAACTGCGCGTGGATATGCGTCTGCATATCGCCAAGCTTCATCAGGAAATGAAGGTCACCATGGTGTATGTGACGCATGACCAGATTGAGGCAATGACGCTTGCGGACAAAATCGTGGTGATGAACTACGGAAAAGTCGAGCAGATCGGCGCGCCTATGAGCCTTTACTACAATCCGGTGAATAAATTTGTGGCGGGTTTCATCGGCTCACCCAAAATGAACTTCCTGCCTGTTACCGTGTTAGCCTGGCAGCCCGGCGAACTCACCGTCAGCGTGGCGCAAAACCAGACGCTAACGCTTGCGCTGGATACCGCACCGCTCCAGCGGGGCGATAGCATTACGCTGGGCATCCGTCCTGAGCATCTGTCTACCAATACTACCCAGGGTACGGCACTGGAATTCAACTGTGAAGTTGTGGAGCGGTTGGGTAATAACACCTACCTGTTCGGGCAATGCTACGGTCATGATAACGTTAAAATCCTGCTGCCCGGCGATGTGCAGTTCAAACCCTGGCAGAAAATCAGCGTGGCGTTTGATCCGAAGCACTGCATGGTCTTTGATGAAAATGAGCTGCGTATTAACAGCGCGATTCCCTTCCCTGTCAGCCAGTAAATATCACGCTCCCGGTAAACGGGAGCGCTTGTTTTCGCTCTTTTTTGTAAAAGCGCAGCCAGAAGCAACTCAGTATCGAAAAGAGACGCGGTTGCCTCAGGCAGGCTTCATTTGCCGCCGCTGCTGACTCAGTGACGGGAATTTTACCCAGCGGAACGCCGTCACATTATCTGCTGACGCCGCTTTCTGCAGGAGCGGCCCTGTGTAAGCAGGCATTACCCGGGATTAATTTCCGCGATCCGCAGAAATGACTGACATATTCAGCTCGACGCTAATCGATGAAAGGAGAGTTTATGCAGAACCGGCCATCGGCCAGCCATTATGTATGCTGATGGTAAAACGCGGGATTGATAGAGCAACACAAAGCCTGGCGAGATCAGGCCAGAGTGATTTTGTTATTAAAATCTGCAAACGGGTAAGCGTCTTTATCCAGAAGAGCGTCGGTAATGATGCAGTCTATTTCGCCTGGGGTGGCGATGCTCATTACGCCCTCCTGGCCAAATTTTGTATGGTCAGCCAGAATAACTTTCTTCTTGCTCATCCGTAACATGGCCTTTGAGACATAGGCCTCATCGATGCTTTTCACCTGGATACCGCCTGACCGGGTAAGGCCGCCGGCCCCCAGAAAACAGATATCAGCCTGAATGCTGTTTAACTGCTCGACGACGGCAGCCCCCAGATTGGCCCGGAATTCCAGATTATATTCTCCCCCCAGAACATATACCCGGGCATAAGGGTTATTCTGCTTGATGGATTCGGCGATCAGCGAGGAGTTGGTAAAGACGGTCAGCGGTACCGCAGGAAACTGCGCCGCGAATATCAGGGTGGTGGTACAGGAATCAATGAAGATAATATCGTTGGCTGAAATCAGCGATACGGCCGCGCGACCAATGGCCTCTTTGGCTGGCCGCATGGTTTTGAGCCTTTCAGAGAAGTTATCTTCACGGAAAATCTGCTTGCGCAGCGCGCCGCCGTGGATCTTCACCAGCTGGCCTTCATCGGCAAGCTGCGACAGATCGCGACGAATAGTTTCTGAAGTTACTTTCAGCTCTTCAGCAAGACGGATAACTGTCACTTCCCCTGTTTTTTTCAGAGCATCAAGTATGTAATTTTTCCTTGAAACCGGGTTCATGCAGGGGCGACTCCCATGGCAATATGTCCGGCAAAATATACCGTTTCCTTATTGTTAAATCAATTGCTTAATCGCATACGCCACGCCGTGCCGGTCGTTGTCCAGGGTCACGATATCGGCAGCCTGCCGCAGCGTTTTGACCGCGTTACCCATGGCAACTTTTGTTCCTGCGGCGTTAAACATCGGCAGATCGTTTTGCCGATCGCCAATGGCGATGACATCTTGCTCGTCCAGTTTAAGCGAGGTTTTTATCTGCTCCACTACGCTTCCTTTATCAACACCCACAGGCTGGATATCAATATAATTAGCGCCTGTTGCCATGCAGCTGAATTCCACCGGCAGATGGCGTTCAACAGCTTTCTGCCACAACGGAACGCTGAGTTTATCGCCGCACAAGGTGATTTTAAAAATATCAGCAGCGTGATAAATGTCCGTCAGGGAATACCTTTCCAGAGGCAGCCCAAAAACCTCTGCTTCGTACCGGGAATATGGCGACACCGGCTTGTCGTTACGATGCATAATTTTGTTGGCGGTAAAGAAATGGTGGTCGTACTGGCATAGCTTCACGGCCGCATCCACGCCGCGAATCTCCTCCCCTGTCATTATACGTTCGAACAAAAGCTCGTTTTCCATAGCGTCGAAGATCTGACTGCCGTTGAACCCCGCCACATAACGCACCAGAGGCAATACCTGCTGGGTATCAAGCAATTTCAGCAGCGTGCTCAAAGGGCGAGCTGAACATATGGCGATGGCGCCGTTAGTACGGGTAACGAAAGTTGATAAAGCCTGACGGTTCTCGAAAGAGATATGCCCTTGCGAGTTGAGCAGGGTGCCATCCATATCAATAGCAAGCAATTTCATTTATCCGCTCCAAAAAAGGGGCCCTGAGGCCCCGAAAAACAGGGTTAATGCTGGATGAACGGCAGCACGGCTTCTTTTGCCGCTGCCTGCACCATGTTGTCGATAGCCGTGCCGACAACCAGAATGTTCACCCCCGTATTACGAAAGGCCTGGGCGTTACGAACGTTGATTCCGCCCTCCGCCAGGGTAGGTACGTCGACAGCATTTACCAGCGCATGGAGACGATCCTTAATAACCTGCGGAATTTCGCCTGCGGCTACGCCTTCATAGCTCATTCCGGTCATCAGGCCGATCATATCTACGCCTATGTCCTGCATACGCTTTGCCACCAGGGCGACCTCTTCCGGCGTCCGCGCGGGAAGACCGAAGGTGTGCATATCGTCCGGATGCCCGATGTAGGCATCAACGGTAAGGCCATATTTATGGGAAAGGTCGACGACTTCTTTCAGATCGTCCCAGTCCGATTTGTGCGTATGTAATCCATCGGCTCCAGAGCGGGCAATTTCCAGAATATGTTCATCGGTCAGCGGCACCGGCAGGGTTTCAGTGAATCCTCCCGAAATGCCTACCGTGATAAATACGTCATCAGGTACGACATTGCGGACTCCCTGACAGGCTTCTGCCATCTGGGTATTGCTGATTTCATGACGGATCTGCTCAGCCGCGTGCATATTAGTTACGCCGCGATGTCCGCGGGCCAGCGCTAACGCAGGATGGTTAGGCTCAAGCAGCTTCACGCCGGCTTCGCAGACCGCTTTGGCAAGGCGTGCATCGTCACCAGTGATCCCTGTACTTAAAATTGTCTGGCCGCCGTGCAGCGCAATCGCATCTTTAACTTTCCTGATGGCTGCGGCACGTTTTTTATTCATATCACCTTTAAACATGATGTACCTCTTTATGACTGGTGAGTTATTTAACCGACTGAGCTACCTGTGTAGCCTCTTCTTTCTTAACGATGGCTTTGAAACGGTTGGCGATAACGGTCGTGATACAGGTCAGAACCATTACGGTCACCATCACAATGGCCATATACAGGGCATTGTTGGACATGAACGGAGAAACGAAAGCCGGGACGTAGGCCACGCCCATCACCTGGAAATAGCCCAGCATCATTCCCCCCAGGCCCGCATAAGCAATGGCTGAGATGAACACCACCTTATTAGCAAACATGAAGGGATAGGCGGACTCCACGAACGTCCCGAACCCCAGGTTGATGAGCAGGCCAGGCGTGGCCACTGCGGCCTCGCTTCTCTCACGGGGAGCGAGAACATTGGCGAGGTTGATACCTGCGGCCACCATTACCAGGCCGACCATATCCACAGCGCCGAGGAAGCTGACGCCGGATTTCTCCATCTCCAGCAGAACCAGCGGCAAAATGACGGCATGGTAGATGCCTGCGAGAATAGCCGGCCAGATAACTAAACCAGCAAGCAGACCTGCCAGGATTGGGCTGTAAGCGAGCGCGGCCGAGAGCGCCAGCTTGATATAGTCGCCGGCCAGCAGCGCAAGCGGGCTCAGCAGATAGTGCATGATAAGCCCTGCGGCAAGGCCCGATATCCCGCCCGCCACGATGTTGACGGTGGTCATTGGGAATCGCCAGTTCAGGCACAATTCGAAAAGATAGCGTACAAAGATACCGGCAAGCAGGCCGCCAACAATGCCCCCGATCAGGCCCCCTTCCACGGATAGCACGCCTGCGACAATCCCTGACACAATGGAGACTTCATCGAGTTCAGACACCTGTTTGGCTGCCAGCACGGCGACCAGCACAGGCAGGCCTTTAAGGAGGATTTCAAAAATATCGTTGAGCTTTTCCAGCCCGGGGATGTGGCTGGCAGCCAGCACAACGGCCATAGCGATAAAGCCCGGCAGCGCAGGGATCATTATGCTGCGGATGTTAATACGCTTAAGCAGGCTTTTGTCCGATCCCGGATTACCTGACGTTGCTCCGCCCAGGTTCGGACGATATTTCATGCCCCAGTGTTTTGCCAGGGAGGCAACGAATGAAACCGCGCGCGTACGGCTTGTCGTCCCGGTTGTACCCGAAGTGGCAATAACTTTTGCCCCGGAAGCGGCGATCATGGCCATGGAAGTACCGCCGGTTCCCACAATGGGTACTTTGGTATCCGCCGCGGCCCTGAATACTTCACGGTTCGCCCGGCTCGGGTCAGCGCTCATGACCACCAGCCCGTGGATGTTGCCCTTGCGGATTTCTTCGGCAATGGCTGCATCCGTTTCTTTCACCGCCTCATTCACGTCAGCCAGTTTACCGTCGTATGTCCGTTTCGGCTTTGTTCCACTGCCTGCCGGCAGCGTATAAACGCCTGCAGGCGTGCCGGGTTTTGCATTGTCCATTGACGCTTCCGCCGCGATAAACTGAACGGCGCCAACCTCGATGCCTGCCGAATCGCACTGGGCATAAATCTCCGCCAGTAATTTATCCGGATCGGCCCCGCCGAGGTTATAGAGGTTTCCCCCACTGCTTCCAATGATGGCTATCT
Organism: Dryocola sharpae; assembly: GCF_051307055.1. Classification (GTDB taxonomy): domain Bacteria; phylum Pseudomonadota; class Gammaproteobacteria; order Enterobacterales; family Enterobacteriaceae; genus Dryocola. The sequence continues at coordinate 1,497,714 of NZ_CP149994.1, read as the reverse complement.
TTTTCATAAAAACCTCATAGATAAGATGTTCTACCGATGCTGCCAGCTTTGTTGTTTTCACGATAATCACAGACAAAACAAAACATATCAACATAAAAACAGCGCACACCAAAGCGTAAAGCCAGTTAAAAACAGATTAAATAACTATATATTAAATCTATATTGGAATTAAAAACTAAAATTAAGCTTTATATAAAGGGATTTAACCTGTTATTTAGCGCATGTTGCCTTATGTTGTTTTAGTTGGTTTTTGTGAGAAAGATCATAAAGTGGTTACGTCCGCAGGATGCCGCGGGCGTTGAGGTAGCGGCCAGGCTAATTAGCAGCGCTGAATATTAACAACATCATATTATTTTCTCTTTCCCGGCAGGAAATATACGCAGAATGCTGCCATACTAAAGATAAAGAAGCATATAACCTTATTGTTCACTGAAATATAACAGGAGGGATATGCAATACGTACAGAATACGCAAAAGCAGCCGCAAAAAGATTTTGATTTTGTTGCTTTCAGTCTGGCCCGGATGAATTCACAGGGCCGGAAGATGAATATGGAACAGGTGACCGGCAGCATGGATGATATTTGTAAAACCCGGTTTCTGGAAAGTTATCAGTATTATCTGACTCGTTTCATTAACACGTAACAGGTAGTAATAAAGCCGGGTTTGTTGACCCGGCTTTTTTGTCCAGCCAAAAATCTATTTATGCTTATCCAGCCACTCGTAGATCGAGGAAAGATCTTGATGGGCAAAACCCTCCGCGGCCACTTTTTCCCAGACTTCCGCTATCTTAGTAAGAACGGGGAGCGTCGTGGGTTCTGCCGACGTCAGCGCCAGTTTTGCGTCCTTCAGCGCGTGCTGGAGCTGCATTTGCGGGGCGTAATCGTTTTTCGCAATCGCATCCAGTTTTGCTTTCACATAAGGCGCGGCCAGCGGGCCGCCATCCAGAGCATGCCAGAACTGGTTGGGCGTAAAGCCAAACTGTTTCGCAAGCTGCATACTCTCGGCAACCCCCTGCATCATCGCAATCAGCCAGCTATTGAGAACCAGCTTCATTTTTTGACTGTTTCCGGCCTCGCCAAACCATTGCGTTCCGCGGGAGATGGCGGAAAACACCGTTTCGGCGGCGGCACATTTATCACGTTGCCCGCTTGCCAGGATCAGAATCTGCGCATTTTCCGCCGGAGCTTTGGTTCCCGACACCGGTGTGTCAACATAGAGCATCGCCGGCCGGAGCTGCTTTAACGTAGCGATGGCATTTTCTGTTTCCTGAACGCCGATGGTCCCCATCTGGCAAAAGATGGCGGTCTCCTTACAGCCCGGCGACATCTGCTTTATCACGTTGATCGTCGCATCGCCATCGGCCAGAACAGAGACGATGACATCCGCGCCCGCAACGGCCTGTTGCGGCATTGCATGCAGCTTCAGGCCGCCGGATAACAGGTCAACGCCTCGTTCCGCAGAACGATTCCATGCGTTAACCCTGAACCCGCCCTTCAATAAATTACTTGCAAAAGCGTGGCCCATCGCGCCAAGGCCCAGCACGGCCACTTCAGGTAAGCTATTCATATATCCTCTCACATGCGGATTAATATTATTAATCGCCGGCCGCACGCTGACAGTTAACTCTGCACCTGGCGGACAGGCGCAGAAGGGCGCGCAGCGTGCCGTCACAATTTTCCGCCCGGAACGATAACTGATTATTAATTGATTAAGTATGTTGATTCCCGCAAAACAGATTTGCTTTTTTAGGCATACCCAAATCATTAAGAATATGGATAATAATATGTAATGCGTTGATTTAGATATAATTTAGTGTGAAGGCTAGCCCAGAGTCATTAACTTTATTTATCATTCAACGTGTTATCATAATTTTATATGCAGCTTACAGCGCGTCTTTTCTCATCCCAAGGAATTAATAATGCGTACCCATGCGTTAAATCGTCGCAGTAAAATCGCGTCGATTATCTATGAACTGTTAAACCCGATACCTTATGGATTTTTTATTGCCGCCCTTACCTTCGATATTATTTATGTTTACAGCACCAACGTAATGTGGGCTAAAAGCGCCAGCTGGCTTATCGCTCTGGGCCTTATTTTTGCCATCATTCCACGGCTAATTAATTTATTTCAGGTTTGGGTTGGCAGCTCATATCCTCAGCTTTCAGCGATAAAAATTCATTTCTGGCTGAATGTGATAGCGGTTATTTCCGCCATTCTGAACTGTTTTGTACACAGCCGCGATGCCTATGCCGTTGCGCCACAGAATTTGCTCTATTCAATCATTACCGTTGCCTGCCTGCTTTTGGCAAACGTCGCCTGGTCCGCGGGGAACGGAAAGTCTACAGGCTGTAACCATGAATAAATTACTCCTCACCCTTCCCGCTATGTTGACGCTCTCCCTGGCCCTGACGGGCTGTGATGAAAAAGCGAAGCTAACCCCCGCTCAGCAAACCGGCCCGGATCCGGTGATGCCAAAAGCGCGGGACTTTCTGATGCCGCCGATGCAGGTTCCTTCCGGCGTGGGCTGGAAAGGCAGCATGCAGCCTCGGGTAGCCGCCGGACTGCGTATTGAAAAAATGGCGGATGGTTTTATGCACCCGCGCGGGGTCTATGTCCTGCCGAACGATGACGTGCTGGTAGTGGAAAGCAACAGTCCCGGCACAGAGCCGCTGACAACGCCAAAGCAGCTTATCGCCGGTATCGTCAAAAACCAGTCTGGCAAAGGGGGTAAAGGCGGCAACCGCATCACGTTATTACGTAGGGGGAGCAATGGCTGGGAGAAACATCTCTTCCTGGAGCATCTTCACTCGCCTTTCGGCGTGCAGTTAATCGGCGATAGCTTATATGTGGCCAACACCGACAGCATCATGCGCTATCGCTACGAGGCCGGAGAAACGCATATCAGTGACCCGGGCACCGAGCTGGCCGATCTGCCGAACACCATTAACCATCACTGGACAAAAGCGCTCCTGGCCAGCCCTGACGGGACAAAGCTCTATGTCGGAGTGGGCTCTAACAGCAATATTACTGAAAATGGGCTCGACGTTGAGTACCGCCGTGCAAACGTGCTTGAAGTTGATACGCGGACGGGAGCGAGCCGCATTTTCGCCAGCGGTATCCGTAATCCGACCGGCCTGGACTGGGAGCCCCGCACCGGAAAACTCTGGGCTATCGCAAACGAACGCGATGAGATAGGCGCTGACCTGGTGCCAGACTATCTTACCTCCGTTCAGGAAGGCGGCTTTTACGGCTGGCCATGGAGTTATTTCGGCCAGCATGTCGATCGCCGTGCGCAGCCCCCTCGCCCCGATATGGTCGCTAAAGCGATTAAGCCTGACTACGCGCTAAGCTCTCACGTAGCTCCCCTGGGACTGCTGTTCTATACCGGCCACACGCTGCCGCAGAAATACCAGGGCGGGGCGTTTATCAGCGAGCACGGCAGCTGGGATCGTTCTCCGCTCAATGGCTATCAGGTTTCGTTTGTGGCCTTTAAGAACGGCAAACCGGTAGGCTCCCCAGAGACAGCGGTCAGTGGTTTTGTGTCCGGCGATGAAAAAGAGCTTTATGGCGCGCCTGTGGGCTTAGCGCAGGATAAGCATGGCGCGCTAATAATTGCCGATGACGTCGGCAACACGGTCTGGCGCGTATCGGCAAAATAAATGTTAACTCAGGCCTTCTGACTAACGGGAGGCCCGTGAAAAGCCTGTGAAGGAGTGTGTTAATCTGTGTTAATCAACGAGCATCCGATTGCCAAAAAATATCGTCATTATAAAAACAGGGGAAAAACTCGATGAACCATTTTTCCGCAATCAGAACGTTCGTCAGCGCGGCAGACCTGAACAGCTTTAGCGCCGCGGCCAGGGCGCTGAATATCGAAGTCTCGACTGTCTCCCGCCATATTTCCGAGCTGGAAGAATATTTACAGGTCACCCTCTTTAATCGTTCAACGCGCGGCCTGACGCTTACCGAGTCCGGGGAATTCTTTTACTCTCATGCCCTGCAGCTGTTACTGCAGTGGGAAGAGGCCCGTAATTTAACCTCGGCGATGGATAAACAGCCGACGGGCCTTCTGCGCATCAGCGTTCCGAGCACATTTGGCAGGCTGCACGTGATGCCTTTTGTGGATGAGTTTCTTCGGTTACATCCTAATATCTCGTTGGATATCAGCTTTAACGACGAGGTGCAGGATTTAATTGAGGCCAGAATAGATTTGAGTATCCGCATCGGCGCGCTTCCTGATTCGACGATCCACGCCCGCAAGCTGGCTTCACAGAAGCGTTATGCCTGGGCAAGCAGCGAGTGGATAGAGAAAAATTCGCCGCCGGATAATCCCAGGGATCCAATGATTGTGCAAAAGGGGTTGAATATCATCATGTTTTCTCGCCTTCACGGCACCGGCTGGTATGCGCGAGAATCGGGTCCCGGGGACGAATGGCTAAGGGCTCCCATTAACTATCGGTTCAGCGTTAATGACAGCGCAGCAATGCTGTATTCCTGCTGCCATCATTCGGGTATTGCCATCCTCCCCGACTGGTTATCATGGCAGGAAAAGAAAAGCGGGCGCATTAAGAGGGTATTCCCGGGCTGGGAGTTCAGTCTGTTTCCCAGCGATACGGCAATCTGGATTGTTTATCCGCAGAAAAAACTCGTCTCCCATAAGGTCAGGACGTTTATTGATTTTATTGTGCAAAAAATTGGTGAGCCGCCTTACTGGGAAAAATAAGTCAATACCGGCGCCAATATTCTCCTGGTTTTCTGCCCAGGAATCAGCGCCTTCTTCCTGTCGAAATGATGCAACTTTATGCGCCGCCGTGAAGCTTACCGCAGGTGTTTCACTACAAATTTAGGCGACGTCAGCTTATGAACCAAACGACAAAAACGAAAAAGCCCGAGCTTGTAACAAGCTCGGGCTTAAATGTTGGCGGAAGCGCAGAGATTCGAACTCTGGAACCCTTTCGGGTCGCCGGTTTTCAAGACCGGTGCCTTCAACCGCTCGGCCACACTTCCAACGAGGCGAACTATAAACATACCCATACTTCATGTAAAGCACGATTTTGTTCGTTCGCCTGAAAAACAGCCAAATTTGCGTTGTTTGACTGAAACATCAACAATTTGACCAGTTTGACAACACCTTTCCCGCAGGGATTTAGTGTTTTTTGATGTACATATCTTTCGTGTAGTAGAACCCGAGGTTGCTCGGCGCGTATCCTCCCACGAAAGGTTTTACCAGCTGAGCGAGTACGTAGTGATAAACCGGAATGGCCGGTACATCTTCGGCAAGCTGGTTTTCCGCCTGCTGATAAAATTTACCCCTCTCCTCAACGTTATCCGCTTTCGCAGCGTTCTTTAACGCTTCATCAAACCTGGCGTTGGTATACTGGGAAGTGTTTTCGCTGTCGCCGGTGCGGAAGTTATTCAGGAAGGTCGAGGCGTCATCATAATCCGCTATCCATGCATAGCGCACCGCGTCAAAATTGCCGCTGTGCATGGTGTCGAGCATGGTTTTCCATTCCTGGTTTTGCAGCTTCGCATCCACGCCCAGGTTTTTGCTCCACATAGAGCTGACCGCGATAGCAATACGCTTATGGTTTTCAGAGGTGTTGTACAGCAGATTAAAGCTTAACGGGTGCTCAGCGTTGTATCCCGCTGCTGCCAGAAGCTTTTTCGCCTCTGCGACTCGTTTTTCATGGCTCCAGCTTGCGTAGTCAGGAGATTTCAGCTCCACCCCGCCGATTTTCTTCTGGCTGATGACCCAGGCGGGAATTTGTCCCTGGCCCAGCACCTTATCCGCGATGATCTCTTTATCCAGCGCCATATTCAGCGCCCGGCGAACCCGTGCATCGTTAAAGGGCGCTTTGGTGGTGTTGAACTCAAAGTAGTAGGTCGCAAGTTTTGGCGTAACGTGCACCTGATCCGGCATGGCTTTTTTCAAAGAAGCGAACAGCGTTTGCGGCAGGGAGTAAACGATATCGATTTCACCTGCCTTATAGCGATTGATGTCTGCCGTCTCGGAACTGATTGGCAGATAGGTTACCTTATTAATAACGGTGTGTTTGTTGTCCCAGTATTGGGCATTTCTTTCAGCAACGATCTTCTCATTCACCACCCACTGAACGGGCTTATACGCCCCGCTGCCGGCAAAATTACCGGGCTGGGTCCATTTCTCGCCAAATTTTTCAATAAGGGCTTTATCAACAGGAACCAGCGATGGGTGCGCCAGCATGGCAAGAAAGGCGGCCGTCGGCTGAGTGAGGGTTATCTCAAGCGTGTCGGCATCCAGCGCTTTGATACCGAGCGTATCCGCAGGCTTAGTCCCCTGCGCGATGTCAGCCGCATTTTTCAGATGCATGTTGCCGAGATAGCTTGCATAAGGAGAAGCGGTTTTCGGATCGACCAGACGCTGCCAGCTCCAGACCACATCTTCCGCCGTGATTGGCTGACCGTTCGACCATTTAATGCCCGGACGTAAATGAAACGTCCAGACGGTGCTATCTTTTTCTTCCCATTTTTCCGCCAGACGCGGTTCAATTGAACCGTCGCTGCGCACGGCTACCAGGCCGTCGAAAAAGTCGCTGATGAGATTAAATTCGACATCGCTTTCGACTTTATGGGGATCCAGGGAGGCGGGTTCGCTGCCGTTGTTACGGACAAGCTCCTGTTTTGCTGCAAGCTGAGTTCCTGCCGGTACGTTAGCGGCCCAGGCGCCGGAAGCTGCGCTCATCAGGCTCAGAGCGATAATAGATTTAGTGAACGTGTTGTGGTTTGCTTTCATTAAACGCGCCTTATTTGAGTTATTAATGACGGTACGGTTACCACTTTTAGTCATGACCGCGCGATAACGCAATATTTTTCAGGAACCTATAAGGGACAGATATGGAACAATTTCTGAACGGATTTTTTGACCCTAACAGGTAAAGATGGGTAAAAAAGCTTTCGTGCAATAATGGTGCCGCTTATTCTCCATCACCATATACACCTGTAATAAGAGAGAGTTTCTGAATGGATCGCATAATTACCTCCCCGCGTGACCGTTCGTCACTGCTAAGCACCCACAAGGTGCTCCGTAATACCTATTTCCTGCTCAGCCTGACGCTCGCCTTCTCGGCGTTAGTCGCCACGGCCAGCACCGTGCTGATGCTGCCTTCCCCGGGTCTGATTCTGACGCTGGTCGGCATGTATGGCCTGATGTTCCTGACCTACCGTCTGGCAAATAAGCCAAGCGGGATTATTGCCGCCTTTGCCTTTACCGGCTTCCTGGGTTATATCCTCGGGCCAATTCTGAATGCTTATCTCTCCGCCGGTATGGGCGACGTGATCGGCATGGCGCTGGGCGGTACTGCCCTGGTCTTCTTCTGCTGCTCTGCTTATGTTCTGACCACCCGCAAAGACATGTCTTTCCTGGGTGGAATGCTGATGGCGGGCATCGTGGTCGTGCTGGTTGGCATGGTTGCAAACATCTTCCTGCAGCTGCCTGCGCTACATCTGGCTATCAGCGCGGTGTTTATTCTGATCTCCTCAGGCGCCATTCTCTTTGAGACCAGCAATATCATCCGCGGCGGTGAAACAAACTATATTCGCGCCACGGTGAGCCTGTACGTTTCTCTGTACAACATCTTCGTCAGCCTGCTGAGCATTCTGGGCTTCGCCAGCCGCGATTAACGGCAGCTTTTCACGGTTACATTCAAGCCTCGCTCATGCGGGGCTTTGTTTTTTCTGTCCGGCCAAATTTGTTACACTGCGGCCAGTTTGAATGAGAGCCCGAGTGACTATGTTGACGTTTGAAGGAAAAGTTATCGCAACGGATACCGATGGGTATCTGAAAAACAGCGCGGAGTGGAGCGAGCCGCTTGCCGTGGTAATCGCTGAAAAAGAAGGGATTACGCTTGCGGTTGAGCACTGGGAAGTGGTGCGTTTTGTGCGTGAATTCTACCTGGAATTTAACACCTCTCCGGCGATTCGCATGCTGGTTAAGGCTATGGCTAATAAATTTGGCGAGGAAAAAGGTAACAGTCGCTACCTCTATCGCCTCTTTCCGAAAGGCCCGGCTAAGCAAGCCACGAAGATTGCAGGCCTGCCCAAACCGGTGAAATGTATTTAATAGCGGACGCCAAAGCTGGTCCATTCTCTGTCGGGTTGATGTGGTTCCGTGAGTACTTTATCAACCCTGGCGCTGCGTGGCCCTCCCGCTTTCAGCCAGTCGACAAGCTGCTCCACCTGCTGCTTATCACCGCAGGCCAGCACTTCTACGCTGCCGTCATCCATATTCCGGACGTAGCCAGTCAGCCCCAGTTTCTGTGCTTCGTGCTGCGTACTGTAGCGAAAACCAACCCCCTGAACCATGCCGTGGACCCAGGCAAGCGTGCATACTGATGCCATATCTTCCTCCGTTTAGGGTTCTTGCGTTGCATTTCACCGGGCTAACCCGGAAAATGACGCCCAATTCTTAGCAAAACAGCATAACAAAATATGACCGTACGTTTAGTGTTAACCAAAGGGCGCGAAAAATCTTTATTGCGCCGTCATCCGTGGGTGTTTTCTGGCGCGGTAGCTCGCGTGGAAGGTAAAGCCAGCCTCGGCGAAACCATTGATATCGTCGACAGCCAGGGTAAGTGGTTAGCGCGTGCAGCCTACTCTCCCTCTTCGCAAATCCGCGCCCGCGTGTGGACATTCGATGCCAATGAAAGCATCGATATCGCCTTTTTCACTCGTCGTCTGCAGCAGGCGCAGCAGTGGCGGGAATGGCTTGCTAAGCGTGACGGGCTGGACAGCTATCGTCTTATCGCCGGAGAATCCGACGGCCTGCCTGGCGTGACCATCGACCGCTTCGGCAATTTCCTCGTGCTGCAGCTGCTCTCTGCTGGCGCCGAGTACCAGCGCCCGGCCCTGGTTGCGGCGCTGCAGAATCTCTATCCGCAATGCGCCATCTATGACCGTTCAGACGTTGCCGTGCGTAAAAAAGAGGGCATGGAGTTAGCTCAGGGCCCGGTTAGCGGTGAACTGCCGCCGGACCTGCTGCCGATTGAAGAGCACGGCATGAAGCTGCTGGTGGATATCAGGGGCGGACACAAGACGGGCTATTACCTCGATCAGCGCGACAGCCGCTTCGCCACTCGCCAGTATGTGAAAGATAAACGCGTGCTGAACTGCTTCTCGTACACCGGCGGTTTCGCCGTTTCCGCTTTGATGGGCGGCTGCAGCCAGGTGGTGAGCGTTGATACCTCGCAGGACGCGCTGGATATCGCAAAACAAAACGTCGAGCTGAACAAACTGGACCTCAGCAAAGCTGAATTCCTGCGTGACGATGTTTTCAAGCTGCTGCGTAAATATCGCGACGCAGGCGAGAAGTTTGACGTCATCGTAATGGACCCGCCTAAGTTTGTGGAAAACAAAAGCCAGCTGATGGGCGCCTGCCGCGGTTATAAGGACATCAATATGCTGGCCATCCAGCTGCTGAACCCGGGCGGCATTCTGATGACCTTCTCCTGTTCCGGCCTGATGACCACCGATTTATTCCAGAAAATCATTGCCGATGCCGCCGTAGATGCCGGGCGTGATGTACAATTTATAGAGCAGTTCCGTCAGGCGGCCGATCACCCGGTGATCGCAACCTATCCGGAAGGTCTTTATCTGAAAGGGTTTGCCTGTCGCGTCATGTAGCTTGAAAAGTGGAAAGTTGCCCGCATATCTCTATGCAGAGTAACGTTTCCCGGGAGGTGACAATGATTGCCAGCAAATTCGGCATTGGTCAGCAGGTACGCCATTCGCTGCTGGGCTACTTAGGGGTGGTGGTTGATATCGACCCTGAATATTCCCTTGATGAACCAGCGGAAGATGAACTGGCTGATAACGACGCTTTGCGCGCGGCGCCCTGGTACCACGTCGTCATGGAAGATGAAGATGGCCAGGCGATGCATACCTACCTTGCTGAAGCCCAGCTGAGCGGGGAGGCGCAGGAAGAGCACCCTGAACAGCCCTCAATGGATGAGCTGGCGGCGTCTATACGGCAACAGCTTCAGGCACCTCGCCTGCGTAACTGACAAAAACCCGCGCCTGCGGGTTTTTTCTTATTTTGCTAACCCAAGCCGCGGGATCTCAATTGCCGGACATCTGTCCATTACCACTTTCAGCCCTGCATCCTGGGCCAGCACGGCCGCCTGTTCATTGATAACACCCAGCTGCAGCCAAAGCGTTTTCGCGCCAATGGCGATGGCTTCTTTGGCGACATCCCATGCGGCTTCGGAATTGCGGAATACATCCACCATATCCACTTTTTTCGGGATCTCCGCGAGGCTGCCGTAGCCCTGCTGGCCCAGCAGCGTTTTGCCCGCCACTTTTGGGGAGACGGGGATCACCTCATAGCCCTGATTTAACAGATATGCCATCACCCGATAGCTCGGACGATCGGGCTTATCGCTGGCGCCCACCAGCGCGATGGTATGCGTATTTTTTAAAATACTTTCAATATCTGTCTGTTTCATGCCGCTCTCCGCCTTGATGAAATAACCAAAAGTGTAAGCCAAAGGTTACTGGCTCACCATCTTTCCCATGCGGATGTATGAGAGCAAATAATAACAATATGTCTATATGTTAATGAGCCACACTTATGAAAAATTTTGATACATTCTGGAGCAGGTAATGCGGGCCGCGCTGGCGCAGGAGAAAAGCATGAAAATCGGGCCTTATATACTCTTCTGGTGCGCCCTGCTCCTGCCTTTTTTCGGGTGGGCAACCACTTTACAGCTTTCCACCGACATTGATTTGCTGGTGCTTGATGGCAAAAAAGTTTCCAGTTCGCTATTAAAAGGGGCGGACAGCATCGAACTGGACAACGGCGCGCACCAGATTGTCTTTCGCGTCGAAAAAAACGTGCGGGCAAACGCGCGTGAACAAAGGCTGTATATTTCTGCCCCTTTGGTGGTGAGTTTTGACACTAAACAAATAAGCCAGGTGAATTTCAATCTGCCTCGTATTGAGAATGAGAAAGAGTGCGAGGTTTTTGACAATACCCCTCATCTGCAGCTTCTTGATGGCAGCGCGGTAGTTATCCCCATAAGGCTTGACGTGTTAACCACAACGTCCACGCCGCAGGGCAGTGATTACGAAAATGATACCCAGCGATATAACAAAGCGGGCAAAATCGCTTCAATGCCTCAATTCGCCATTATGATGGCGGATGACAGCGCCCTGCTCTCCAGAACCTCTGAACTCGATCCGCCGGTTCGTCCGTCCGAAACGCTGACGGAGCAGCGGCTGAAATACTGGTTTGCCCAGGCCGATAAAGCGACTCGCGAACGCTTTTTACGATGGGTAAAAGAGCATCCATCATCTTAATGATGCGAGCTTTTGAGCACATTTTTACCGCTCTCTCTTGCAGCATCAGCGGCTTCCAGTAAGCTGTAGCCAATGCTAATCAAACGGGGTTTTCTCCATGGAATCAACTATCCGCACCCTTGCGGCTAAAAAACACATTGCGCTTGTGGCGCACGATCACTGTAAAAAATCGCTGCTGAAGTGGGTTGAACGCCATCACTCAGCGCTGGCGACGCATGTCCTGTATGCAACGGGCACTACCGGGAATTTGATTCAGCGAGCCAGCGGACTGGAAGTTAACGCCATGCTGAGCGGCCCCATGGGCGGCGATCAACAGGTCGGGGCATTGATTTCCGAAGGGAAAATTGACGTACTGATCTTCTTCTGGGATCCCCTTAACGCGGTACCGCACGATCCGGATGTGAAGGCCTTGCTGCGCCTTGCTACCGTCTGGAACATCCCGGTAGCGACCAATCTTTCTACCGCTGATTTCATTATTCAGTCGCCAGGTTTTAATCAGGATGTGGAAATCCTCATTCCGGATTATCAGCGCTACCTTTCTGAAAGGCTGCAATAATCAGGGCCGGCCGGCGGCCGGCACGCCGAGTCGCTTGAGAATATCGACAAAATCAGAAGGCTCCTTTTTATTAAAAAGCAGCCAAACGCGATGACGTGCCCGCGTCATCGCGACATACAATAACCGCCGCTCCTCTGCATCCGGGTACGCTTCCGGCTGCGGCAATAATGCCTTCTCCATCACCGACTCCCTTGCTGCGGCCGGGAAACCATCTTTGCCCTGCTGCAATCCCAGCACGATAACGTAATCCGCCTGCTGCCCTTTGCTGGCATGGATAGTCATAAAATCAATATTAAGTTTCGGCCAGCGCGTCGCCGCCTTTTCCAGACTCGGCGGGCGCAGATGATGATAACGAGCAAGCACCAGAATGCGTTGTTCTGGTCTGGCGTAGCCGCTGAGCTTATCGAGAAGGTTGTCGAGCTGCTCATCTGCCAGCAGCGTAACCGATTTTTTATCCCCTTTTGACAGGCTGTTTAACGGTTTAGCAAGCTGGCCCGGGTTCTGCTGAATAAAAGTATTTGCGATTTCACCGATGCGATCGTTAAAACGATAGGTGGTATCCAGCGCGCACCGGTCGCCCTCGCCGAAATGATGCGCAAATGCCGTCGTAAGGGCCATTTCCGCCCCGCTGAAACGGTAGATAGCCTGCCAGTCATCTCCTACCGTATAAAGGGACGCATGAGCGTTCTGACGACGTAGCGCCGCCAGCAACGCGGCGCGCTGCGGGGAGATGTCCTGGAATTCATCCACCAGAATATGTTTCCACGGACTAATAAAACGCCCTTTCTCCAGCACGTTAATCGCCTGGTGAATCAGGCCCGAGAAATCTACCGCTTCCTCGGCTTTAAGGGCGCTCTTCCAGGCTTTTAATAACGGCGCCATCAGCTTCACGCGTTTTGAAAACAGATCGCGCACCTCCTCCGGGCACGCAGCGATCATTTCCGCCTGCGAGCCGCCGTGCATGCGCATCAGGCCTAACCAGCGGTCAAGCCTGCTGGCCAGACGTTTGGCTAAACGCTCGTCCTGCCAGTATTCGCCTTCGGGCACCTCCCATTCCAGCTCTTCGCTTAACCACTCGCGCCACCCTTTTGCCTGGGCTTTTTTCTCACGGCACTGCTGGCGCCAGCCTGCAATTAAAAGCTGATGCCGTGCGGCGGCGTCCGATTCCAGCTCGCTGATACGCGGTGATTTTCGCCCGCCTTGCTGAATGATATGCAGCGCAAGCGCGTGAAAAGTGCGGGCGGTTATCGCATCCGTGTGCAGGCGTTCAGCAATTCGCCGATCCATTTCCCGGGCAGCCTGGCGGCCAAAAGCCAGCAGTAAAATTTGCTCTTCCGTCGCCTCGCCCCGTTGCAGCAACCAGCCTGCGCGGGCCACCAGCACCGAGGTTTTGCCGCTCCCCGCTCCCGCCAGGACTAATAGCGCATCTTCTCCGTTCACTACGGCGCGCGCCTGCGAAGGGTTGAGCGGAGAACTTTCCACCTGCTGGAAAAAATCGGCATATTTCTCAAGCATGCGATCGGTATACTCCGCGTTGCGCTCCTCGCGGCGCTTATCGCCCTGCTCCAGCCACGCCTTGCAGCTAAGCCAGGCTTCACGGCAATTATCAAACTCTTCAAGCCTTGCCAGAGGCAGAGGCAAGGCGGCAAAAGCGGCTGAGACATTTTGCTGCAATGCTTCCATGTCGCTGCGCTTAAACCATTTTTCCTGCAGCGTACGCCGGGTGATATCGGCATGCTGTTCAGCGAGCACCCGGGCTGCGACCTCACTCATCTCAGCGCTCCATGCCCGCCACAGGGTGTCCAGGTGATGGTAAAAGCGCTGGGTTTCGCCCCATTCGGTGCCATGCAGACGCACAACCTTATCTTCCGGCAAGACAAACTCCAGCTCCCCCCAGACCAGGCCGCGCTTGATGTTAATCGCCACCAGTTGATTAAACGGGATAAGGTATTCGTGACGATCGCCCTTTACCTCCACGCCCGCGCTGAGCAATTTCACGCGATTGTAAGGATGCTGTGCTAAATGTTTGCCCAAGGATGTCGCTTTGAGTTCCATTACGCTTTATCTGCAGCTGAAAGAAGTTGTCGCTAAGTTTACCCGTCGAAGGAATGACGCTCCAGAGTAAAAACGCGTTACAATTGCTGCGGTTATTTATTTATGACATTCACCAACGAAGAGTGCTTATGCGTACGGTCCTTAATGTGTTGAACTTTGTACTGGGTGGTTTCCTGACAACCCTCTCCTGGTTACTGGCCACGCTCGTCAGTATTATCTTTATCTTCACGCTTCCCCTGACTCGCTCCTGCTGGGAGATAACCAGGCTTTCCCTTGTGCCATACGGCAATGAAGCTGTCCACGTCGATGAGCTCAACCCGCAGGGCAAAAGCGTGCTCATGAACACGGGCGGCACCTTACTGAACATTTTCTGGCTGATCTTCTTCGGCTGGTGGCTTTGCGTGATGCATATCCTCACAGGTATAGCGCAATGCGTTACCATCATCGGTATTCCGGTGGGGATTGCGAATTTTAAAATCGCCGCCATCGCCCTGTGGCCCGTCGGTCGTCGCGTGGTCTCCGTTGAAACCGCACGGGCGGCACGTACCGCCAATGCGCAGCGCCGTTTTCAGTAATGCAGAGGAAATTGCGTCCTGATGCTTAGTCCTTTACTGCGCCGCTACACCCGGAACAGCGCCTGGCTTTACAACTTACGCATTTTTATTGCCCTGAGCGGCACGGCCGCGCTGCCCTGGTGGCTGGGAGAAGTCAAACTGACTATTCCATTGACGCTTGGCGTGGTTGCAGCAGCGCTGGCGGATCTGGATGACCGTCTGACCGGGCGTCTGCGCAATCTGCTGATTACGCTGGTAAGCTTTTTCATCGCCTCCGCCTCCGTAGAACTGCTGTTCCCCTGGCCGTGGCTGTTTGCGCTGGGGCTGATGCTCTCTACCAGCGGTTTTATTCTGCTGGGCGGGCTGGGCCAGCGCTACGCGACTATTGCGTTTGGCGCGTTGCTTATCGCTATTTACACCATGCTCGGCATCTCATTGTACGAACACTGGTATCAGCAACCGCTACTGCTGCTGGCGGGCGCCGTATGGTACAACCTGCTGACCCTTGCCGGGCATCTTATTTTCCCGATACGCCCGCTGCAGGACAATCTGGCCCGCTGTTATGACCATCTGGCCGATTACCTGGAAATCAAAGCGACGCTGTTCAATCCCGATATCGAAAAGGAAAGCCAGGCGCCGATGCTGGAGCTGGCAATGGCTAACAGCAAGCTGGTAACCACCCTAAACCAGACAAAAGCATCCCTGCTGACTCGCTTGCGCGGCGATCGCGGCCAGCGCGGCACCAGGCGCACCCTGCACTACTATTTTGTCGCACAGGATATCCACGAACGGGCCAGCTCTTCACATATCCAGTATCAGGCGCTGCGGGATAAATTCCGCCATAGCGACATTATGTTTCGCTTCCAGCGCCTGCTGACGCTGCAATCCCAGGCCTGCCAGCAGCTTTCGCGCTCAATCCTTTTACGCATTCCCTACCAGCATGACGCCAGATTAGAGCGCGCC
Source organism: Dryocola sharpae (assembly GCF_051307055.1). Classification (GTDB taxonomy): domain Bacteria; phylum Pseudomonadota; class Gammaproteobacteria; order Enterobacterales; family Enterobacteriaceae; genus Dryocola. The sequence continues at coordinate 1,482,255 of NZ_CP149994.1, read as the reverse complement.
TTCATCCATCTTGAAGCCGCCCTTGAAAGGATTAACGTGACAGAGTACGCCGCCGGCGAAATGAAGGCGCTGGGCTATCTGTTAAGTAACCTGCACGCCATAGACGCCCAGCTTGCCACTATCGAATCCGAACAGGCTCTTGCCGCCCCGCAAAACGATCCTGAAAACCGTCTTGCCGACGACAAACTAACGGGGTTTAGCGATATCTGGCTGCGTCTTACCCGCAACCTGACCTCTGATTCGGCGCTCTTCCGTCATGCTGTGCGTATGTCGGTAGTGCTGTGCGCAGGCTACGCTTTTATCCAGCTTACGGGGTTGCAGCACGGTTACTGGATCCTGCTTACCAGCCTCTTTGTCTGCCAGCCCAATTACAGCGCCACCCGCAGACGCCTTGCTTTACGTATTGCCGGAACGCTCGCTGGCGTGGCGATAGGCCTGCCCATTTTATGGTTTGTTCCTTCGCTGGAAGGCCAGCTGATCCTGGTTGTCATCACCGGCGTATTATTCTTTGCGTTTCGTAACGTGCAGTATGCGCATGCAACCATGTTTATCACCCTGCTTGTGCTGCTGTGCTTCAATTTGCTTGGCGAAGGCTTTGAAGTCGCGTTACCACGCGTGGTTGATACGCTGCTTGGCTGTGCGATCGCATGGGCGGCGGTAAGTTTTATCTGGCCGGACTGGCGCTTCCGCCGTCTGCCGCTGGTTGTGGAACGCGCGTTTAACGCCAACTGCCGCTATCTGGACGCGATTCTTGAGCAGTATCATCAGGGAAGAGACAACCGCCTTGAATACCGTATTGCTCGCCGTGACGCGCACAACCGCGATGCCGATCTTGCCTCGGTGGTGTCCAATATGTCATCAGAACCTCGGGTTTCAACTGAAACCCGAGAGGCGGCATTCCGTTTACTATGTCTCAATCATACTTTTAACAGCTATGTGTCCGCGCTGGGGGCGCATCGTGAAAAAATTGATAATGATGAGATCCTGCTGCTGCTGGATGATGCGGTCTGTTATGTTGATGATGCGCTTCACCACTTACCTGCCGATGAGCAGCGAGTGCAACGGGCGCTCACGGGGCTATCGGAAAGGATTACGCACCTTGAGCCAGCTCCTGAGACGAAGGAACCGCTTGTGCTGCAGCAGATTGGGCTGCTGGTCTCTCTTCTGCCAGAAATATCGCGCCTCCAACAGCATATTGCCCAACATAGCGATTAACGTCTGTGGCGTTGTTCGTAACGTTGATACCACTCTAACAGCTCCTGGCGAGTGACTGCCGGGAGCGCTGCTTCATGGATACCTGAGATAGCGCCGGCCAGAGCGAGAAGGATTTTCACACCTACGAATTTCTTCACGCTGCGCAGTTTGATCCATGAGCGCCGGGCCCCGTAAGCCTTCAGGGTGCGCAGGTCCGCAATTCCCGCCTCCCAGAGCCATATCTCAATATTTACCGAAAGGTTAGGCAGATCCTTAAGCCGTCTTTGCGTTTTGCGGACTGCTTTCTCACGGCGGGCATTGATAAGTGCGTCATGAGAAAGCTGCAGCAGCTTTTCCTGATTTCGCCACAGGTCTTCATCGACACGATAGTAATTAAGGACGATGGATCTTCCGCGCTTGTTGTAAATGAGCGGTGGAGCGGCTTTGCTGAAGAAATACGTTTCGCTTTCTTCGCATGCGCGCAGGTAGAGTTCTCCTTCCGACACCATAGCGAATACGACGTTGCCGATGGCAAGGCTATAGCCGCCGAACTGCGATCGATAGTCAATTTTGCCCAGCGGCGCGAGGTATTTTTGTGACTGGTGAATCCTGTCATATGATTTAAATTTCATGAATAAGTCCTTAATTATCATGAACTAAACGCCGATTTTATTGTTTACCGGTTCCACTAACAGAACAATAATTAACCTGCCTGCTGGCTGCAATCACAATTTAACTATTCCGGGAAATACATAAAGAATTTGCGAGATGCTTTCAGAAATTTAGATTGATCTTTGCTCGCCCAGGGATTACTGTATAAACATACAGTAACACATCAGGCGGGACTCACTATGGACACACCGAACTATCGTACTTATCCTGGCAGCAGCCTCTCCGTTGCGCTTAGCTCTGCGGAATCATTTGCAGAAAAGAATGTTCGAGGATTGATCAGTGAAGTGGTTTACAGCGAAGATCAGCCATGGATGACGCAGCTGGTTTTACTGCCTTTGCTGCAACAGCTCGGCCAGCAGTCGCGCTGGCAGCTGTGGCTAACCCCGCAGCAAAAATTAAGCCGGCAGTGGGTACAGGCCTCAGGGTTGCCTCTCACTAAAGTGATGCAGGTAAGCCAGTTAGATCCGCTTTTTACCGTTGATGCTATGGTAAAAGCATTACAAACTGGAAATTACAGCGTCGTTATCGGCTGGTTATCTGAAGAACTCTCCGATGAAGAACATTTTCGCCTGTCAAACGCTGCCGAAAAAGGCAGCGCTATCGGGTTTATTATGAGACCAACCAGGACTCCCGGATCCGGTTGCAGACCACGGGCCGGTCTGAAAATTCATTCTAGTTTGTATCATTAAGTAAATTTGAGATAAATCCTGGCACTTTTTCTTCGAAAATCTCAACGCCTTGTCATTTATCGCGAATCCCCCTTGCAAGCCGCTTCTGACGCCATTCTGCACGAAACGGCGCGGTTGAATTGCCAGCAAAGCTGTTACTAAATGTGTATGCAAGTCGTTTTTTTTCATATGCCTGACAGAGTTCACACTTGTAAGTTTTCAACTACGTTGTAGACTTTAGCTCGCCAGGGTTGCTCTTCATAACACCGACTGATCGGTAGAGTAACAATTGAGCGTTAACCCGGGCGAAGGATTTAACCCTGGGCTTTGACGATGTTTAAGGCTCATGGCCTATTTGGATGATAATGAGGCGCAAAAAATGAAAAAGACAGCTATCGCGATTGCAGTGGCACTGGCTGGCTTCGCTACCGTAGCGCAGGCCGCACCGAAAGATAATACCTGGTATGCAGGTGGTAAACTGGGCTGGTCTCAGTACCACGATACTGGTTTCTACGGTAACGGTTATGACAGCGGTATCGGCAACGGCCCTACCCACGAAAGCCAGCTGGGCGCAGGTGCCTTCGGTGGTTATCAGGTTAACCCGTACGTTGGTTTCGAACTGGGTTATGACTGGTTAGGCCGTATGCCATACAAAGGCAGCGTTGATAACGGTGCTTTCAAAGCTCAGGGCGTTCAACTGACTACTAAACTGAGCTACCCAGTAGCTGACGATCTGGACGTGTATACTCGTCTGGGTGGTATGGTTTGGCGTGCAGACTCCAAAGCAGCTTACGCTAACGGTGCTGGCGGTCGTCTGAAAGACCACGATACCGGCGTTTCTCCAGTATTCGCAGGCGGCGTTGAGTGGGCAGTTACCCGCGACATCGCTACCCGTCTGGAATACCAGTGGGTTAACAACATCGGTGACGCGCAAACCGTTGGTACTCGTCCAGACAACGGCATGCTGAGCCTGGGTGTTTCCTACCGTTTCGGCCAGGAAGAAGCTGCACCAGTTGTAGCTCCGGCTCCAGCTCCAGCGCCAGAAGTACAGACCAAGCACTTCACTCTGAAGTCTGACGTGCTGTTCAACTTCAACAAATCTACTCTGAAACCAGAAGGTCAGCAGGCACTGGATCAGCTGTACACCCAGCTGAGCAACCTGGATCCTAAAGATGGTTCCGTTGTCGTTCTGGGCTTCACCGACCGTATCGGTTCTGACCAGTACAACCAGAAACTGTCTGACCAACGTGCACAGTCTGTTGTTGATTACCTGATCTCTAAAGGTATCCCGGCTAACAAGATCTCCCCACGCGGTATGGGCGAATCTAACCCGGTAACTGGCAACACCTGTGATAACGTAGCGCCACGCGCTAAACTGATTGATTGCTTGGCTCCGGATCGTCGCGTAGAGATCGAAGTTAAAGGTATCAAAGACGTTGTAACTCAGCCTGCGGCATAAGTTACCGTTATAAAAAAACCCCGCTTCGGCGGGGTTTTTTATTGTCTGAAGAAAGCGATAATCGCGATAGATCAACCAGCAAGTTTTATTCCTTACCGAGCAGAGCCTGCAAATCCTGTTTGAGATTCGACATCTGGCTGGCGTATTTCTCTTTACGCTCCGCGTCCTCAATCAACTGCACTATCGTTTCAGAAAGCGTACAGCCACGACGCTGGGCAAGCCCTGCCAGCCTTTGCCATACAAGGTACTCCAGATCGATTGATTTCTTGCGTGTATGCTGATGTTCCGCGTTAAAGTAGCGTTTACGACGGGCGCGAATAGTCTGCTTCATGCGATTATGAAGCGCCGGGTTCATATGCTGTTCAATCCAGCTCAGTACGTGTACAGGTTCATTTTCCAGCTTCAGCAGCGCATCTACGGCCTCTTTCGCCGCGCTGGCTTCGATATATCGTGTAATGAGCTCACCTTCACGGTGCTTTTTCACCAGATATTTCCACTTCCAGCCGCTCTCGAGATTTTCTAACTGTTGATATTTCATCGCCATCTCAGTGTGACCCTGTAACCTACTTCAGGATAACAGTTTTTACCGCTTTCGCTCACCTGAAAAATTAAAGCTGTGAACCGGATAAGCTTGTCAGCAACCATTAACCGTGTGCTGCCCGGCCTATTCTTGTATAATCGCGCCTTTGACATCTGATTAATAAATAGCGACTTTGACGACTAATCGACTTGAATGGCGTGCCCTTATTCCCGATACCGAGAGTTATCAGGAAATTTTTGCGCAGCCTTATGACACCGACTCTGCGCCCTTCTCTACTGTCCAGCCGCGTCTGTTTTACGGCCTGGAGCAGCTGAGCCAACCGGTAGCCTCGGCCTCACTGATGCTGGTAAAAGCCGCTGAAGAGTCCGAGTACCTTAATTTACTGGCCGCCGCTGCCCGCGACGTCTGGCCGACTGCCGAAACGCTGACCGGCGGTCATTACCTCATCGAAGGCACTCGAGTCACGCTACGTCCGGCCGAAGAAAGCGATGGCTCTTTTACCGGCCATGGCGAGGTTGTCGTTGCTGACTGGGTCGAAACAGAGCAGCTTTTTGGCTGTGTGCGCCAGTTTGCAGGTGAAATCAGCCTGACTCCCGGCGCCATACACCGGGCAAATGGCGGCGTGCTGGTGCTCTCTTTACGAAGCGTTCTGGCTCAACCGCTACTGTGGTTACGTCTGAAACAGATGGTGACCCAGGGGCGTTTCGACTGGATTTCACCAGACGAGTCTCGCCCGTTGCCGGTGAGCATTCCTTCCCTGCCCCTGCAGCTGAAGCTTATCCTGGTTGGCGAGCGTGAATCGCTGGCGGATTTTCAGGATATGGAACCCGAGCTGGCCTCACAGGCTATCTACAGTGAATTTGAAGAGAACCTCCAGATTGTCTCTGCTGATGACATCGCGCTCTGGTGCCAGTGGACGCATGCGGTTGCGCAAGCAAAGAGTTTACCTTCACCTGCGCATGACGCCTGGCCTGTGCTGATGCGGGAAGCGGTTCGCTATACGGGCGATCAGGAGACGCTGCCGCTGTGTCCCCTGTGGTTAACCCGACAGCTACGCGAAGTCGCCGCCTTTACTGAGGAGGCGACCTTTAGCGGTGAGCAGCTTGCACAGATGCTGATTCAGCGCGAGTGGCGGGAAGGTTACCTTGCTGAACGCATGCAGGATGAAATTCTGCTTGAGCAAATCCTGATTGAAACCGAAGGGGAAATGGTCGGGCAAATCAACGCCCTGTCGGTCATTGAATTTCCAGGTCACCCGCGCGCGTTCGGTGAGCCTTCCCGTATTAGCTGTGTTGTACACGTTGGCGACGGGGAGTTTACGGACGTCGAGCGTAAAGCGGAGCTGGGCGGCAATATTCACGCCAAGGGCATGATGATCATGCAGGCGTTTTTAATGTCCGAGCTGCAGCTTGACCAGCAAATTCCTTTTTCTGCCTCCATCACCTTTGAACAATCGTACAGCGAAGTGGATGGCGATAGCGCCTCTATGGCCGAACTGTGCGCATTAATCAGCGCCCTCGCAAATATTCCTGTTTACCAGCATATAGCGATAACCGGTTCCGTCGACCAGTTTGGTCGCGTGCAGCCCGTTGGCGGACTGAATGAGAAAATCGAAGGGTTCTTCCGCATTTGCCAGCAGCGAGAGTTGACAGGCCAACAGGGCGTGATTATTCCCGCCGCCAACGTACGTCATCTTTGCCTTCATCAGGACGTGCTGGCCGCCGTAGAACAAGGCCAGTTCTCAATCTGGGCCATCGATGAAGTGGCGGATGCGCTACCCTTATTAACGAATCTGCCATGGGATGGCGAAGGACAAAATACTCTGCTGCACGCCGTCCAGGAGCGAATCGCTCAGGCCAGTGCACAGGACATTCGGCACCGATATCCGTGGCCACTGCGTTGGCTCAACTGGTTCAACCACAACTGATCGGACTTGTTGAGCGTACACGTGTTAGCTAACCTGCGTGCTTCATTATAAAAAGGCTTACTGTAGACATGGTAGATAAACGCGAATCCTATACAAAAGAAGATCTTCTTGCCTCTGGTCGTGGCGAACTGTTTGGCGCTGAAGGCCCACGCTTACCCGCGCCACCCATGCTGATGATGGACCGCGTGGTCAAAATGACCGAGGACGGCGGTAACTTCGATAAAGGTTACGTTGAAGCTGAATTAGATATTAATCCAGATCTGTGGTTCTTCGCCTGCCACTTCATCGGCGATCCGGTAATGCCTGGCTGTCTGGGTCTGGATGCCATGTGGCAGCTGGTAGGCTTTTACCTCGGCTGGCTGGGCGGCGAAGGGAAAGGTCGTGCGCTTGGCGTGGGTGAAGTTAAGCTTGCAGGACAGATCCTGCCCGCTGCGAAAAAAGTTACCTATCGTATTCATTTCAAACGCGTTATTAACCGTCGCCTGATTATGGGCATGGCAGACGGTGAAGTGCTGGTTGATGGCCGCGTGATTTATACCGCTACCGATATGAAAGTGGGCCTCTTCAAAGACACCACCGCTTTCTGATCCCCAGAAACGTGAAACCTCCGCGGCGCGGAGGTTTCTTTTCTAAAGAGACAGTGATTACGCGGTAACCGCCCTGTCTTCCATGGCTTCTCGCCAGCCTCCCATCCAGTATGACCTCTGATTTAGTGCCTGATAAGGACATATCTCTTTGGAGCGTCCTGCGATACCTGCTTGATAACCACGTTGATGAGCCCGTTCCAGGCGATCTCGTTTTTGTCTCTTCATGCCTCGTTTCCCTCATTTCTTTATCTGGTGGAAAGAAAACAGTGATTACAAAATGTGCAACCACATGTAAGGGATACCTGCAAACGTCGGCATCGTCAATGCGCAAAATTCACGCCAGTGTCATATTTGTGAGCTACTCAAAATATCATTTGTACAAAAACTGTGATCTCGCACAAGTAATCTGCTCATCGTAAAAGAAAAGCTGCGCTTCGCCGCTGGCGCGAAAAACGCAGCTTTTTTGTGCGGCAAGCTTTAATCAGTTCAGGCGAGTAAGCTGGCCCGCAATGCTCTGCGCCTCCTGCTGCCACGCCTGAGCGAGCGTTTTCACCATCGCGTCGTAACCATCTTCCTGCTGCTTAAGCTCAAGATGGAACGGGCGTTTTATCAGCGCTCCCTGGTGATTGAGCAGCCACTCACCGCTGACGATAACTTTACCGTCGTAGCGGCCATGGAAACCTGTCACGTTCACATTCAGAATATCCTGATCGTTACCCAGCGGCTGAGAAGCCACTACCCAGCCGGGTAAAGCCCCGCTGAGATTGCTCACCAGGGCGTTACGCAGCTGCTGATCCAGCGGGCTCGCCCATAAATTGCTGGTTGCAATAACGAACTGCACATCGCTGGTTTGGTAAACCACGCCGTTTCCGGCGAGATAATCAGGCACCGCAACCTGCTCTATCCATAACAGATGGGTGCCAGACTGGCTCACCGCCTGCATCGCGGGCATCGAGCTTTGAGGCAGCTGATAGTACGTTTTGCCATCTTCGCTGCTGCTACAGGCGCTCAGCGCCAGCGCAGCGATTACCGTTAGCCACTTTTTCATTCTTTAGCCCTCTTCGGCTGGGGATCCTTTCTCTCCTTCGCCTCAAAGATCAGCGAATTGCTCTTATCGTTCAACGTACGCAGCACCGGCGTAAGCTCGCGCAGAACCTGATCAAGACGCTGCATATCCGCCACCATCTTGTTATAGGCCGCAGATCCCGGCTGGAAGCCCTGCATGCTGCGGTTCAGTTCACGCAGCGTCGACTGCATGTTTTCCGGCAGCGACTGCGTGGACTTGTTGTTCATCAGCTTGTTGAGGCTGTCAATCGTCTGTTGCAGGCGCTGCATCGTGCGCTGGCTTTCAGCAAGCGACTTGGTCGTCTGCTCAATCATCGGGTTAAGCGGCAGATTATTAATCTTATCCAGCGTGTCCAGCAGCCGCTGCTGAATTTGCGCCAGCCCGCCGCTCATCGTAGGAATAACTGGATAACCGCTAAAGCTCTTCATGCCCGTCATCGGTTCGGCCTTTGGATAGAAGTCGAGATCGATATACAGCGCGCCGGTCAACAGGTTGCCGTTCTTCAGCGAGGCGCGCAGGCCGCGTTTGAGGAAGGTAGCTATATTCTCCTGGATATTCGTATCTCCGCCGATGACGTTTTGCAGACGCTCAGGCTCGATGCGAATCAAAATCGGAATGCGGAAATCATCATTCAGCGCCTGGCGCATTCCCGGCGTAAAGAACGGAACCTGGGCAACGGTCCCCAAACGAATGCCGCGGAATTCTACAGGCGCGCCCGGCTGCAGGCCGCGAATAGAATCTTTAAAGAACATCAGATAATCAACGTGCTGGGTATACAGCGAATCCTGGATGCTTCTTTGATCGTCGAAAAGCTTATAGTCCGCGCCCGGCAGTGCTGGTTGCCCCAGCTCCCATCCTTCAGGCACGTCAAAGCTAACTCCTCCGCTAAAGAGCGTGGTCAGCGAGCCCATTTCGACACGCATCCCCTGCGATGACATATCAACGGCAATACCGCTGTCTTTCCAGAAGCGCACGTTGCTGGTCACCAGCCTGTCGTTGGGCGCGCTGATAAATAGCTGATAGCTGATGCTGCGTTTAGCTGCATCAAAAGTGCTGGTTTCGACCGAGCCTACACGGTACCCACGGAACAAAACCGGATCGCCAGGATTAAGCTGCCCCGCCTTATCGCTATCAAGCGTAATGCGGATACCTTTCGCATCAGGCGCAGCCAAAGGCGGCGAGTCGAGCAGCTCATAGCTATCGGGTTTTGGCCCTTTGCTCCCCGGCTGCAGTTCAATATAGGCGCCGGAGAGCAAGGTGCTCAGCCCGGAAACGCCACCGCGCCCCACCTGGGGCTTCACAACCCAGAATACCGAGTCCTTATGCAGCAGTTTTTCCATGCCCGCGTTTAAGCGAGCGGTGATTTCTACATGATGTAAATCATCGGACAACACTGCGCTTTCAACCACGCCCACGTCAACGCTACGGCTCTTGATAGTCGTCTTGCCGCCTTCAATACCTTCGGCATTGGTGGTTATCAGGGTCACTTCCGGCCCCTGATGGCTGTAATGATAAAACAGTATCCATGCGCCAATAAGCGCGGTCAGGATAGGAAAAATCCACACCGGGGACCAGTTTTTCACCTTGCGTACTTTTGCTTCCCCGCTTTTATTTTCCATGCTCAGACGACTCCTCATGAGTTGAATCTGGTGCGCGATCCCAGGACAAGCGAGGGTCGAAGGTCATCGCAGCAAACATTGTCAAAATGACGACTAAGGCGAACATTAACGCGCCAATCGCCGGGTAGATATTCATCAATGCGCCCATTCTCACCAGCGCTGAGAGCACGGCTATCACAAAAACATCAATCATTGACCAGCGGCCGACAAATTCCACTATTTCATAAATCAGATGCATGCGCTCGCTGTCACGTTTGCCGTGGCCTTTGGCATCCCAGCAAAGCCAGGCAATCGCCAGCATCTTCAGCGTCGGCACCATAATACTGGCGATAAATATCACCATAGCGACCGGCCAGGAGCCGTCGCTCCACAGCAGTATTACCCCGGCGATGATGGTCGACGGCATCTTGCTGCCCAGCAGTTCGGTTACCATAATCGGCAGAATATTCGCCGGCAGGTAGAGCAGGATGGAGGTGATGAGGAGCGCGAGCGTCCACTGCAAACTGTGCTTGCGTCTTATATGGCCTTTCGTTTCGCAGCGCGGGCAAATCAGGCGATCCTTGGGCAGTATCGCCGTGCAGCAGGAACAGGAGCGCAGCCCCTGATGAATACCGGCAACGCCCACTTTCAGCGGCTGTTCTACGGCAGGCATCGGGGCGAGATCGTCCCAGAGCCTGCGTTTATCCACGCATTGAAAAGCCCGCAGCTGCAGAATGCAGAACAAACACCACGGTATAAAGCTGCTGCCCACGCCGATTTCGCCGTAGGCCATCAGCTTAACGAAGCTCACCAGCACGCCGGCGAGGAAAATTTCTGCCATGCCCCAGGATTTAAGCTGAAACAGCGTCCGCGCCATGACGCGTTGCAAAACTCCAGGCAGCGTGGCCCGGTTAACCAGCAGCAAAATGGTGATGAGGCAGAATGCCGGTACCGCCTGAACAAAAAGCAGGAAGAACGTCCCGAGGCTTGCGTAATCCTCGGAAAACATCACGCCGGGGATTTCCAGCAGCGTAACTTCGCTGACGACGCCTGCGACCTTCATATTGATAAACGGGAAAAGATTGGCCAGCAAAAGCATAAACAGGGCCGATAGCGCATAGGCGGTAGGCCGCTGGCGCGGAGAGGGCCATTGTGTGATAAGCGTTGTGCCGCAACGTGGGCAGGCGGCCTTATGGCCGTCCTGCAGTTCTGGCAAAGTCACCAGCAAATCACATTGTGGACACAATATGTGCGGGCGAGTCTGATGCGTGGCACACATATCGGGTCTCCTTACATTACGCGCCGTTTTTCAGAGACTCGAGCTGTTCCCAGCGTTCGAACGCGTCTTCCAGCGCTTTTTCGGCAGCGGCCAGTTCGCTCAATACTTTTTGCGTCTCATCGTGCGACTGGTTGAAGAACTCGGCGCCACCAACTTTAGCCTGCAGCGCTTCCAGCTCGTTTTCGAGCTGTTCAAGACGCTGCGGTAACTGCTCGAGCTCACGCTGCAGGTTATAGCTTAGTTTGCTATTGCCGCGTTTTGTTGCTTCGGTTTTTACGGGTTCGCTCTTCTGTTGCTTATCCTGAGCGGTTGCACGCAGGGAACGCGCTGAACCCTGCTGGCCTTTTGCATCATGATAACCGCCCACGTAGCGGCCAATGCGCCCTTCGCCTTCGAAGATCCAGCATTCGGTCACGGTATTGTCCACGAACTGACGATCGTGGCTCACCAGCAACACGGTGCCCTGATAGCCGTCAATCAGCTCTTCAAGCAGTTCCAGCGTTTCAACGTCCAGGTCGTTTGTCGGTTCATCGAGGATCAGCAGATTGCTTGGCTTCAGGAATAAGCGCGCCAGTAACAGACGATTACGTTCACCGCCCGACAGCGCGCGTACCGGCGTCATGGCGCGTTTTGGATGGAATAAGAAGTCCTGCAGATAGCCAAGCACGTGACGCGGCTTGCCGTTCACCATCACTTCCTGTTTGCCTTCCGCCAGGTTATCCATCACGGTGCGATCCGGATCGAGTTCCGCACGGTGCTGGTCAAAGTACGCCACTTCAAGCTTCGTTCCGCAGTGTACGCGGCCGCTGTCGGCTTGCAGCTGGCCCAGCATCAGCTTAAGCAACGTGGTTTTACCGCAGCCGTTCGGCCCAACCAGCGCAATTTTATCGCTGCGCTGAACCTGGGCGGAGAAATCTTTCACCAGCTGTTTACCGGCAACCTGATAGCAGACGTCCTCCATTTCAAAGACGATCTTGCCGGAACGGGCCGCTTCTTCAACCTGCATTTTAGCGCTGCCCAGCACTTCACGGCGTTCGCCTCGTTCGCGGCGCATGGCTTTAAGCGCACGCACACGGCCTTCGTTACGCGTGCGGCGCGCTTTGATTCCCTGGCGGATCCATACTTCTTCCTGGGCAAGCTTGCGGTCAAACTCTGCGTTTTGCAGATCTTCCACGCGCAGAGCTTCTTCTTTAGCCAGCAGATACTGGTCGTAATCGCCGGGATAAGAAACCAGTTTGCCGCGATCCAGATCGACAATGCGGGTCGCCATATTGCGAATAAAGGAACGGTCATGGGAAATGAAAATGATGCTGCCCTGGAACTCTTTTAAGAAGCCTTCCAGCCAGTCGATGGTTTCGATATCCAGGTGGTTGGTCGGTTCGTCCAGCAGCAGAACGCGCGGGGAGCTTACCAGCGCACGGCCCAGCGCCGCTTTACGCAGCCAGCCGCCTGAAAGCGCGGACAGTTCAGTATCCGCATCCAGACCTAGCTGTTCGAGCACTTCATTAATGCGGCTATCCAGCTGCCACAGATTCTGGTGATCCAGAATTTCCTGGATGCGCGCCATTTCGTTGAGGTTCTTTTCGCTCGGATCGCTCATCACCTTATGGGAAATATCGTGGTAGGCCTTCAGGTATTCAGCCTGCTCCTCCACCCCTTCGGCGACGAAATCGTATACGGTGCCCGCCACGTTACGCGGTGGATCCTGCTGCAGACGCGCCACGATCAGATCCTGCTCGTAAACCATGCGGCCATCGTCCAGCGGCAGCTCGCGATTGAGGATTTTCATCAGCGTGGATTTGCCCGCGCCGTTACGGCCAACCAGGCATACGCGTTCGTTTTCTTCAATGTGAAGTTCGGTGTTATCTAACAGCGGCGCGTCGCTAAACGACAGCCAGGCGCCGTGCATACTGATTAATGACATGAAAATTAATCCTTGGCTTTATGAGTGACAAGCCAGCAGTTATGGATCTGGCGATTACGGGCGAAGTCTTGCGACTGGGTTTTCTGGGTGATCTCTTCCGCGCTCAAGCCCAGCGATGCCAGCCCGTCAAAATCCATTTTGAAGCCACGTTTATTGTTAGAGAACATAATGGTGCCCCCGCGGCGCAGCAGGCGCCTGAGGTTTTTCATCAGGCTAATATGATCGCGCTGCACGTCAAAGGATTCTTCCATACGTTTTGAGTTGGAGAAGGTCGGCGGATCGATAAAGATCAGATCGAACTGCTCGTCCGTTTCACTCAGCCAGCCCAGGCAGTCCGCCTGAATCAGGCGATGATCGCGACCGGTCAGGCCGTTCAGGCGCAGGTTGCGTTCCGCCCACTCAAGGTAGGTGCGGGACATATCCACCGTGGTGGTTGTCTTCGCGCCGCCCAGGCCTGCGTGGACCGTTGCGCTGCCGGTGTAGGCAAACAGGTTAAGGAAATCTTTTCCTTCGCTCATTTTACCGAGCATATGCCGTGCGATACGGTGGTCGAGGAACAGGCCGGTATCAAGATAGTCCGTCAGGTTCACCCACAGGCGCGCGTTGTATTCGCCGACCTCCATAAAATCGCCCTTCTCGCCCATCTTCTGGTACTGATTTTTACCTTTCTGCCGCTCACGCGTTTTCAGGACCAGGCGGTTAGACGGCAGATCGAGCACGGAGAGCGTGGCGGCAATCACATCAAACAGGCGCTGACGCGCCTTGTTGGCATCCACGGTTTTAGGCGGCGCATATTCCTGCACCACAACCCACTCGCCGTAGCGGTCCACGGCTACGTTGTAGTCCGGTAAATCTGCGTCGTACACGCGGTAACATTCAATACCTTCCTGACGCGCCCATTTATCGAGCTTCTTAATATTTTTGCGCAAACGGTTAGCATAATCATCGGCATGCTGCACACCGGCCGCGCCGGTGCTATTTTCCGCCAGCTGATAGTTTTTCTGCACGCAGTCAAGCGGGCCGTTTTTCGCTTTGAACTGACGCTCGGCGCGCAGTTGCAGGCAGTTCAGCAGATCCGGCGATGCGCTGAATAATGACAGGTTCCAGCCGCCAAACTGCGCCTTCATACTGCGTCCCAGCACGCTGTGCAGCGCGATAAGCGCCGGTTCGCTATCCAGACGCTCGCCGTATGGCGGGTTGCTGATGACGGTGCCCGTTGGCCCTTCCGGCAACGGATTGGTCAGCCTGGCAACGTCTTTCACTTCATAGCTGATAAGATCGGCAAGCCCGGCACGACGGGTATTAAGACGCGCGCGTTCAATGACGCGAGGATCGTTATCGGAGCCAAAGAAACGAGAAGCGTAATCACCGAGCCCTTTACGAGCGCGAACCTGCGCTTCGGTAGTGACCTCTTTCCATAGTTCAACGTCATGTTTCGCCCAGCCCAGGAAACCCCAGCGCTTGCGATGTAGGCCCGGCGCGCGATCGGTTGCGATCATCGCGGCTTCAATCAGCAGCGTACCGGAACCACACATCGGGTCGAGCAGCGGCGTGCCTGGCTGCCAGCCGGAGCGCATAACGATCGCCGCTGCCAGCGTTTCCTTGATCGGGGCCGCGCCCGTGCCGTCGCGATAGCCGCGCTGATGCAGGCCTTCACCGCTTAAGTCCAGCGCGATGCTGGCAGTGTCTTTATTTAGCCAGACGTTGATGCGTAAATCCGGCTGCTCGCGATCGACGTTCGGACGCGGCAGATTTTTGCGGGTAAAGGAGTCAACGATTGCATCTTTTACCTTCAGGGCGCCGTACTGGCTGTTACGAATGACGTCGTTCAGGCCGCTGAAGTGCACAGCGAAGGTCGCATCCGGGCCGAAGATTGCAGGCCAGTCGATAACCTGCACGCCCAGGTATAAATCCAGATCGCTGTAAACGCTGCACTCGCTAAGCGGCAGCAGGATGCGGGAGGCCAGGCGGCTCCACATCAGGCTTTGGTAAACCAGACGCGAATCCCCCTGGTAATGTACGCCGCCCTGAACGACCTGGCAGCCTTGCGCGCCGAGGCCTTCCAGTTCAGTTTTTAGCAGCTCTTCGAGCCCACGCGCCGTACTGGCAAACAGAGAATTCATATCGTCACTTATTGGTCAGAAAAAGAAAATAGTGGCGCATTATAGCTAATCCGCCACGCATGTCATAAAGTTGCCCTCTTATTATTTTTACAGGCATGGAGGGCAGCATGATCAGTCTATCTCAACTTTATATTCACCCGGTTAAATCAATGCGCGGACTTGCCCTCTCGCATGCGCGGGTTGCCACCAGCGGTCTGGCTTTTGACCGTATTTTTATGGTTACCGAACCGGATGGCACTTTTATTACCGCGCGCCAGTATCCGCAAATGGTGCTTTTTACTCCGGCAATCCTTCATGACGGCCTGTATCTGAGCGCACCGGATGGCACGTCAGCAAACGTCCGCTTTGCCGATTTCCAGCCAACACCTGCCGCAACCGAAGTCTGGGGTAACCACTTCACCGCCCTGATTGCGCCCGGGCAGATTAATAGCTGGCTGAGCGGCTTCTTTTCACGTCCCGTACAGCTGCGCTGGGTAGGCGAAGAGCTAACCCGCCGGGTTAAGCGTCATGAAGAAGTGCCTTTATCCTTCGCCGACGGTTTCCCTTTCCTGCTGACTAACGAAGCTTCATTGCGCGATGTGCAAAACCGCTGCCCGGCAAGCGTAAAGATGACGCAGTTCCGTCCAAATATCGTGGTAGCAGGCGCGCAGGCGTGGGAAGAAGATACATGGCAGGTGGTGCGTATTGGCGGCGTGACGTTTGATGTCGCCAAACCGTGCAGCCGCTGTATCTTCACAACCGTCAGTCCTGAAAAAGGCCGTAAACATCCCGCGGGCGAACCGCTGGCTACCCTGCAAAGCTTTCGCACCGCGCAAGATAATGATGACGTGGACTTCGGGCAGAACCTGATTGCGCGTAATAGCGGGATTATCCGCATCGGGGATGAGCTGGAAGTGCTGGCCCGTAAGCCCGCCCGAGCCTACGGCGCAGGTCAGGTTGTAGAAAGCCTTGAGCCAGAAGCCCAGCCGGAAAGCACGGTAGCGATTGACTGGCAGGGCCAGGCTTTTCGCGGCAATAACCAGCAAATCCTGCTCGAACAGCTTGAGCAGCAGGGTGTTCGCGTTCCCTATTCCTGCCGCGCCGGAATTTGCGGAAGCTGCCGGATACGTTTACTGGACGGCGAAGTGAAAGCGCTCAAACAAAGCGCGGTAGGCGCAGACGGCACCATTTTATGCTGTAGCTGCGTACCTGCGGGAGATGTGAAGTTAGAAGAGCTTTAGACCGCCTGATCGAGGCTGAGGCTGCTGTTTATTGGTTGCGGCCTCAGTCTGTCATTCATTATCTTAATCGCATCCCCAAGCTGCATGTTGCGACCAGCAAGCTGCAGTCCCGGCTGCGCCAGCAAACACAGCGCCGCGTTATCGCCGGTTTCAACCACCAGCAGGTTCACCTGCTGCATATCTTCGCTTAACCAGACGCAGGCCGCATCGCCTGGCGCAGGCTGCCAGCAGTCGCCGTGCGAGATAAAGTGCCAGCTTTTCGGCATTTGCGGTTTGAGGTAGCGGATAGCCACCAGCGCATTCAGCACCAGCTCCGCGCGCTGTTCTTTACTCAGCGGCAGCTCGCGGCATTTCTCGTCAAAGGTGAAAAACAGCGCGGCGTCATCGACGCAAAATCCAGCGTTTTCAAAGGCGTCGGGGGTGAGCATTTTACGCGGGAAACGGGAACGAAAAATCATTCCATTAGCCAAATCGAGCATCATACGATCGTGCTCTTCATCGAAATACCAATGCCAGCTATCGTCCGGTTTTATCCGCATCATGATTTACCCTTTTGTTTATCCCACAAACTTATAGCATCCTTCTTGCCGCTTCGTTTAAAGCTGTATTAATAAAAGACTATGGTGTTTGATTTAGCAACAGCCACGGAATATAAAACAACCAGGGCTGAAAATAAAGCCCCGGCTGTCTGGATATGACAAGGATTAGAGGTGAGTAACGATATCTTTAATCAGCGGTGGGCCTTTAAATATGAACCCGGAATAAATCTGAATAAGCGTTGCGCCAGCCGCCAGTTTTTCACGTGCGGCGATAACTGAATCAATGCCGCCCACGCCTATTATCGGCAGGCGGCCGTTTAACTCCTGCGACAGGCGGCGAATAATCTCGGTGCTCTTCAGCTGTACCGGGCGGCCGCTTAAGCCTCCAGTTTCATTACAATATTTCATGCCCTGAACGAGGCTACGATCCAGCGTGGTGTTGGCCGCAATGACCCCATCAATATTATGGCGAACTAAACTGTCAGCCACCTGCACCAATTCTTCTTCAGACAGATCCGGCGCAATTTTAACCGCAAGCGGCACATATTTATGGTGCAGTTCTTGCAACACCTGCTGCTTATTTTTTAGGGCACTTAAAAGATCGTCCAAGGCTTCGCCATATTGCAATGAACGTAACCCCGGCGTATTGGGCGAGGAAATATTGATCGCTATATAACCCGCGTACGGATAAATTTTATCCATACAGATCAAGTAGTCATCTTTACCCTGTTCGACGGGCGTATCTTTATTTTTCCCGATATTGATTCCAAGCACGCCGTCAAAATGGGCTTTTTTCACATTCTCAACAAGATTATCTACGCCAAGGTTATTAAAGCCCATGCGGTTGATTAACCCTTCGGCTTCCACCAGGCGGAAAATGCGCGGCTTATCATTTCCCGGCTGCGGCCGGGGCGTGACGGTGCCGATCTCAATGGAGCCAAACCCCATCGCACCCAGCGCGTCAATGCACTCACCGTTTTTATCCAGGCCCGCGGCTAAACCAAGAGGATTCTTAAAATTTAACCCCATGCAGGAAACCGGTTTAGACGGGACGTTTTGGCGTACCAGCCATTCGAGCGGCGTGCCTGTCAGACGACGCAATTGCTGAAATGTCACTTCATGAGCGCGCTCTGGATCGAGCTGGAAAAGGGCTTTACGAACGAAGGGGTAGTACATGAACTCTCCTGGATTCCGGTGTGCAAACCGGGGCCGTATTATTATCGATTACGCCGGCGAATGGAATTGACCTGCAACAAAAAAGCCTGAATAGGCGCAATCGTTTTCACTGCTTCTTCCTCTTATGCAATTTCTGACATTTGTTTATCAGATAAATCATTTAGTGGAATAACGCCGCTCTGCCACTATCAGCTTCAATTGTTATCAAAGTTAATGCAAAGCTAACATTTGGTTATAAGGAGCCGAGATGCGTGTGATCACCCTTGCCGGAAGCCCCCGCTTTCCATCCCGCTCCAGCGCTCTGCTGGAGTATTCACGTGAAAAACTGAGCGCGCTGGATGTCGAGGTGTGTCACTGGCATCTCCAGAATTTCGTGCCCGAAGATTTACTGTTTGCGCGTTTTGAAAGTCCGGCGCTAAAGACGCTCGTTGAGCAGCTTGAGAAGGCCGATGGATTGATTATCGCCACGCCCGTTTATAAAGCCTCCTTTGCCGGCGCGCTGAAAACCCTGCTGGATCTCCTGCCGGAGCGCGCGCTGGAGAAGAAAGTCGTTCTTCCTCTCGCAACAGGCGGCACCGTAGCGCATATGCTGGCGGTGGATTATGCCCTGAAGCCCGTCCTGAACGCTCTGAAAGCTCAGGAGATCCTCCACGGCGTTTTTGCCGACGACAGCCAGATTGCCGACTATCAGCACAAGCCGCTCTTTACGGCCAATTTGCAGCAGCGCCTGGATACCGCGCTGGAAACGTTCTGGCAGGCTCTGCATCGTCGCGATTTCGCCGTGGCTTCCCCGTTTATTCAGCAAGGAGTTGCTCATGTTTAATCTGTTAAAACGCAACGCGCCGTGGCTGGTTTTCACCGGTTTGATAAGCCTGAGCGCGGCGGTAAATGCCGCTCAGCCCGGGCCGGAGCGACTGCGTATCGGTTATCAAAAAGGCTCGGTAAGCATGGTTCTGGCGAAAAGCTATCAGTTTCTTGAGCAGCGCTATCCGCAAACCAAAATTTCGTGGATTGAGTTCCCGGCTGGCCCGCAAATGCTTGAAGCGCTGAACGTAGGCAGCATTGATTTGGGCGGAACAGGCGACATTCCTCCTGTCTTTGCTCAGGCAGCCGGAGCCGATCTGGTTTATGTCGGATCGGAACCCGCAAAGCCAAAAGCCGAAGTGATCCTGGTGGCTGAAAATAGCCCGCTGAAGACCATCGCCGATCTTAAAGGCCACAAGATCGCCTTCCAGAAAGGTTCCAGTTCGCACAACCTGGTGCTGCGTACGTTACAAAAAGCCGGGCTGAAATTTACCGATATTCAGCCAGCTTATCTGTCACCCGCCGATGCGCGTGCCGCGTTCCAGCAGGGCAACGTAGACGCATGGGCGATTTGGGATCCCTACTATTCAGCGGCTTTGCTCAACGGCGGCGTGCGGGTGCTCTCTGACGGCAGCCAGATTGACCAGACCGGTTCGTTCTACCTGGCCTCGCGCCCCTACGCTGAGAAAAACGGGGAATTCCTGCAAAACGTTCTGAAAACGTTTAGCGAGGCGGACGATCTTACCCGTACGCAGCGAGCGAAAAGCATAACGCTGCTTGCCAGGACCATGGGTTTACCTGAGCCCGTTATCGCCAGCTATTTCGATCACCGCCCGCCAGGCGAAATCACGCCGGTTAGCGCCGCTACCGCTGAAAAACAGCAGCAAACCGCCGATCTGTTTTACGACAATCACCTGGTGCCGAAAAAAGTCGATATTCGCGCCCGCATCTGGCAGCCCGCCGGCGCCGTAAAAGGAGATAAATCATGAGTCTTAATATGTTCTGGTTCTTACCAACCCATGGCGACGGTCACTACTTAGGCAGCAACGATGCCGCCCGCCCCGTAGAGCACGGTTATTTGCAACAGATCGCTCAGGCTGCGGACAGGCTTGGCTTTACCGGCGTGCTTATCCCGACGGGGCGCTCATGCGAAGACGCCTGGCTGGTGGCCGCTTCGATGATCCCGGTGACCCAGCGGCTTAAATTCCTCGTCGCCCTGCGCCCGAGCGTCGTTTCGCCGACGGTGGCCGCACGCCAGGCTGCAACGCTCGACAGGCTTTCAAATGGCCGGGCGCTCTTTAACCTGGTCACCGGTAGCGATCCTGAAGAGCTGGCTGGCGACGGCGTGTTTCTTAATCATAGCGAACGTTATGAAGCCTCGGCTGAATTCACCCGCATCTGGCGGCGCGTGCTGGAAGGCGAAACGGTGGATTACGAAGGGAAACATATTCAGGTAAAAGGCGCCAGATTGCTCTTCCCGCCGGTACAGCAACCGCGCCCTCCGCTGTATTTTGGCGGTTCATCCGACGTGGCGCAGGATCTGGCTGCTGAGCAGGTGGATTTATACCTGACATGGGGCGAACCGCCGCACCTGGTGAAAGAGAAGATTGAGCAGGTTCGCGCCAAAGCCGCTGAGCATGGGCGCACGGTAAGGTTCGGGATTCGCCTGCATACGATCGTGCGTGAAACCAACGAAGATGCCTGGCAGGCCGCGGATCGCCTGATTTCACAGCTTGATGACGACACTATTGCCAAAGCCCAGGCCGCGTTTGCGCGTACTGATTCCGTTGGCCAGCGCCGGATGGTGGCGCTTCACGGCGGCAAACGCGACAAGCTGGAAATCAGCCCTAACCTGTGGGCGGGCGTTGGCCTGGTCCGCGGCGGTGCGGGAACGGCCCTGGTCGGCGACGGCCCGACGGTCGCCGACCGCATTAATGAATACGCAGCGCTGGGTATCGACAGCTTTATTCTTTCCGGCTATCCGCATCTGGAAGAAGCTTACCGCGTGGGCGAGCTGTTATTCCCGCACCTGGACATCGCTATTCCGGAAATTCCGCGGCCGCGTCAGCATCATGAGAAAGGCGAAGTCGTTGCTAACGACTTCATCCCTCGTAAAGCTGCGCAGAGCTAAGGAGAAAAGAATGACGAATAGCACACGCAAACTTTTGTTTCGCCTTGCTCCCTGGGCACTGCCGGTCGCTATTATCGCCGTCTGGCAGCTCGCCTCCTCGGTTGGCTGGCTTTCAACACGTATTCTGCCCTCCCCCGAAGGCGTGATCGTCACCTTCTGGAAGCTCTCCGCCAGCGGCGAGCTTTGGCAGCACCTGGCGATCAGCTCCTGGCGCGCGGCGATCGGTTTTAGCATCGGCGGCTCGCTCGGTTTGATCCTCGGCTTGATCAGCGGCCTGTCGCGCTGGGGCGAGCGCCTGCTGGATACCTCGATTCAGATGCTGCGTAACGTGCCGCATCTGGCGCTGATCCCGCTGGTTATTTTATGGTTTGGCATTGATGAAACCGCAAAGATCTTTCTGGTGGCGCTCGGCACGCTGTTCCCGATTTACATCAATACCTGGCACGGCATCAAAAACATCGACCAGGGGCTGCTGGAAATGGCGCGCAGCTACGGTTTGTCGGGCTTTAGCCTGTTTGCTCAGGCGATCCTGCCCGGCGCCCTGCCTTCTGTGATGGTCGGCGTGCGTTTTGCCCTCGGCCTGATGTGGCTGACGCTTATCGTCGCCGAGACGATCTCAGCTAATTCAGGCATCGGCTATCTGGCGATGAATGCCCGTGAATTCCTGCAAACCGATGTCGTGGTCGTCGCCATTATCCTCTATGCCCTGCTCGGCAAACTGGCGGATATCAGTGCGCAACTGCTGGAGCGCGTCTGGCTGCGCTGGCATCCCGCTTACCAGATAAAAGAGGAAACCCTATGAATACCGCTCGCTTAAATCAGGGGACGCCGCTGCTGCTTGACGGCGTAACCAAACGTTACGGCGATAAAACGATTCTCAACGAGCTGGCGCTACGCATTCCTGCCGGGCAGTTTGTTGCCGTGGTCGGACGCAGCGGCGGCGGCAAAAGTACCCTGCTGCGGCTGCTTGCCGGGCTGGAAAATCCTGACGCTGGTTCGCTGCTGGCAGGCAACGCGCCGCTGCGTGAAAGCCAGGACGATACAAGGTTAATGTTCCAGGACGCTCGCCTGCTGCCGTGGAAATCCGTCATTGATAACGTTGGCCTGGGGTTGAAAGGCAGCTGGCGCGATGCGGCCTGGCAGGCGCTTGAAGCCGTCGGGCTGGAAAGCCGGGCGAAAGAGTGGCCTGCGGCGCTTTCTGGCGGGCAAAAACAGCGCGTGGCTCTGGCTCGCGCGCTGATTCATCGCCCTGGTTTACTGCTGCTGGACGAACCGCTCGGCGCGCTTGACGCGTTAACGCGTATTGAAATGCAGGAGCTGATCGTTTCTCTGTGGCAGGAACACGGTTTTACCGTACTGCTGGTGACCCACGACGTCAGTGAGGCGGTCGCCATGGCGGATCGAGTTTTACTGATAGAAGACGGGAAAATTGGCCTGGATTTAACGGTGGATTTGGTTCGACCACGCCGACTGGGCTCGGTAAGGCTGGCGGAGCTGGAAGCGAAGGTGCTTGAGCGAGTGATGCAACGCCAGGCTGAAGAACCGGCGCGCGTGGTGCGCAGCGGTTGAGAGAATGTCGGGTGGCGCGGGGCTTACCCGACCTACGCCAGCAATTCCGTAGGGTGGATAAGCGACAGCGCCATCCACCTTACAAAATCCTTGTTGAAAAACCGGCGCGCGTGGTGCGCACCGGTTGAGAGAATGTCGGGTGGCGCGGGGCTTACCCGACCTGGTCCAGTAGATCCGTAGGGTGGATAAGCGGCAGCGCCATCCACCTTACAAAATCCTTGTTGAAAAACCGGCGCGCGTGGTGCGCAGCGGTTGAGAGCGTCGGGTGGCGCGGGGCTTACCCGACCTGGTCCAGCAGATCCGTAGGGTGGATAAGCGTCGGGTGGCACGGAGCTTACCCGGCCCGCTCCAGCAGATCCGTAGGGTGGATAAGCGACAGCGCCATCCACCTTACAAAATCCTTTACGCTAATGCCTTGCTGATTTTCTCAAACAGATCGCCGGACAGATTCTCCAGCCCTTTCAGCTGTTCCAGCGCGGCGCGCATCATTTCCTGACGCTTCTCGTCATAGCGTTTCAAACGAATCAACGGTTCAATCAGGCGAGAAGCCACCTGCGGATTACGGCGGTTCAGCTCGCTGAGCATTTCCACCATAAACTGATAGCCGCTGCCGTCCGCCGCGTGGAACGCCGCCGGATTGCCTGCTGCAAAAGCGCCAATCAGCGAACGAATGCGGTTCGGATTGCCGAGGCTGAACGAGCGGTGGTGCAACAGCTCGCGCACCTTGCTCAGCGTATTGGCCGCCGGGCTGGTCGCCTGCAGAATGAACCATTTATCCATCACCAGGCCATCCTGATGCCATTTCTCGTCATACTTCGCCAGCAGTTCTTCACGGCACGGCAGTTGCGCCGCTACCGCTGCTGACAGAGCGGCAATCGCATCGGTCATATTATCCGCCGCGTCATACTGAGCGCGCACCAGCTGTTCGGCCAGCGCTTGCTCGCCAAACGCCAGATAACGCAGGCAAGTGTTACGCAGAGCGCGCTTGCCGATGTCCGCATGTTCAACACGATAGGCGTCGAGCTTGTTGGCGTTGTAGATAGCGAGGAACTCGTCCGCTAATTCCGTCGCCAGCGTGCGGGTCAGCGCTTCATGCACCTCAGCGATAGCGCCTGGATCGATCTGCTGGAACAGCTCGGCAATTTCATTTTGCGAAGGCAGCGTGAGGATTTCAGCGGCCAGGGCCGGATCTATCTTCTCATCAAGCAAAATAGCGCGGAAAGCGTCGGCCACATGCAGCGGCAGCGACAACGGCTGCTTCTGCTGGCTACGGTTAACGTTCAGCTTGATGTGGGTCGCCAGCAGGCTTTGCGCCGCGTCCCAGCGGGAGAAATCGTTGCGGGCGTGGCGCATCAGGAAGGTCAGCTGCTGATCGCTCCAGCTGTATTCCAGTTTTACCGGCGCGGAAAACTCACGCAGCAGCGATGGAACCGGCTGGAAATAAACATTATCAAAGACAAACGTCTGTTCGGCCTGCGTCACGTTCAGCACGTGATGAACCGGATGGCCGCCTTTCTGTAACGGGATAACCTTGCCTTCGTTGTCATAGAGTTCAACGTCGAACGGAATATGCAGCGGCTGTTTTTCCTGCTGTTCCGCGGTTGGCGGCGTCGTCTGGCTGATGGTAAGCGTATACTGCTCGGTTTCCGGGTTGTAGTCATCACGCACGCTGACGACTGGCGTACCGGCCTGGCTGTACCAGCGACGGAAATGCGACAGGTCGACGTTGGAGGCATCCTCCATCGCCTGCACGAAATCGTCGCAGGTAGCGGCGCTGCCGTCATGACGCTCGAAGTAAAGCTGCATGCCTTTCTGGAAGTTCTCTTCGCCAAGCAAAGTGTGCAGCATGCGAATGACTTCTGAACCCTTCTCATACACGGTCAGCGTGTAGAAGTTGTTCATTTCAATAACTTTGTCCGGGCGAATCGGATGCGCCATCGGGCTTGCGTCTTCGGCAAACTGCATTGCGCGCATGGTGCGCACGTTCTGAATGCGATTAACGGCACGCGAGCCGAGATCCGAACTGAACTCCTGATCGCGGAAAACGGTCAGGCCTTCTTTGAGGCTCAGCTGGAACCAGTCGCGGCAGGTCACGCGATTGCCGGTCCAGTTGTGGAAATATTCGTGGCCGATCACGCGCTCAATATCGAGATAGTCTTTGTCGGTGGCCGTTTCTGCACGGGCAAGAACATATTTGGAGTTAAAGATGTTGAGACCTTTATTCTCCATCGCGCCCATGTTGAAGAAGTCCACGGCGACAACCATATAGATGTCGAGATCGTATTCCAGGCCGAAGCGGGTTTCGTCCCACTTCATGGACGCCTTCAGCGAGGTCATCGCCCAGCCGGCGCGATCCAGATTGCCGCGATCGACAAACAGCTCCAGCGCAACGTCGCGGCCAGAGCGCGTCTTAAAGCTATCACGCAGCACGTCAAAATCACCCGCCACCAGCGCGAAGAGGTAGCAAGGTTTCGGGAACGGATCCTGCCACTGCACCCAGTGACGACCGTTTTCCAGTTCTCCTTCAGCAATGCGGTTACCGTTGGAGAGCAGGTATGGATATTTCGTTTTATCGGCAATGAGTCTGGTAGTGAAGCGCGCGAGCACGTCCGGGCGGTCCAGATACCAGGTAATATGGCGGAAACCTTCAGCCTCGCACTGGGTGCAAAGCGCCTCGCCCGACTGATACAGCCCTTCAAGCGCGGTGTTTGCCGCCGGGCTAATTTCATTGACGATGGTCAACAAGAAATTATCTGGCAGCTGTTCAAGCACCAGCGCGCCTTCCTGCAGGGAATAATGCTCCCAGGCCTTACCGTCCACCTGAACGCTGACTAGGGTAAGATCGCCGCCATCGAGACGTAGAGGGGCCTGAGCGGCGCCCTGGCGGCTTACTGTGCTGATGGCGGTGACCAGGGTTTTTGTGGCATCCAGGTCAAAGGTCAAATCGATGTCGCTAATCGTGTAATCCGGCGCACGATAGTCGTGGCGGTATTTGGCTTGTGGCTGTTGTGTCATAAAAAACCTTATACATCGTCCGTAAGTTATCGGCGTTCAGTCTATTCCTGTTGCGTTAATGTTGCCACGCAGAATCATCATCTTTTCCGGGCTAATCACGCTGTTTGCTACATTTGTGTAACATGAGCTTACGGGAAGTCTCTCGCCGTTAGCTTTTTAATCATGCCGACGGGCAAATGCAGACTCTGCGGGCGTTATTAGTCTCCTTCAGAAATTGGTCTAAACTAAAATGGTGTTAAGCAAACATCTATGTCCAGCCATACAAGGATGACTTCTATGAAAAAAATTGCTGTAGTTACGTCTCTTCTGATCTCTGCTGTCTCCTTTGGTGCCTTTGCCGCCGATCAGGTTTCCAAAGATGAAATTGCCCATTTCAAGCTTGTAAAATTGGGCAGCGTCAGTGTTTCACAGAGCGGGGGAACCATTTCATCGCCATCCGATCTGCACGATAAACTTTCAGATTTGGCGGATGAAAAAGGCGGCAAGTACTATCATATCGTCGCCGCACGCGAGCATGGCTCCAATTTCGAAGCAGTGGCCGATGTCTATAAAAACGCCGACAAATAAGCCCTGCGCTAAGCCTGTAAAACCACGCTTACCTGCGTGGTTTTTTATGTGCCTGCAGGGGTGAGAGCGTGAATATTTATTTTCCAATTCAAATGGTTAAGCTGAAATCCGTTACATAGCCGTAACAGGCGGCACGAATTGCCCTCGACCCGAATCCTCCCTTGTGTTGTGATCCGGGTTTAATAAACAGATAATCAGGGTATACTCCTGCGTCTTTATCTGCTTTTAGCCCTTGATGGAAACGCTCCTGTGAGAGGATGCTGCTACGCGCCATGACACGACACGCTTCCCCGATTTTGCAAACGCTTCTGGATACTGACGCCTATAAGCTTCATATGCAGCAGGCGGTATTCCACCGATATTACGACGTGAGCGTCGCGGCCGAGTTTCGCTGCCGCGGTGACGATCTGCTGGGCGTTTACGCAGACGCAATCCGTCAACAGGTCGACAGTATGCAACACCTTGCGCTAAGCGCCGGGGAGTTCGCCTGGCTTGAAGGGCTTCCTTTCTTTGAAGCAGATTACCTCGCCTGGCTGCGTACTTTCCGCTACGACCCCGCTCAGGTTGAAATCACCAATAATAAAGGCCACCTGGATATTCGCCTGACCGGCCCCTGGCGTGAAGTCATCATGTGGGAAGTGCCGCTGCTGGCCGTGATCAGTGAAGTGGTGCATCAGCATCGCTCGCCGGCCGTTACGCCGCAGATGGCGCTGGCGCATCTGGAAAGCAAACTGCTGGAGTTCAACGCGCTGACGGCGGATATCGATCTCTCCTCCTTCCGCCTGATGGACTTTGGTACGCGACGCCGCTTCTCCCGTGAGGTTCAGGAGGCCATTGTCAGCCGCCTGCAGCAGGAGTCCTGGTTTGTCGGCACCAGCAATTACGATCTGGCGCGCCGCCTGAACCTGACGCCTATGGGTACGCAAGCCCATGAATGGTTCCAGGCGCATCAGCAAATCAGCCCGGTGCTTGCCAACAGCCAGCGCGCGGCGCTTCAGGCCTGGCTGGATGAATATCCGGATCGGTTGGGCATCGCCCTTACCGACTGCATCACTATGGACGCCTTCCTGCGCGACTTTGGCCCCGAGTTTGCCCGGCAGTATCAGGGTTTACGCCATGACTCCGGGGACCCGTTTGAATGGGGTGAAAAAGCCATCGCGCATTATGAAAACCTGGGCATTGACCCTATGAGCAAGGTGTTGGTTTTCTCCGATAACCTGGATTTACCAAAAGCCATTGAGCTTTATAAGCGTTTTACTTCACGCATCAATCTGAGCTTCGGCATTGGCACACGCCTGACATGTGATATCCCACAGGTAAAGCCCCTGAATATCGTTATCAAGCTGGTGGAGTGCAACGGCAAACCCGTCGCAAAACTTTCTGACAGCCCCGGCAAAACTATCTGCCACGATAAAGCCTTCGTGCGCGCCCTGCGCAAAGCCTTCGATTTGCCGCTGGTAAAAAAAGCCAGCTGAATCAAATAAGGCCCGTAAATTATATTTGTTTGGTTTATGGGCCTCTTCTGCGCTTTATTTCTGCAAACGGATGCGATTTCTGCTTGTCTGGCGGCGCGCGACAGGTAACATAGATATCCCCCAATTGCGGGTAACTATTTTTTTTGTCATTGACCATTTAATAGAGAGAAAACTATGAGCGTTGTGCCTGTAGCCGACGTACTCCAGGGCCGCGTCGCCGTTGACAGTGAAGTCACCGTGCGCGGATGGGTGCGTACTCGAAGAGATTCAAAAGCTGGTATCTCCTTCCTCGCCGTCTATGACGGTTCCTGCTTCTCTCCTGTACAGGCCGTCATCAATAATACTTTGCCCAATTACAATGAAGACGTGCTGCGCCTGACTACCGGTTGCTCCGTTGTCGTCACGGGTAAAGTGGTGGAATCTCTTGGTCAGGGCCAGAGCTTTGAAATCCAGGCGAGCGGCGTAGAAGTCACCGGCTGGGTGGACGATCCGGATACTTATCCGATGGCGGCAAAGCGCCACAGCATCGAGTATCTTCGTGAAGTGGCGCACCTGCGCCCGCGCACCAACATGATAGGTGCGGTGGCACGCGTTCGTCATACGCTGGCGCAGGCGCTGCATCGCTTCTTCCATGAAAATGGTTACTTCTGGGTCTCCACCCCGCTGATTACCGCGTCCGACACCGAAGGCGCGGGTGAGATGTTCCGCGTTTCCACGCTCGATTTAGAAAACCTGCCGCGTACCGATGCAGGCAAAATCGACTTCGACAAAGACTTCTTCGGCAAAGAAGCGTTTCTGACCGTCTCCGGCCAGCTGAATGGCGAAACCTACGCGTGTGCGCTCTCTAAGGTTTACACCTTCGGCCCAACGTTCCGCGCAGAGAATTCCAACACCAGCCGCCACCTGGCGGAGTTCTGGATGCTGGAGCCAGAGGTTGCCTTTGCAAACCTGGACGACGTCGCGGGCCTGGCAGAAGCCATGCTGAAATACGTATTTAAGGCCGTGCTGGACGAACGCATGGACGACATGCAGTTCTTCGCCGAACGCGTGGATAAAGATGCGGTTGAGCGCCTGCAGCGTTTCATCGAGGCTGACTTCGCCCAGGTGGATTACACCGATGCCGTAGCTATCCTTGAGCAATGCGGGCAGAAGTTTGAAAACCCGGTTTACTGGGGCGTCGACCTCTCTTCCGAGCATGAACGTTATCTGGCTGAACAACACTTCAAAGCGCCGGTGGTGGTGAAAAACTATCCGAAGGACATTAAGGCCTTCTACATGCGCCTTAACGAAGACGGTAAAACCGTTGCCGCAATGGATGTGTTAGCCCCGGGCATCGGTGAAATCATCGGTGGTTCTCAGCGTGAAGAGCGTCTGGACGTGCTGGACGCGCGCATGGCTGAAATGGGTCTGAACAAAGAAGACTACTGGTGGTACCGCGATCTGCGTCGTTACGGCACCGTGCCGCACTCCGGTTTCGGCCTCGGCTTTGAGCGACTGATCGCCTATGTTACCGGCGTTCAGAACGTTCGTGACGTGATTCCTTTCCCGCGTACGCCGCGTAACGCAAACTTCTAAGCTAATCGTTTTAATCAGGGCCAGCGTCGCTGGCCTCTTTTTTATTCGTTTTAGAAAGTTTATTTTTCTTCAGCGGAAGTTAAATAAATGTATGCTGCAACCGCACTCCGTCCTTTCTCCGTAACAAAGCATGTCTGCGACATAATTAGTCACAAAATAAACCCGATTTTTATTATGGTTTTTCTCTGAAAGCACTCGCTTAGCATATTTGTGCGAAAGTTGCACAGATGTCTGGACATCCAAAAACGCAACAAAAAAAATGTAAAAGTAAACGAAACGTAACGCATTTTTTGCGTTATGCGAATTAAACATAAGTATTTCATATATATAAGTCAGAGGCTGCTAATAAAATGACCAAATCTAATCGAAATTTGAGGTGGTTCACAAAGTTCCCGAAAATACATATTTAGTTACATATATTTTCTTTTGGTTACTCAGTTTAGACATTTGTAGCACTTTCAGGCTAGCGAAACGGTTTCATGGATGGAAAGATGCCAGACAGATACAGAAAGACACCAAACTCTCATCAATAGTTCCGTAAATAATTATTGACGGCAGTGGCAGGTGTTCATAAAAACCAATGAGGGTAATAAATAATGATGAAGCGCAATATTCTGGCAGTGGTTATCCCTGCTCTGCTGGTAGCCGGCGCAGCTAACGCTGCAGAAATCTATAACAAAGACGGCAACAAAGTTGACCTGTACGGTAAAGCCGTAGGTCTGCATTATTTCTCCAAAGACAACGGTAAAAACGCATACGCTGGTAACGGCGATAAAACCTATGCACGTCTTGGTTTTAAAGGCGAAACTCAGATTAACGACCAGCTGACCGGTTACGGTCAGTGGGAATACAACTTCGCGGGTAACAACTCCGAAGGTTCCGATGCCCAAACTGGCAACAAGACCCGTCTGGCCTTTGCCGGTCTGAAATTCGGCGATGCAGGCTCCTTCGACTACGGTCGTAACTACGGTCTGGTTTATGACGCAATCGGCATCACCGATATGCTGCCAGAGTTCGGTGGCGACACTGGCTCAAGCGATAACTTCTTCGCGGGTCGTTCAACTGGCCTTGCTACTTACCGCAACAGCGACTTCTTCGGTCTGGTTGACGGCCTGAACTTCGGCGTTCAGTACCTGGGCAAAAATGAGCGCAG
The DNA here is from genome assembly GCF_051307055.1 of Dryocola sharpae. Taxonomy (GTDB): domain Bacteria; phylum Pseudomonadota; class Gammaproteobacteria; order Enterobacterales; family Enterobacteriaceae; genus Dryocola. Next base: position 1,451,993 of record NZ_CP149994.1, on the reverse strand, counting down.
CGATATTAGCAAAGCTAACGGCGACGGCTGGGCAACCTCTTTAAGCTATAACGTTGAAGGCTTCGGTATCGTAGGCGGTTACGGTTCTGCGGATCGTACCAACCTGCAAGAAGTTGATGGTAAGGGCGAAAGAATTGAGCAGTGGGCAACCGGTCTGAAATACGATGCTAACAACATCTACCTGGCCGCCCTCTACGGCGAAACACGTAACTCAACCTATATCAGCGATAGCGTTGGCTTCGCTAACAAAACACAGGACTTCTCTGTAGTTGCTCAGTACCAGTTCGATTTCGGCCTGCGTCCATCCATCGCTTACTACAAATCTAAAGCGAAAGATGTTAACGGTATCGGCGATGCTGATTACCTGAACTACATCGAAGTAGGCGCGACTTACTACTTCAACAAAAATATGTCCACCTATGTTGACTACATCATCAACCAGATCGATGACAACAACAAACTGGGCTTAGGTACAGACAATACCGCCGCAGTGGGTATCGTTTACCAATTCTAATTATTCGACAGCTTCTTTGTCTGAATATAAAAAACAGGGCTTCGGCCCTGTTTTTTTATGGCTGAAAAGCGAAAACTTCCAGCTTGTGAAGCCGGTTGTTTCTTTTTGTCGCAAACGGTTGGCATTTGTGAAAACAGCAGTTAACCTGAGAGCGTTTCTCCCCCGATATCAAAATGGAACCTCGTCATGTTTGAGAACATTACCGCTGCCCCTGCTGATCCAATTCTTGGCCTGGCCGACCTGTTTCGTGCCGACGACCGCCCGACCAAAATTAACCTCGGCATTGGGGTTTATAAGGATGAGACGGGTAAAACGCCGGTGCTGACCAGCGTTAAAAAAGCTGAAGCTTATCTGCTGGAAAATGAAAACACCAAAAACTACCTGGGCATCGATGGTATTCCCGAGTTTGGTCGCTGCACCCAGGAGCTGCTGTTTGGCAAAGGTAATGCAATCAGCGAAGCCAAACGCGCGCGCACGGCGCAAACCCCAGGCGGCACAGGCGCGCTTCGCGTAGCGGCTGATTTCCTCGCAAAAAACACTTCAGCCAAACGCGTGTGGGTAAGTAATCCCAGCTGGCCGAATCATAAAAGCGTGTTTAACTCCGCCGGCCTGGAAGTTTGCGAATATGCTTATTATGATGCGGAAAATCACGCTCTGGACTTCGACGGCCTCGTAAGCAGCCTGCAGGCGGCACAGGCGGGCGACGTTGTGCTGTTCCACGGCTGCTGCCATAACCCGACCGGCATCGATCCTACTTTAGAGCAGTGGCAGACGCTTGCGGCAATGTCGCAGGAAAAAGGCTGGCTGCCGCTGTTTGATTTCGCCTATCAGGGCTTTGCCCGAGGCCTGGAAGAAGATGCTGAAGGCCTGCGCGTCTTCGCAGCGAGCCACAAAGAGCTGATTGTCGCCAGCTCCTACTCCAAGAACTTCGGTCTGTACAACGAGCGCGTAGGCGCCTGTACGCTGGTCGCTGCGGATGCAGATACCGTTGATCGCGCTTTCAGTCAGATGAAATCCGTGATCCGCGCAAACTACTCTAACCCGCCGGCGCACGGTGCCTCCGTTGTGGCAACTATTCTCAGCAACGACGCCCTGCGTACGCTCTGGGAGCAAGAGCTGACCGATATGCGTCAGCGCATTCACCGCATGCGTCAGCTTTTCGTCAACACGCTGCAGGAGAAGGGCGCAAACCGTGACTTTAGCTTCATCATCAATCAGAACGGTATGTTCTCTTTCAGCGGCCTGACCAAAGAACAGGTTCTGCGCCTGCGCGAAGAGTTTGGCGTCTATGCGGTGGCCTCTGGCCGCGTCAACGTTGCGGGCATGACGCCTGACAATATGGCGCCGCTGTGCGAAGCGATTGTTGCTGTTCTCTAGTCTATGCGCAAAAAAAGAGCCGCTTTAAGCGGCTCTTCTCAGACTGATAACAACCCCTCATCCCGCACGGGCTGAACATATATCACCAGCTAAAAGACCAGGAAAATCAAAGCATTGATTTTCGGCAAATCTGCCACAAGGAAGGAAAAACCACGCTTTTTCCTTCCTTGTCAGCAATCTCAGAGCCGCTTTAAGCGGCTCTTTTTCTTTTACCAGACCGGCAGTTCGTCCTGCAGAAAAGGATTATGCAAACGCTCATAGCCCAGGGTGGAAAGCGGGCCGTGGCCTGGAATAAAGGTCACGTCATCGCCCAGCGGCAACAGCTTACGCTTAATCGAATCGATCAGCGCCGCGTGATCCCCCTGCGGGAAGTCGCTGCGCCCTACTCCGCCTTTGAATACCACATCTCCGGAAACCAGCAGCTTAGCCTTGCCGTCAAAGAAGACGATATGCCCCGGCGTGTGCCCCGGACAATGCAATATCTGTAAGGTCACATTCCCGACGGATACGCTCTCCCCTTCTTCAAGCCAGCGATCTGGCGTCAGCGGCAGGCATTCATCAAGGCCAAACATCCGACTTTGCGCAGGTAAACCCTGCAGCCAAAAATCATCTGCTTTTTGCGGCCCAACAATCGGCACCCCGTAATGCGCGGCCAGTTCTGCGGCGGCCCCGACATGATCAAGATGACCATGGGTTAACAGAATCTGGCTTACCGTTACGCCTTTTTCCGCCGCTTCACGGATAATTTTTTGCGCTTCGCCGCCGGGATCCACCACCGCCGCCTGCAGTGTTTCTTCGCACCAGATTAATGAACAGTTCTGGGCAAAGGCCGTCACCGGAATAATGTGATAATTCATGCTGCTCCATTACCGGCAACGCCCGCCGGATTCCGTTGTTTTACCAGTGCCGCAGTGGCCCGGTATCAATATGCACAAAGTTGCTGCTTGGGTAATATCCTACACCACCTGAGCGTAGAGATAATGCAGCTTTGCGTACATTGCTTAACGAAATCCCTTCAATATGGAAATCCATTGCCTGTCCTTTGGTATGGTAGCTTTTTTTCGCCACCCCGCTGCTATGAGCGCGTAACTCATTGTTAGTATCCAGGGAGCGGTAACCGGAGATAAGCTGCACGGGTTTGTTAGTGCCTAACAGCCCCTGCAAACGATAAAGCTGGTCGAACAGCCCGGGATCGATGGCCTTAACTTTGTTCGCGCGAAAATCACGGAAGAAATGGTTAAGCCTGGCTAATTCATCCTGAATATAGCTTTTACCATCAAAGAACTCAGCTTTTAGCGTCTCGCCTGTGTGGAGGTTGTTGAGGGTTAAAACGCGCGGGCGCGGTGTCGAGAGGGTGGCAAACGCTTGCGCAGGTAACAGAGCGGCACCCAAAGCCACGCTGCCCAACGCCAGCAGCTTGCGGCGATTAGCGTCAAATTTATCCATGATGTCCAGGTCTACAGGTAAAAAATGGTCGAATAATATGCACTTCTGGCGCACTGCCCGCACCTTAACCGTCAAATAACGTCGAGTCAAGGCACCGTAAAACCCAGCTAAACCGGGCCCTGTGGAGGGCCCGGCCGGGTATTACCTTTCTTACGACCACTAATTCATTAGTATTACTGCATTTACCTGATTAACTGCCCGGCTTTTGAAAGGATTTGTGCGCCCGATCGCGCGGCGAGATCGTAATTGTAAATATCTGTACGAAACTGCGTGCGCCCGTCCTTGCCGACGAACGCGGTCAGATAGTAGAGGTTGACCGGAATTGTCTGACGGATGTTGACGTACTTAGTGCTGCCCTCTTTTAGCTGGCCTGAAATTCGCGTGTCGTTCCAGCCCGCATCCTGCAGCAGCATATTTGCCAGCTCGGAGGCTTTGTTGACGCGAACACAGCCGGAGCTCAGCGCCCGCGCATCCTTCCGGAACAGATTGTGATTCGGCGTATCGTGCAGATAGATAGCATCAGAACTCGGCATATTAAATTTGTAACGCCCTAACGAGTTCTGGGTGCCGGGCTTTTGCTGGAAACGGAACGGCAAATTGCTGGCGGTAATGGTTTGCCAGTCAACACGCCAGGGATCGATAGCTTCGGCATTGTTGCTCCAGCCGCGCAGCACGCTGTAACCATGGCGATCGAGATAGCCGGGGTCCTGGCGAACTTTCGGCAGAATATCGTTTCGCGCCAGCGTATTTGGCACATTCCACGGCGGGTTGACCACCACGTTATTAAGCGCGCTACTCATCATTGGCGTTTTACGATCCGGGCGCCCGACAATAACGCGGGATGCCAGGGCTTCGCTGCCGTTGAGGTAATATACCAGCGAATAGTTTGGAATGTTTACCATGATGCCGGTATCGAGCTTACTCGGCAGCAGGCGCAAACGTTGAATATTTAAGGCCACAAGCGAGGCCCGCTGTTGTGGTGTGACATTCAGCCAGTCACGGGTTAAGGGTCCAATCGCACCATCTGCCCCCAGCCCTTGCCATTTCTGAAAACGCTTTACGCCTTCAACCAGTTCGCGGTTATAAGCGCTGCGTACCGCGGCGGAAGATTTTTTCTTCGAGCCAGCAGCCAGGCCCTCTGCCTTCGCCTCGCCTTCATCATCGATCGCCGACGGGCTAACCACGGCTGCGGTCTGCGTATGTGTACCATCGTCAACGGGCAAAGGAGTTGTCGGATCGGCCTGCAGCATGCCGCTTCTGGCGAGGATTTCGCGCAGCGCAGGCACATCTTTGCTCCATTGTCCCGGACGAAGCGTCTCTTTACCGGTTAGCTGCGGCCATGGGCGCGTATCACCCAACAGATGTACCAGAGACTGATGCATCCGGGCATACTGCGGATGCTGAGGCGCAAGGGTAGCGATAAAGCTCGCTAACGTTCCCCGATCGACAGCCACCTGCCACTGGTTAATGACGGACAAAGGCGCAGTCTGCATTTTGTAAGGCCTGGTGCTGTACAGCCAGCGGTTCCCTTCGGCAGGAATGCCGGAAACGAACTGCAGATAGCCCATCATTGCATCGGAGAGCACGATATCGCGTGCCATGCCGGTTACGGAGGGATCGGTCAGCAGTTCGACCCAGGTAGTGAACTGAGGCTGAATGCCCGCAATGGCCAGCTCCGCCAGCTGCTGCTGGAAAGCCTGCACCGCATCGCGGTTTTCCCACATTGGCTTCATGTCCCGCGCTGCATAGAAAGCAGAAAGCGCGTTCAGGTAGACAGGCGCGTATCCGGCAGGCAGCTGGGAAAGCAGCTGTGAGCGGCTCTGCGCGGCGGACATTGAGGCTGAATCAAGCGGCATCGTGCCCGCCAGCATCGCCGTCGCGGCTGACTGGGCTAGCGGCTGCTCAAGCGCCGTAGGTTGCTCTGCCGTCACGGCGGAGCTGTCGGAAGGAACCACAGCAGGCTCTTGCTCTTGCGCCTGTACCGTAAACAGTGGAGCCAGACCGAGCGCCAGGCAGTAGCCTATGGCCGACACTCTAAAACCGTGCATCTTCATAAGCAACATCCCTTGCCCCCTGTTTTACCGTTTATCGTCACCAGCGTTTCGCCTGGTTCTTTTAACAGTATATAAACAGTAAAAACCAATTACCCGTATAAATGTAAAGAAAAATAAAGCTTAAGAAGTTTCTGGATCAAAAAAGCGGGCCGTGGCCCGCTGTTAAATAAGGTGAAAAGAGGGTCAGAGCGCCTCTGCCGTTCCCGGTAATGCTTCCGGTAGCGGTGCGGCAAAACCTCGCAGGCCCACAACGTGCACATGCTCGTGATTGTTAAAGACCTTACGAACCAGCTTATAGGTCGTTCCCTTTTCCGGGCTGATGTTTTCCGGCGCCGCGATAATTAGCTGCATTTCAAGCCGTTCGCACAGCTCAAACAGCGTCGCGATTGATCTGGCATCCAGACGGGCAGCTTCATCAAGGAACAGCAGACGACAAGGCGAGATGTCTTTGCCACGCAGGCGGCGCGACTCGTCTTCCCAGCTTTGTACCACCATTACCAGAATCGACATCCCGGTACCGATAGCTTCGCCCGTAGAAAGCGCACCGCTCTCCGCGCGCAGCCAGCCATCCGTACCACGGTTAACTTCCACCTCCATCTCCAGGTAGTTGCGGTAGTCCAGCAGCTCTTCACCGATGGTCTGCGGCGTGCGCTGGCCCATATCAATTTGCGGATTCAGACGCTGGTACAGCTTCGCCAGCGCTTCGGAGAAGCTCAGACGGCTGCTGTTAAACAGATCCTGATGCTGCTCATGCTGCTCAGAAAGGACGGTCAGCAAAGTGGCATGCGCTTCACGCACGTTCACGTTCAGACGGACGCTGTTCACCTGGCCGAAGGAGACGTCTTGCAGCCCCTGGTTGAGCTGGCGAATACGGTTTTGCTCGCGCTGGATAGTCTTGCGAATGATGTTCGCCGCGCTGCGGGAACTGATCGCCAGTTTCTGCTCACGCGAGGTCAGCTCTTCAGTCAGGCGGCCCAGCTCGATCTCCATCTGTTCGATGGCTTCAACCGGATCGTCGGTACGGATAATATCCTGACGGATGCGCTCGCGCAGATGCTGATAGACCGCCACGAAGAACTGAATTTTACGCTCCGGACGTTTTGGATCTTCCGACATCCGCAGCACATCGCGTAAATGTTCGTTATCCGCTACCGCCAGACGCAGCGCGCCCAGCGCCTTATCCGACATGGAACGCAGCTCATCGCCGGACTGATAAGCCAGCTCGCGGCGGTGCAGACGACGCTCTACGCCGTTGTCTTTCACCATACGCATCACCGCGCACCAGCCCGCTTTCGCCGTCACCACCTGCTCGCGCATTTCGAAATAGCTGCGCTCCAGCTGTTTAAGCTTGCGGGTCAGGTTGCTCATTTCCGCTTCGCAGTAGGTCAGCGCTTTTTCGAGCTGATTGCGGCGGGAGCGGTTGTTGCTCAGCGCGGTGTGTAATTCATCGCGACGAATACGGGCGCGCTCTTCTGCCCCGGTGTCCGCGCGCACGCCGATGTCCCGCAGCTCTTTATGCAGATCGTTGAGCAGCTCTTTCTTGGTATCGAAGGAGCTTTTCAGCGAAGCCATTAGCTGGCTGAACTGGCTGAGCTTCTGAGCATGGCTGCGCAGCGCTTCACGGGAGCGGGTACGCTCCGCTTCTGCCTGCTCAAGGCGGCTACGCAGCTTCTCGTTCAGATCGCTGTTGCCATCCAGCATCGCGGCGGAGTCGGAATAGCTAAAGTGGGCGCGGCGCTGTACGACTTCCGTCAGCGCAAACGCCTGTTGACGCGCATCGCGCTGGATCTGCTGCGCGTACTGATAATCTTCTTTTAGCTGCTCAAACTGTTCCGGGTCGCTTTGCAGTACGGAGGCTACCGCTTCTAGTCTGGCCAGCTGGCTGCCGTGCTGCTGGATAAAGCGCGCCGCCTCTTCGGCCTCCAGCAGGCGTTCGCGAATTTCATCGCAGCGGTCCGCCAGCGTTTCGTCATTGAGCAAGCTAACGCGAGGAAGCAGGCGGTTTAACTGCGCAACGCCCTCTTTTGCGAGATCGAACTGCTGTCGCTGCTGCTGGGTATCGTTTTCGTGATTGCTGATGGCGCGTTCGATTTCACCGCGACGGGCGTTAAGCTGGCGGATTTCCTCTTCAGGATCGTCGTCAAAGGCCACGCCCAGATGCTGGCCGATAAAGCGGCTGAACGACTGGTGCAGGCGCTGGGATTTCTGTACGTCAAACGAGAGCGTGGCGAAGCGCTCCGCCAGCGTCTCACGTTCGGCATGCAGGTTTTCGAGACGATTTTCACGCGCCGCGCGGCCAAACAGCGGCAGTTCCGGCAGGCGGGAATAACGCCACTGGCGCTCGGCGGTTTTCACCAGTACCGCTGCATCCAGCTCTTCCACGGTGAAAACGCTGTCGTCAAAGGAAGACGGGTCCCCTTCAATCAAATAAAGATCTTCCGGACAATCTTCCAGGCTCTCAAGCTGGTCGCGAACCAGCGACAAATCTGGCACGACGATAGCGTGACGGGACGGACCGTACAGCGCCGAGAAATAAGGCGCATCGTCAAGGCTGATGTCGTCGTAAATCTCTGATAACAGCACGCCGCCAAAACGTTCGGCCAGCGCGTTCAGACGCGGATCTTCGGCGCCGCCCGGCTGGCTTAGACGCTCGATTTCGTCGTCGATGGCTCGCTTGCGGGCGCCGACTTCATCGCGCTCTACCGTGACGTCGCGCTCGCGTTCAAGAAGCTGCTGCATGTATTCAGTCACATGCTGGCTGCTTGCAAACTCTTCGTTGCTCTGCTCGCAAAGCTGGTTGAGGCTGGTTTGCGCCGCAAGCCAGACCGGCGCGCGCAGGGACAGGCGTTTGATACGCGCCTGAATTTGCTCCTGCTCCTGACGCAGGGAAACGCGCTGTTCGCTGGCTTCTGAGACGCCCTGCTGCAGCGTCGCGATGCGCTCTTCCAGCTCGTCGTGCAGCGTTTCCAGCTCTTCAGGATCGAACTGTTTCCCCTGACGTTTGCAGAAGTCAGCCAGCAGACGCTCGGCCTCCTGCTGCTCACGCAGACGCTGTTCAAGTTCGTTAAGCCGCATGCGCAAGGGCTGAACTTGCTCAGTGAGATGACGCTGGTTGTTGCTGTCGCGCAGCAGCTCACGCGCGGCTTCCCAGGCTTCGCTGCGGCTCACCGGCCCGCTGATTGCCGTGACAAGCTGGTATGCATGTTCAAACTGGCTGTGCGCCGTTTGCGCCACGCTCATTTTTTGTTCCAGCGTCAGCAGTTTTTCCGTCGCTTCCTGCTCTTTGGCCTGGAAGGTTTCCAGCCACTCGTCTGCGCTCTCTGCGGTTAAATCCGGCAGATGGCAAACCGCGCGCGCGCGTTCCAGCGCCTGCAGCGCCTGCTGATACTGGATGGCACGCGTCTGCTGCACGTCCAGCGCCTGCTGATAGTCGGCAAGCTGGCTTTTCAGCTCGTCCACTTCCAGCTCCGCGGCTTCGGCGCGCGCTTCGTTCTCTTCCTGCTGTTCGTGGGCTTCGGCTACGATTTCGTTCTGCTCTTCGAGACGCATTTGCAGCTCGTCGAGGTCGGATTCATAACGATCAATTTTTTCCTGCTGGCGGATAGCCGTCTGCACCAGGTTCAGGTGATCGCTGGCGGCCTGGTAATCCGTTTCCAGATCCTCTTCCGCGCCGCCGTGCTCGGCCAGCTCGCGCGCCATATCAACATGTTTGAACTGCTCCGCAGCCAGCTGTTTGCGGCTAAGATGCAGTTCACGGCGGAATTCGAGCGCTTTATCAAGGTGGATGCGGCGTTCGTTGGCGTGACGCATATAGTCCGCCGCCACGTAGTCAGTGGCTTCGGAAATCAGATGTTTGAACAAATCGCGATCGGACTGGGTGACGCGAATGGCTTCCAGCGTCATGCGGTTTTCCCGCAGCGCGGCTTCCATATCCTGAAACGCTTTACGCACGCCGCTGTTTTCTGGCAGCAGGTAGTCGCGCAGCGAGCGGGTAATCGCGCTGGAAATCCCGCCGTAAAGCGAGGCTTCAATCAGGCGATAGTATTTGCTACGGTCCGAGGCGCTGCGCAGGCGACGCGCCACGATACCCAGATCGAACATCAAAGAGTGATAATCGGTGATGGAGTTGAACTGCTTAAACTGAACGCCTTCAATGGCTTCCACTTTGTCTTTCAGCTCCTGCAGGCTCAGCACGCGCGCCTGGCGCTCGTTGAGCGTTTCCGTCAGCAGCTGCGTCGGCTGGATTGAAGCCGGCAGCCCCTGAATAGCAAAAGGTTTGATATCCACTTTACGATCGCGGCCCGCAACCTGCTGCAGACGCACGCCAACCACCACGCGCTGGTGGCGGGAGTTGATCACATCAAGCGTTGAATAACAAACGCCTGCTTTTAGCTTGCCGTGCAGACCCTTGTCACGCGAGCCTGAGGTGGCTCCTGCTTCGGTGGTGTTACGGAAGTGCAGCAGCGTTAAATCGGGAATTAGCGCCGTGACGAAGGCCGCCATGGTCGTTGATTTACCGGCGCCGTTACCGCCCGAAAGCGTGGTCACCAGCTCATCTAAATCAAAAGTACGCGCGAAGAAACCGTTCCAGTTAATCAGCGTTAGCGAGCGAAACTTTCCGCGTTCAATCATTCCTGTTCATCCTCCGCGTTATCCTGGGCGTTCTGTGGCTCGTCGGTTTCATCGTTGAGCTGCAAGCGAGTTTCAACAGGCATCGCCTCTCCGTCGCGAATCATACGCAGCTGCGCATCACGTGGGTCGTCACCGGCGCGCACGTCGGCGCCGAAGCGGAATACCGATTCGGTAATGCGGAACTTGCTGCTGTCGTGGCCCATAAACCAAATCATGCCGAGGCGGCGCAGGCGCGTCAGCGAGGCGCGCACTTTTTCCTGCAGCTTTTGCCTGTCGACATCCGAGCCGGTAGAACGGTTGTTCACAAGCTTCAGCAGCTTGCTTTCATCGGCCAGCGTCAACAGCTCGTCGTAAAGCTCCTGCTGCGTGAAGATGCCTTCGTTCGCCAGCCGTTCCGGGCTGAGATAGAGGTAGCAGAGAATTTTACCGACCATCATATCCAGCTCGGATAATACCGAGCGCGGGATAAGCGTTGTGGTGCGCGGGCGCAGATAGAAGAATCCTTCCGGCGCGCGGATCAGTTCCACGTTATAGCGAGCGTAGAACTCCTCCAGATAGTCCTGGAAGTCCATCAGAAAGGCATGATTATCCAGCTCGTCAAGACCAATGTGCCTGCCTGCGCGTAGCTGGCTGTCGAGCGCCGGGAATAAGGGATTTGCCAACGCCTGTGCCAGTTTAACCGGCATCGATTTTTCAATATTTATTGATGACATGCGCCTGTACCTTGGCTCCGTAATCGTTAATTGCCTGCCACTGAGGCGGCAGGCCGGTAAAGTCTGCTTCAGCCACACCGAGACGCACCGCCTGGTCGACCACGATTCGTGCCACATCAAAATGACGCGCGCGCGGATACTGGATTAGATACTCCTTCATCACCACGCCTAAATCCAGCGGCAATTGTCTGGATTTGTAGACTTCCAGCGCCGCTTCAATCATCAATGCCAGCTGTTCACGGATTTCGTTAAACTCTTCGAATTCGAGGTCCGTTGGCAGTTCGCCGGTCACTTCCTCATCGCGAAGCGTCATCTCTTCATCACGCATATCGAGCAGCCTGTCGGCGCTGGCATAGGTCAGCGCCCACGGAGCATCGAAATAATTTTGCACCGATACGCGCAGGCGCTGGGCAAAGACGCGGTTTTTATCCATATCGATAGCGGTACGAATGAACTTATGCACGTGGCGATCGTAGCCGATCCACAGATCGATAGCCTGCTGGCCCCAGCTGATAATACGGTCCAGCTTGCTTTGCAGATCGAAGACCAGGCGATCGACAAAATGCAGGTCGCCGCGCCCCATCGTTGAGTCCTGGATACGCAACAAGTTCGCCTGTAGCTTATCGCCGGCGGCTTCAAGGGTGTCCTGCAGTTCGCGCAGGGTGCCGGAGGTTTCAGACAGCAAAAGCTCGCAGCTTGAGATAGCCGCGCGCCAGTCTTTATTCAGCAGCTGTGCGATATCATCTTTAACCTGCTGCTGCTGCTCATCCATGATGCGCTGGGTGAGATCGATGCTGTCGAAAATTTCCGCAACGGAGTATTTAAGCGGGGCAAAGACGTTGCGATGCCAGTGGAACTCATCGCCGTTTTCATCGGCGGCATCGGCGGCACGCTTGAGTTCACCGGCTACGATTGAGAGCTGCATCGACAGGCGCAGCGTGGAGAATTCGCGCTGGCGAATGTAGTAGTCGGTAATCCCCATCCCCAGCGGCGTGAGGCGATAGATCGAATTCCCTTCGTGGATTTCGCTGGTAAAGCGGTTGAGCAGACGCTGGCGCACCATATCGTTGATGGCGTTATTTGCGCGTACATTGATGGTTTCGGTAGTCTGCTCGAAGCCATCGCTCACGTGGCGGAAGGCGTCCACCAGTTCCCCTTCGCTCAGCTCTCCGTCCAGCCTTTCGCCGTTTAACGTGGCAATCGCCAACAGAAAGGTCAGACGTTCGGTCGGCAGCGAGATGGCGAAATCATTTTTCCGGGCCCAGGCAACCAGTTCAGGTACCGTCTGGGAAACATCACTCATAATTTTTCCTTGGCTCAAGCGGCTTGATGGCTGTCACGTGGATATAGCGGCCGAGGCTCACAAAAGGTTCCTGCCGGCAATAACGCGTTTCAAGTTCAAGCAAATCGTCAAAGCCATCGCGTTGTTTTTGCTTGTCGCGCAGGTAATCGTGGAACACCCGCACGCCGGTTTTGCCGGTAATCTGCCAGCCAGTTTGCTGCAGCCAGTGATAAACCTGTTCTGGCAGCAAGGGATTGTCAGGCGAAAGCGTCTTCTTCTTATTCTTTTTCATCCCCTGAAGGACATATTCGAAGTTGCCCACGAACATGTTGCGCATCAGCAGGCCGTTCGCATTGTAAAACATCAGCGATAACGCCCCGCCCGGCGCCAGACACTTCCAGAGATCGGCAAGTACGGCCTGCGGGTCAACAACCCATTCCAGCACCGCATGAAACAATATCAGATCGACCGGCCTTTCCAAATGTTGACCAATCTCCTGGGCGGAGGAATGTACGAAATGCATGTTCCCGCTCACACCTTTTTCAACGGCCATCAGCCGGGCGCGGGCGATCATCTCAGCGGAAACGTCACAATGGATGACCTCATGACCCAGCTCAGCCATACGACAGCCTGTTTGCCCTTCGCCGCCGCCCGCGTCCAGCACTCGCAGCTTCGGCGCCAGGGTGGCCAGCAGGGCATCAAGATCCTGCCACAGGATTGCCTGGCGCAGCAGGCCTTTGGTCGTGCCATAGATGTTGCGTGAAAACTTCTCGGCAATGTCATCAAAATTGCGGTCACGCACGGGTACTACTCCACAGCCTTTAAGGGTCAGTCTTAGAAAAGCGCTATTTTGGCACAGCTTGCAGGAGAATGAACCTGGCTGGTGTAATATCAACAGCGTTTACCCGTTGGATGGTTAAAAAAGGACCCGGAATTCATGCTTTTTATCCTGAAAAAAATTATCGGGGGTCTGCTGCTGCCCTTACCTTTTCTGCTGCTGATGACTGGCCTTGCGATTTTGCTGCTGTGGTTTACCCGCTGGCAAAAAGCGGGCAAAGCGTTACTTACTGCCGGTTGGCTGCTTTTAACGCTGATGAGCCTTCAGCCGGTGGCCGATAGCCTTCTCAGGCCGATTGAAGATACTTATCCAACGTGGCGCGGCGATGAACGTGTTAACTACGTTGTGGTGCTGGGCGGCGGCTATACCTGGAATCCCGACTGGGCGCCGAGTTCAAATCTTATCAATAACAGCCTGCCGAGACTGGCTGAAGGCGTGCGCCTATGGCAGGCGAATCCCGGCGCGAAGATGATTTTTACCGGCGCGCCCGCGATGACAAATTCTGTGAGTACCGCTGAAGCCGGAGCGAGAGTGGCGGAAAGCCTGGGCGTTCCGCGCTCGCAAATTATTACGCTGGGCAGCCCGAAAGATACTGAAGAAGAGGCCGCGGCGGTAGCAAAAGTAACAGGTAAGCAATCCTTCCTGCTGGTGACTTCCGCCTCGCATTTACCGCGCGCGATGATTTTCTTTCGCCATGCCGGCCTCAACCCGATTCCTGCGCCCGCTAACCAGATGGCCATAGCTTCACCGCTCAACCCCTGGGAAAGGTTCATACCCTCGCCGCTCTGGCTAATGCACAGCGATCGGGTGGTTTACGAAACGCTGGGGCGTGCCTGGCAGTGGCTTAAAGGATCTTCAGGAAATCCAGGGAAGTAATCCCTTCGCCGCGGCGTCGAAGGCGGGCCGGTTTATGCGGCCCGTCTGCAGCAATCTGTCGACCGCATCCCACAGCACATAGAGCCAGCGCCGCCACAGGAAAGATTCCGCCACGGGCGCGCGTTGCAGGTAGTGCCAGAATAAGCTTTCCGCCTGCCCCTCTTCATACAATCGAAAAATCTCATATTCGCGCGGCGCCCACAGCACCACGCCCGGGTTTACCATCGCCAGAAGCTGATCGCTCTTGCCGTCTTTGAGCATGCTGCGCAATGTGAAATTGCCATGCACCAGCACGCAGTTGTCGTTGAAGCCTTCAAACATGCGCGGCAAACATTCCCGCGAACGGAACAGAATGCGTCTGTCCTGCATCGTAAGGCCGGTGTTCTTAAACTGGTTTAACGTATTCCACAGTGAGTCCACCCGCAGGCGGTACCAGGAGGGCCAGATGTTTTCCTGCGTGCTGTCAACGCAGCCTACGCAGCCTGCGCTGTCAACGCGATGCCAGGCCAGCAATCCTTCGACGATTTGATCTTTAAGCTGCTCCCAGCGAGCCGGCGTTCTGGCTGGCGCTTCAACGGAGACTCCGCGCAGGCGCTCCATCAGCAACACGTCCGGGCCGGGATTATCTTCATGCGTCACTATGCCGTAGACCACGGGCATACGAACGGTGCCTGAGCGCGCCAGCAGCGACATTTTCCATGCCTGCTGTGCGGCGATCCCCGGAGAAGTAAAGCTTTTGGCCAGCAGCGGCATCGCGTGGCCTTCGCTGTCATACAGCGACCAGACCGCGGTATTCGTTTGCTCACTGACGCACTCAATGCGGCTTAACTTTTCACCCAGCAGATGGCTTAACTCCTTCCGCAGCAGCTCCATAACCCGTTACCCCTATAAATAATGGTGCTATTTATAATGAGCGCGCTTTTGCCGGATGTCATCCCTCCCGAGCAATATGTGTTCAGATAATAAAAAACCGGCACAGCGGCCGGTTTTTTCAGTGCAGGAAAGATTTAGCGCATCGCTATACGAACGCGTTCCAGATCTTCCGGCGTATCCACGCCGGTGCCGGGGATCGCTTTTGCGACCGCAACGTGAATTTTTTCGCCGTTCCACAAAACGCGTAGCTGCTCCAGCATCTCAATCTGCTCAAGCTGGCTTGGCGCCCAGCTGATATAGCGGCGGATAAAGCCCGCACGATAACCGTAAATGCCGATATGACGCAGGAACGTATCACCAATCTTTTCGCGCGACCGGGCGAACCTGTCGCGATCCCACGGGATGGTGGCTCGCGAGAAGTACAGAGCGTAGCCCTGCGCATCCATCACCACTTTAACCGCATTCGGATTAAAGGCCTCTTCAGCCGAATGGATTGGTACGGCAAGGGTCGCCATTCCCGCCTGGCTGTTAGCCAGATTTTCTGCGACCTGGCGAATGATGACCGGAGGGATCATCGGTTCATCGCCCTGCACGTTGACGATAACGGTCTCGTCGCCAAAGCCGCATTTCTCGATAACTTCGGCGAGGCGTTCGGTGCCTGACTGATGATCCGCTCGGGTCATGCACACTTCGCCGCCGGCGGCTTCAACGGCGCGAGCCACCTCTTCGTGATCGGTGGCGACGATAATACGTTCCGCGCCAGATTCACGGGCGCGTTCCAGCACATGCACCACCATCGGCTTACCGTTGATATCTTTCAACGGCTTGCCCGGCAAACGCGTGGACGAATAGCGGGCAGGAATAATTGCCACAAAACTCATGGATTAGTCTCGTCGAGAGTCAGCGTGCGCGCCTGGGTTTCCAGCAGGACCGGAATACCGTCGCGGAACGGAAAGGCCAGGCCATCAGCTTTACAGATAAGCTCCTGCTTTTCCTGATTAAAGTAGAGTTTGCCGTTGCACACCGGGCAGGCAATGATTTCAAGTAAACGACTTTCCATAGATACTCCAGAACGGACGCCAGCAGGGGCGTCAGGATAACATAACTGATTAGCTCCCCGGGGTAATTTCCCAGCCGGTTCCCCATGAGGCAGCCAGCGATGCGGGAATATTCCCCAGCACAATCCGTAAAGCGCCTTGCCAGAGCGCAAACGCCGTTAACGCGTCGTGCAGGCCTGCCGTCAATGATATACCGGGCCGGATGCCCACTTCCAGATACAAACTGATTACCTCAAGCTCGCTGCGTTTGCGGTGCATTTTGGCATCCATGCGCCCGACCAGCACGCCCTGATGCAGCAGCGGCAAAACGAAATAGCCGTATTTGCGTTTTTCCGCCGGGGTGTAGCATTCCAGACGATAGGAGAAATCAAACAGCGCCTCCGCGCGACTGCGATCCCAGACTACGGGATCGAAGGGGGAGAGCACGGCGCTATGCGTCGCTTTAAGCTTGTTCTGTTCCGCGCGCGGCAGCAATGGCGATAGCGAACTATGCACCCACATCTCGCCGAGCTTTTCTGTCTGAACGCGAACGATCTTGCCCTGCTGCTCCCACTCGCTCATGACTGCCTTAACGGGAACGCGACGTAAACGATAGTAGTCAGCCAGCCACTCGGGACGGAAAATACCCAGACTACGGGCGCTGTTTTCCAGCATTTGCCGTTCGGCATCCTGCTGCCCAATAAGGTGCAGCTCATCGTTCCAGTCCGGCATTACGCGGGTCGTAAGGTCATATACTCGCTGAAAATTGCGTCGCGCAATCACCATCAGCTGGCCGGAAGTAAACAGACCTTCAAGATGTTTTTTATGCGGTTTCCATTCCCACCAGCCGCCTGCGCCTTTGCGCGGATGTTCAAAATCTGCCGAACGAACCGGGCCGTTCTCCGCAATGTGCGCGAGCAGGCGTTCAATCTCTTCCGCATGTTCCGCCATCCAGTCCGGCTTGTATTTCCAGCCCATATTTTCCGGCTGCAGCATTCTGTGGCGCACCAGCGCAAAATCTTCTTTCGGCAGAAAACAGGCCTCGTGCGCCCAGTATTCGATGAGCTTTCCGCTCGCTAATGCTTCATCGAGCCAGCCTGGAGAGTATTGTCCAAGGCGGCTGAACAGCACCAGATAAGGGCTACGGGCGACAATATTGATGGTATCGATTTGCAGGAGCGACATCCGCGATATGGTCTCGCTGATGTCTGACGCGCGGGCGCGGCGGCGCGGCTTGTTTAACAGGCCCTGCGCGGCAAGATGAAGGTTTCGGGCAGCCTGTAAGGTCAGGTACGGTAAGGACATGATCTTTCCTGTCATCAATAAACCATTGCGCGGACGCGCTGAAAAGCTTATTTCACCAGCGCGATCAGCGTTTGCAGCAACGCTTCTGCCTGCGGCGGGGCAAGGTGAGCATCAACGGGCAGATACCACCAGTTCTCATGGCCCGCCGCAAAGGCGCGACATTTAACCGCATCTTTCTCTGTCATTAACAAAGTCTGGTCTTTCCCCAGCAGCTTTACGACATCCGCTTCCGTCAGCGCCTGATGATCCGCAAGGCTCACCGTGTTAACCGGCGTCACGCCGCACTGCTTTAGCGTGGCGAAAAAACGCGGCGGATGGCCGATGCCCGCCATGGCGACCACATTCTGCAAAACCTGCGCGGGGCGACGCTCGCCGCTGAGCAGATTAACGGCCTCTCCCGGCTGCAGATGCATCGCGATTTCTCCCGCCTGCGCTTCGCCACCGTTGGTGATTACCGCATCTACAGAGTTTAACCGACCAGCACGCTCGCGCATTGGCCCGGCAGGCAACCACCAGCCGTTGCCGAACCGGCGCACGCCGTCCACTACAACAATTTCTTTATCCCGCGCCAGGGCATAGTGCTGCAGACCATCATCGGTAATGACGAGCTGCGGCTGCGCATGTGCGATTAAAGCTTTTACCGCCGCGCTGCGCTGCGGAGCCACGGCCACAGGCGCACCGGTACGCTGATAAATCAACACGGGTTCATCCCCCGCCTGCGCGGTATCCGTAGCTGGCGTAAGGATTAAAGGATAATGCTCTGCTTTGCCCCCGTAGCCGCGGGAAACAACCCCCACGCGGATACCCCGGGACTGAAGCTGTTCCACAAGCCAGATAACGACCGGTGTTTTACCGTTGCCGCCTGCGGTCAGATTACCTACCACCACAACCGGAACCGGTGAGCGCCACGCTTTACGCAGCCCAAGTTTCCAGCTAAGCCGGATAGCCCCGCTCACCAGGCCATAAAGCCAGGAGAGCGGCAGCAACAGCAGGTAGAGGGAGGATTTCCCCGACCAGATGCGCTCTATCATTCGCCGAATTGCATCTTGTGCAGCTGAGCGTACACGCCACGATGGGCAATCAGCTCAGCGTGCGGGCCACGTTCAACGATACGGCCATCTTCCACCACCACGATTTCATCGGCTTGTTCAATAGTAGACAGACGGTGGGCGATAACCAGAGAAGTACGGTTTTTCTGTAATTCGTCCAGCGCCGCCTGTATGGCGCGTTCCGATTCCGTATCCAGCGCGGACGTGGCTTCATCCAGGATCAAAATTGGGCTGTCGCGCAGCAGCGCACGGGCAATGGCGATACGCTGACGCTGACCGCCGGAAAGCAGCACGCCGTTTTCGCCAATAATGGTATCCAGACCGTTGTCCATTTTACTGATGAAGTCCATCGCGTAAGCCATGCGGGCGGCCTTTTCAATATCTTCACGGCTGTACTGCTCTGTACGCGCATAGGCAATATTGTTGGCAATGGTGTCGTTAAACAGGTGCACGTTCTGTGAAACCAGCGCCACCTGATTACGCAGCGACGACAGCGTATATTCACGGATGTCCACGCCATCAATCAGAATGTTACCTTGCTGAATATCGTAGAAACGCGTAATCAGGCTGGCGATCGTGGACTTCCCCGAGCCCGAACGTCCTACCAGCGCAACCATCTTCCCGGCGGGAATATTCAGATTTACGTCACGTAACGCGGGGATATCGCGGCCAGGGTAGGTGAAGGTCACATTTCTGAATTCAAGATCGCCTTTCGCACGTTCAATTTTGCGCGTGCCTTCGTCTTTCTCCTGATCGGAATCGAGGATAGAGAACAGCGTCTGGCATGCCGCCATACCGCGCTGGAACTGGGCGTTAACGTTCGTCAGCGACTTCAGCGGACGCATCAGCGCAATCATGGAAGAGAACACGACGGTGATAGTCCCTGCGGTCAGGGTTTCCATCACGCTCGGGAAGCTCGCAGCATAAAGAACAAAGGCCAGCGCCAGGGAGGCGATCAGCTGAATAATTGGATCTGAAATCGAAGAGGCCGAGACCAGTTTCATCCCCTGGTGACGCATACGGTTACTGACTTTGTTAAAGCGATCCGTTTCCACTTGCTGGCCGCCAAAAATCAGCACTTCTTTATGCCCTTTGAGCATTTGTTCCGCGCTGGTGGTCACCTGCCCCATGGTGTTCTGCATGTTCTTGCTGATATTACGGAAGCGTTTAGAAACCAGGCGAATGGCGAAGGAGACCACCGGCGCCAGCACAATCAGAATCACTGAAAGCTGCCAGCTATACCAGAACATCAGCGCGAACAGGCCGATGATGGAAGCGCCTTCACGCACGACGGTAATCAGCGCGCTGGAGGAGGAGGAAGCGACCTGTTCGGAATCGTAGGTAATACGAGAGAGCAGCGTACCCGTCGATTGCTGATCGAAGAAGGCGACGGGCATACCCATCATATGGCTGAACAGGCGGCGACGCATGTTCATGACTACCTGGCCTGAAACCCAGGATATACAGTAGCTTGAAACGTAGCTTGTGATACCGCGCATCACCATCAGCCCGATGACAACCAGCGGCATCCATAACAAAACGGATTTATCCGTTTTACCGAAACCATCATCCAGTAACGGTTTGAGCAGCGATAGCATGAAGGTATCGCTGGCTGCGTTGAGGATTAACGCAACCCCAGCCACAATCAGACCCGCTTTAAAAGGAGCAATCATCGGCCAGAGGCGGCGGAAGGTCTGTATGGTGGAGAGATCTTTATCGTTCTGCATTAAGTCGAACCAGCATGTGATGAAATAGCCGCATATTCTACCTATTATCCCTGGCTACGCCAAACCACTGATGGTACCAACGGGGCATTATTTGTTCTCTGAAGCCATTGATTTGCCATTTATCACGCTTTATGCGGATAGTAATCTGGCCGGAATGAGCCGTGTCATACCACGTGTATCCCTGCTTTTTGTAACGCTCAATGACTTTCGCAGAAGGCAGGCGCCAGGCGTTATAGCGGGAAACCGAAGCCAGGGCGGCCTTGCCAGAAATCGCTCGTAAGAGTGGCGCAGTTGACGAGGTTCGGCTGCCATGATGGGGAACCTGAACAATATCGGCTCTTAAAGCGCCCCACTGTTTTTTGAGCAGCGCCAGTTCCGCAGGCGCTTCCACATCACCGGTTAACAGCAGCCGAAAGCGCCCGACGCTGACCATCACCACGCAGGAGCCGTTATTACCCTGCTGGCGCTCTTCTGGCGGCCACCAGACAGTGAAATCCAGGCCCTGCCATTGCCATTTTTGCCCCCGAAAACAGGGAAGATGGTTGTCCCAGCGAAGCGGGCTGCGAACCGTCATTCCCGGCCAGGCCTGTTGCAGGCTGTTAAGCCCGCCGCGATGATCGAGATGTTCATGGCTAATGATAACGGCTTCGGGGGTGAGATTATGCCAGCGCAGCCAGGGGATGATGACCTGTTGCGCAGCGTCCCCGCCGGGCCAGGCGTTCCCTGTGTCATACAGGAGCACTTTGCCGTGGCGAACGATAGCAACCGCAAGGCCATGCCCGACATCCAGCATCGTAACTTCCCATGGCTGCTCATCTTTTCCCTCAGGCGTGCGGAAACTAAAAACGATCAGAATAATCACCAGCACGCCGGTTGAAGCCGGGGAGGTCCTCCAGAGGAATAAACGGCAGATGCCCACAGCCCCCCAACCGATAAAACTAGCCGCCTGGAAACGCTCGTCCAGCTCCTGCCAGCCTCCCGGCAGGAGTCTGAGAAAAACAAACAGCTGTTCCAGCAGGACATCCACCAGCCGCCACAGATTTTCTCCCAGCCACGGGGTACCCGTCAGCATGAGCCCTGACAGCAATAATGGGGTGACAATAAAGGAAACAAAGGGTACGGCCAGCAGGTTCGCCAGCAGCGCATTTACGCTCAAGCCGTGGAATATAAAGACCTGCAGCGGCAACAGCAGGAAGGTGATACCTGCCTGCAAATAGATCAGGCCCGCCAGATGACGGTAATACCAGCGCCAGCCTGCTACCCGACGCGGCAGCGGCGCCCATTGATACCAGAAAATAATCGCTGCGACAGCAAGCACGGAAAGCCAGAAGCTGTCGGACAATACCGTTAAAGGATCGTAAAGCAGGATCCCGGCTATACAGCAGATCCAGACGTCCCAGTTCGACCATTGCCGGCCGCTCAGACGAAGCGATAGCCAGATAACAAGCCCTAAAAAGGTTCTTGTCGCGGGAGGGTTGGAGCCTGCAAGCCAGGTACAGACGCCAGCCGTAAACAGGCTCGCAAGCAGGGGCATGCGGAAATGGATTCGGTGGGCGGGAAGAAATAGCTGAATGAATCTTGCAAACAGCCAGCCTACCCCTGCGGCCAGTGAAATATGTAGTCCTGAGATGGCCATTAAATGTGCGGTTCCGGTTCGCCGCAGGATATCTTTGACCTCTGCCGTCATCACCGTGCGTTCACCAAACCCCAGCGCAAGGATGGTGCCCTGCCAGGGAAGCGAACGTGTCGCATCAGTGACCGCATTTAACCATCGACCGCGAAGAGAGCATTGCTCGCTCAGCCGCTGGGCTTTAACAACACGTCCCCGAAGCGGCAGATGCTGCGCCAGCGCATAGCGCTGGCTGTCGAACCCTCCGTCGTTTATCTGGCCATGGACCGGCTGCAAACGCAGCGTCATCTGCCATTTCTGGCCGGAACAAACGGGTTCGGGTAAATATACGCCCCTCAGCACAACCCCCGGCGGTGGGAAAAGGTATTGCTTAGCGCTGTGAATAATCTGTAACTCATGGTTCTGAGCGCCATCGGTACGCGTGATAATCACCCGGGCGGTCACGGGTTTTTGTATCCAGCGGTCAAATGGCATCAGGCTTTCTTTGGCGGCAAGCAAACCCCAGCAGCAGCAAAGCGCGGCGATGGCCGCATAACGCAGCGCCCTGACCCTGAACACCGCCAGGCATAATCCGGCCGCCAGCAGCAATACAATAGACGCCATTCCGGGGATAGCCGGTAACCACAACAGCGGTAAAATGCCCACGGCGGCGCTAAGAGAGAATCCAGGTAAAGAAACCACAGCAACCTCCTTGTTCGGAGCAGTGTGGCGTATCAGGGCTTCAGCGTCAGCCGGCAGTAGATGAACTTACGGGAAGCTTTCCGGAGATTTTCGGGAAGGAAACTTATTTTCAGAGTGCTCTGTGACAAAGGCCGCTCCCTGAATGCCAGGCATAAAAAAACGGCACCCGTGGGTACCGTTTTTAACAGTTGAATCCGTAGACTCAATTGCCGTAAATATTGGCGCGGTCACGTAGCTCTTTACCTGGTTTAAAGTGTGGAACGTACTTGCCTTCCAGATCCACTTTATCGCCGGTCTTAGGGTTACGTCCGGTGCGAGGAGCGCGATAGTGTAATGAGAAGCTGCCGAAACCCCGGATTTCAATACGCTCGCCAAGGGCGAGAGTAGAGGCCATATGTTCCAGCATCTCTTTTACTGCATCTTCCACAGCCTTAGCGGGAATGTGAGATTGCTGGGTTGCAAGTCTTTCTATTAATTCTGACTTGGTCATGATTCCTCCGGTTTCCTTTCAGGAAAATTAGCTTACAGCTATCAATCGAACAAGGGCGGCCGTAGCCGCCCTGATA
Organism: Dryocola sharpae; assembly: GCF_051307055.1. Lineage (GTDB taxonomy): Bacteria > Pseudomonadota > Gammaproteobacteria > Enterobacterales > Enterobacteriaceae > Dryocola. Next base: position 1,429,393 of record NZ_CP149994.1, on the reverse strand, counting down.
TAGCGCTCGGACGATTACTCGCCTTTAGCTGCTTTGAATGCTTCAGCCATTGCGTTAGAGAAGTTGCCTTCTTCCTGTTTGTTGTTAACAGTCGCAATTGCATCTTTCTCGTCAGCTTCGTCTTTAGCACGAACAGACAGGCTCACAACACGGTTTTTACGATCGACGCCGGTGAATTTAGCTTCAACATCGTCGCCTACGTTCAGCACCAGAGTTGCATCTTCAACGCGGTCACGGGACGCTTCAGAAGCACGCAGATAGCCTTCTACGCCGTCTGCTAATTCAACTGTAGCACCTTTCGCGTCAACTGCCGTTACTTTACCAGTAACGATAGTACCTTTCTTGTTCAGCGCAACGTAGTTGTTGAACGGATCTTCTGCGAGTTGCTTAACGCCCAGGGAGATACGCTCGCGCTCTGCGTCAACCTGCAGAACCACAGCTGCGATTTCGTCGCCTTTTTTGTATTCACGAACTGCTTCTTCGCCTGCAACGTTCCAGGAGATGTCAGACAGGTGAACCAGGCCGTCGATGCCGCCGTCCAGGCCGATGAAGATACCGAAGTCAGTGATAGACTTGATTTTACCTTCAACGCGATCGCCTTTGTTGTGGGTCTCGGCGAACTGCTGCCATGGGTTGTTTTTGCACTGTTTCAGGCCCAGGGAGATACGACGACGTTCTTCGTCGATATCCAGAACCATAACTTCCACTACGTCACCAACGTTAACAACTTTGGATGGGTGGATGTTTTTGTTGGTCCAGTCCATTTCGGAAACGTGCACCAGGCCTTCAACGCCTTCTTCGATTTCAACGAAGCAGCCGTAGTCGGTCAGATTGGTCACGCGGCCAGTCAGACGAGTACCTTCCGGGTAACGCTTAGCGATAGCTACCCATGGATCTTCGCCCAGCTGTTTCAGGCCCAGGGAAACACGAGTACGCTCGCGGTCGAACTTCAGCACTTTAACAGTGATTTCGTCGCCAACGTTCACGATTTCGCTTGGATGCTTAACGCGTTTCCATGCCATGTCAGTGATGTGCAGCAGGCCATCAACGCCGCCCAGATCGACGAATGCACCGTAGTCAGTAAGGTTCTTAACGATACCTTTAACTTCCATGCCTTCCTGCAGGTTTTCCAGCAGCTGATCGCGTTCTGCGCTGTTTTCAGATTCGATAACAGCACGGCGTGAAACAACAACGTTGTTACGTTTCTGGTCAAGCTTGATTACTTTGAATTCAAGCTCTTTGCCTTCGAGGTGCAGAGTGTCGCGAACCGGACGAACGTCAACCAGGGAGCCTGGCAGGAACGCGCGAATACCGTTCAGCTCAACAGTGAAGCCACCTTTAACTTTGCCGTTGATAACACCGACCACAGTCTCAGCTTCTTCGTAAGCTTTTTCCAGCGTGATCCAGGCTTCGTGACGCTTAGCCTTTTCACGGGACAGCAGAGTTTCGCCGAAGCCATCTTCAACTGCGTCCAGAGCAACGTCAACTTCGTCGCCAACCTGGATTTCCAGTTCGCCAGCCGCGTTTTTGAATTGCTCAGCCGGAATGGCAGACTCAGATTTCAGACCGGCGTCAACCAGTACTACGTCTTTATCGATAGCAACTACAACGCCACGAACGATGGAACCCGGACGGGTTTCGATTGTTTTCAGGGATTCTTCAAAGAGTTGAGCGAAAGATTCAGTCATGTTGTTAATCTTCAAGGTTCTTTAGTTTAACGTCCATTTAGCGTCCCGCCGAATGGGGTTGTTTGACATACCCCGCCATTGGCTCCATGCCGACAGGGTTAGATTACAGGGGGCGAATTTTACCCGATCTGTAGAGATATCGCTATGGCAGCGCCATGACAATATTGACAAAATTCTTAGTACGGGCGGCTTACGCTGCCAGTACTTCCCGCGCATAGGCCAGGGCGCGCTCGATGACTTCGTCTATAGATATGCTGGTTGAATCCAGCACCAGAGCATCTGCAGCAGGCACTAACGGCGCTACGGGCCGATTTCGATCGCGATCGTCGCGCTCTTTTATTTCGGCCAAAAGGCGTTCAAAGTTAACACTAAAGCCCTTTTCCTGCAACTGTAGCATCCGCCTGTGCGCTCGTTCTTCAGATGAGGCATCAAGGAATATTTTCACCGGCGCGTCAGGGAAGACAACCGTTCCCATGTCCCGCCCGTCGGCGATAAGACCCGGCGCTTCACGGAACGCGCGCTGACGACGCAGCAGGGCCTCGCGCACGCGAGGGAAGGCGGCTATCTGTGAAGCTGCATTAGCCACTTCCTGAGTCCGAATTTCGCCGCTCACATCCTCCCCTTCCAGAATCACTTCAAGGTTGCCGTTGGTCGCCACAAAACGCACATCAAGGTGAGCCGCTAAGGGAACCAGCGCTTCCTCAGAAATAACGTCTACCTGATGATGCAGGGCGGCCAGAGCGAGCACGCGGTAGATTGCGCCAGAGTCCAGCAGATGCCACTGCAGCGCTTCCGCCATCGCCTTACACAGCGTGCCTTTGCCTGCGCCGCTTGGTCCATCAATGGTTATTACCGGGGCGGGTACCGTCATCTTTATCTCCTTCTCGCGGGATCGCGGACCTAAAACCTGAACGCCGCGCATTATACGCCCCCAACCAGCCGGACCGTTATCTTTCCTGCTAAATATCCTGGGGAATCAGGCTGAGTGTAGAAGAATTGCGCAACTTCATTGTAAGGAAACGTAGGAAGATGAGAAAACCGCATCAAATGATGCGGTTAGGAGAGAATTATGCGAGTGTGCTGATGCTTGCCAGCCTGTCAAAGTAGTCCGGGAAGGTTTTTGCCGTACATCCAGGATCGAGAATGATCACCGGTGTATCAGACAGCGCGACAAGCGAAAAACACATCGCCATACGGTGATCGTTATAGGTGCCGATTTCTGCGACCTGCAGCTGCGCAGGCGGCGTGACGGTGATGTAATCTTCGCCCTCTTCCACTTCGGCGCCCACTTTACGTAGCTCGGTCGCCATCGCTGACAGCCGATCCGTCTCTTTCACCCGCCAGTTATAAATATTGCGCAGCGTCGTGGTGCCTTTTGCAAAGAGCGCCGCGGTAGCGATGGTCATTGCCGCATCGGGAATATGGTTCATATCCATATCGATAGCCTTAAGCTCACCGCGTTCGCAGGAGATAAAGTCTTCGCCCCAGATAATTTTAGCGCCCATCTTTTCCAGCACGTCAGCAAAGCGAATATCGCCCTGCACGCTGTTGCGCCCGATGCCGGTTACTTTTACCGTGCCGCCTTTAATAGCCCCGGCTGCAAGGAAGTAAGAGGCTGAAGAGGCGTCGCCTTCAACCAGATACGCTCCCGGAGAGTGATACTGCTGGCCGCCGCGAATCACGAAGCGGCGATAATCACGGTTTTCGACATCAACACCGAAGGTTTTCATCAGATGTAAGGTGATGTCGATATAAGGTTTAGAGACCAGCTCACCTTTGATGGTGATTTCCGTGTCGTTCGCCGCCAGCGGCGCCGTCATCAGAAGCGCCGTCAGAAACTGGCTTGAAACGCTGCCGTCAACCGCCACCTGGCCTCCGGCAAAACCGCCGCGCAAACGCAGCGGCGGATAGTTCTCCTGTTCGAGATAGTCTATCTGTGCCCCGCCCTGACGCAGCGCATCAACCAGATGACCGATAGGACGCTCCTTCATGCGCGGCTCGCCCGTCAGGACGACATTATTGCTGCCGACGCATAAAGCCGCGGCCAGAGGACGCATCGCCGTTCCCGCATTGCCAAGAAAAAGCTCCAGCTCGCCCGCCGCTTGTAATGGACCGCCAACGCCTGCCACCTCGCAACGGGTACGATCGGCTGAAAGCGTGTAGCTTACGCCCAGCGCTTTCAGCGCGTTAAGCATATGACGAACATCATCGCTATCAAGCAGGTTGGTCAGTTCAGTCGTGCCTTTTGCAAGCGCCGCAAGCAGCAAAGCGCGGTTAGAGACGCTTTTTGAACCGGGAAGGTTAATGGTGCCGTCAACAAGCGCGATGGGTTGTAACGTCAGGGATTCCAGCATGAGGCAGTACTCTCAAATCAAACAAAAGAAACCCCGAGGGCCTGCCCACGGGGAGAAACACAGCGCGCAGCGGATTAACCGTGGCGACGTTCGAAATCCATCATAAAGTCGGTCAGCGCTTTAACGCCTTCAAGCGGCATCGCGTTATAAATAGAAGCGCGCATGCCGCCCACAACGCGGTGGCCCTTCAGGGCATGCAGCCCGGCGGCGAAGGACTCTTCAAGGAAGAGTTTATCCAGACCGCTGTCGGCCAGCTGGAACGGAACGTTCATGCGGGAACGGTTAGCTGGCGCCACATCGTTACGGTAGAAGCCGCTGTTATCAATCACCCCGTAAAGGAGATCCGCTTTCGCCTGGTTGATGTTGTCCATCGCCGCGACGCCGCCCTGCTCTTTGAGCCATTTAAACACCAGCCCTGACAGATACCAGGCGAAGGTTGGCGGCGTGTTGAACATGGATTCGTTATCATTAAGCACGGTGTAATCAAGAATGGACGGACAGGACTGGTGCGCCTTGCCCAGCAGATCTTCACGCACGATAACCAGCGTCAGGCCCGCCGGGCCGATATTTTTTTGCGCGCCTGCGTAAATGACGCCGAAACGGCTGACGTCCAGCGGCTGCGACAGAATAGTAGAAGAGAAATCGGCGGCCACAACCGTATCGCCGAAATCAGGCGTTTCGTGGATAGCGATACCGTCGATGGTTTCGTTCGGACAATAGTGCAGATAAGCGCTGTTATCAGAAACCTGCCACTCGCTCATCGGCTTGATGGCACGTAGCCCGTCCACGGTCACTTTGGCATCAAACACGGCTGGCGTCAGGTATTTATGCGCTTCTTTTACCGCGCTATGCGCCCAGTAGCCGCCGTCGATATAGTCAGCGGTTTTCTTATCGCCCAGCAGGTTTAACGGAATACCGGCAAACTGTCCGCGGCCGCCGCCGTGGCAGAACAAAACTTTGTAGTTCGAGGGGATCTGCAGCAGATCGCGAAAATCTTTTTCGGCGTCGTGAGCTACCTGAATAAATTCTTTACTACGGTGGCTTATCTCCATTACGGAGGTGCCTAACCCATTCCAGTCACAGAGTTCGTGCTGGGCACGACGAAGCACGTCAGCCGGTAGCATCGCCGGGCCGGAACTAAAATTATATACCTGAGTCATTTCCCCTCACCACGCTTAGAGCAATAAGATTTATCACGTTACCGGTTTTATCACTCACTTGCAGGGGCTGCAATGGTTAATCCGGCACGGCGGAGGAATGTGCGCAAAATCACACAAAACAATCCACCAGCCAGCCCATAAAACCCCCTATTTTTTCCCGTCACGTCACTCGCTTTGCGGTACAGGCTTTTACCCAGACACGATTTTTGCAGCGCGGACAAGCCAATGCCTCGCCGACGCTGAACGTCATCACTTCGCTGCAGCGAATGCAGGCGTAGTCGCCATCCTCGGGCATTTTGGTAAAACGTTCATTACAGGGCTCAGGAAGAATAGATAACCCCGGCCTGACGAGACTATCCGGGTAAAAATAGACGCTTATCTGACCGTTGGTTTCCAGAATGGCAAGCCGAACCTGTCCCAGGTGCTCAACGCTATGCAGACGCAGCTCCATAAAAAACTCAAACTCGGTCATGTTCTGGGCCTGCATTTTCTCCCAGGCAAACTCTCCGTCTTCAATAATGATCTTGGCTTTGCCCTCAAACAGCCCTTCCAGTTTCTCGCTGTGGTTCATCAGCCACATCACGAGGCGATACAAACATGCAAGGGTAATGAACACGACGAATACGGGCATCATCGGCACATCATGGTAAAACGCCACGTCGCCCGCGGCGGAGCCTAAGGTCAAAATAATCAGCACTTCAAAGAGCGACATCTGACGCACGCCGCGACGTCCGGTAATTTTCAAAAACAGGAAAACCAGAATAAAGGTATAAAGGCTGCGAACGGCGACTTCGAATAAAAAATCGGGAGGCACATCGTTAAACGCCATACGCTGTAGATCAAAGGTCTTCATTTATCCCGCCATAACAGTTATTTACTGAGTGTAAGCATAGCCTGTTATGCTGGTAATACCCATAGCGCTTGCGATAGCGTCAGGCCGCTAAAACCCGTATCATTGCGCGCTTTGCGTACTACTTAAGTGAATCTCATGACCCAAACCTTTATTCCCGGCAAAGATGCCGCGCTGGAAGATTCCATTGCCCGCTTCCAGAAGCAGCTCACCGAGCTCGGCTTTACTATAGAAGAAGCCTCCTGGCTGAACCCTGTTCCAAACGTTTGGTCGGTCCATATTCGTGATAAAGACAGCGCGCTGTGCTTTACGAACGGTAAAGGCGCCACCAAAAAAGCCGCGCTGGCCTCCGCGCTTGGCGAATATTTTGAACGTCTTTCCACCAACTACTTCTTCGCTGATTTCTGGCTGGGCGAAACCATCGCCAATGGCCCGTTTGTGCACTATCCGAATGAGAAGTGGTTCCCGATCCCTGAAGATGAACAGCTGCCGGCAGAGATTCTCGACGATCGCCTGCGCGCGTTTTACGATCCGGAAAACGAGCTGACCGCAGGCATGCTGATCGACCTGCAGTCAGGCAACGAAGAGCGCGGCATCTGCGCGTTGCCCTTTACCCGTCAGTCCGATTTACAGACTGTCTATATCCCAATGAACATTATCGGCAACCTGTATGTTTCCAACGGGATGTCAGCCGGGAATACCGCCAACGAAGCGCGGGTGCAGGGCCTGTCCGAAGTCTTTGAGCGCCATATTAAGAACCGCATTATCGCCGAATCCATCAGCCTGCCGGAAATCCCGCAGGAAGTGCTGGCGCGTTATCCGGGCGTTGTGGAATCTATCGCTAAGCTCGAAGCGGAAGGTTTCCCGATTTTCGCTTATGACGGCTCACTCGGCGGCAAATATCCGGTTATCTGTGTGGTGCTGTTTAACCCGGCGAACGGCACCTGTTTCGCCTCGTTCGGCGCGCACCCTGATTTCGGCGTGGCGCTGGAACGTACGGTTACCGAGCTGCTGCAGGGCCGCGGTCTTAAAGATCTCGATGTCTTTACCCCACCGACCTTTGATGATGAAGAAGTGGCGGAGCACGCTAACCTCGAAACGCACTTTATCGACTCAAGCGGCCTGATCTCCTGGGATATGTTCAAACAGGATGCGGACTACCCGTTCGTGGACTGGAGCTTCTCAGGCACAACCGAAGAAGAGTTCGCCACGCTGATGGCTATTTTCAACGCGGAAGACCAGGAAGTTTACATCGCCGATTATCAACATCTGGATGTCTATGCCTGCCGCATCATCGTTCCGGGCATGTCCGATATTTATCCTGCTGAAGACCTGCTGTTAGCCAATAACAACATGGGTTACCACCTGCGCGAAACCATCCTTTCCCTGCCGGGCAGCGAGTGGGAAAAACAGGATTATCTGGATCTGATTGCTCAACTGGATGAAGAAGGCCACGATGATTTTACCCGCGTGCGCGAGCTGCTTGGCCTGGCCACAGGCAAAGACAACGGCTGGTATACGCTGCGCATCGGTGAGCTGAAGGCTATGCTGGCGCTGGCCGGCGGCGATACAGAACAGGCGCTGATCTGGACCGAATGGACCATGGAGTTTAACGCCTCTATTTTCAGCGCCGAGCGCGCCAACTACTACCGTTGCCTGCAAACGCTGCTGCTGCTGGCCATGGAAGAAGAGCGCGAGCCGCTGCAATATCTGAATGCCTTTGTCCGCATGTATGGCGCGCAAACCGTGGAGGCAGCAAGCGCTGCGTTAAGCGGCGAGGCTCCCTTCTATGGCCTGCAGGCGGTCGACAGCGATCTTAAGGCATTCTCTGCGCACCAGGCGCTGCTGGCCGCTTACGAAAAGTTACAGCGCGCGAAAGCTCGCTTCTGGCAAGCCGGCTAACGGATTTACTTTGCCAGACGCTTGATTAACGCGGTTTGAGCTATATTAAGGGGGCAATTTTATTGCCCCCTTTTTTATTATGATAAAAAATAATTTCATATGTAGCTAATCAGTTAAATGCAGGTGAAATATTAAAGCTTCGAATGAAATATATTGTTGTCATTATTTTGAAATACTCCGTTTTAATTAACGTGCGAAAAGCGTGGGTTAACTAAACTTCAAATTAAAGCATAATATTTAAAATTTATTTTTTGTATATTAATCAAATGATTGAGATAAAAATACGCTAATTATCCGCCGGGTGCTGGCCCCTAAGCTTGGTTAGATATGATCCATGTCAATTTTTACTCTATAATGCTTTGTTAGTATCTTCTCGCCGAATAAATTAGAGAGAGTTAGTGTGAAAGCTGACAACCCTTTTGATCTATTGCTTCCACCCGTCATGGCAAAAGTCGCCGAAGATGCTGGTGTCTATAAAGCAACGAAACATCCGCTGACGACGTTTTATTTAGCCATCACAGCGGGTATGTTTATCTCAATTGCCTTTGTCTTTTACATCACCGCCACGACCGGCACCTCAACCATTCCGTTCGGGATCGCAAAGCTCATTGGCGGAACCTGTTTCTCTTTGGGTTTGATACTCTGCGTGGTCTGCGGTGCCGATCTGTTTACCTCAACCGTGCTGATTGTTGTCGCGAAAGCCAGCGGCCGCATCACCTGGGGCCAGCTCGCGCGTAACTGGATAAACGTCTACGTTGGTAACCTGATTGGCGCACTTCTGTTTGTGCTGCTGATTTGGCTGTCGGGGATGTACATGACCGCTAACGGCGCCTGGGGCCTGAACGTCCTGCAGACCGCCGACCATAAAATGCATCACACATTTATCGAAGCCGTGTGCCTCGGTATCCTTGCAAACTTAATGGTTTGCCTGGCCGTCTGGATGAGCTACTCCGGCCGCAGCCTGATGGACAAGATGTTTGCGATGATCCTCCCGGTCGCCATGTTCGTTGCCTGCGGTTTTGAGCACAGTATTGCGAACATGTTTATGATCCCAATGGGCATCGTGGTACGCCATTTCGCAAGCCCGGAGTTCTGGACCGCAGTCGGGTCGTCTCCGGAAAGTTTCTCTCATCTGACCATACTGAACTTCATCACTGATAACCTGATTCCGGTGACTATCGGAAATATCATCGGCGGTGGTTTACTGGTCGGGTTGACATACTGGGTAATTTATCTGCGCGGTGGCGACCAGCACTGAGTGCCGTCCACCACGCAGGGAATAAGAAATCCACATTAGAAGGTAGGTGTTACATGTCCGAGCTTAATGAAAAGTTAGCCACAGCCTGGGAAGGTTTTGCCAAAGGCGACTGGCAGAATGAAGTAAACGTACGTGACTTCATTCAGAAAAACTACACCCCTTACGAGGGCGACGAGTCCTTCCTGGCAGGCGCGACAGACGCCACTACCAGACTGTGGGACAGCGTTATGGAAGGCGTTAAACAGGAAAACCGCACTCACGCGCCTGTTGACTTCGATACCGACCTCGCTTCAACCATCACCTCTCATGATGCTGGTTATATCAATAAGTCCCTCGAAACTATCGTGGGCCTGCAGACCGATGCGCCTCTGAAACGTGCGATCATTCCGTTCGGCGGCATCAAAATGGTTGAAGGTTCCTGCAAAGTATACGGTCGCGAACTCGACCCTATGCTGAAAAAGATCTTCACCGAATACCGTAAGACGCACAACCAGGGCGTGTTTGACGTTTACACCAAAGACATCCTGAACTGCCGTAAATCGGGCGTGATCACCGGCCTGCCGGATGCTTATGGTCGCGGTCGTATCATCGGTGACTACCGTCGCGTTGCGCTGTACGGTATCGATTACCTGATGAAAGACAAGTTCGCTCAGTTCAACTCACTGCAGACCAAACTGGAAAACGGCGAAGACCTGGAAGCGACTATTCGCCTGCGTGAAGAGATCTCCGAACAGCATCGCGCGCTGGGCCAAATTAAAGAAATGGCGGCTAAATATGGCTGCGATATCTCTGGTCCTGCCACTAACGCTCAGGAAGCTATTCAGTGGACTTATTTCGGCTACCTGGCCGCGGTTAAATCTCAGAACGGCGCCGCGATGTCCTTCGGCCGCGTATCCACCTTCCTGGATGCGTATATCGAACGTGACCTGAAAGCAGGCAAAATCACCGAGCTCGACGCTCAGGAAATGATTGACCATCTGGTCATGAAACTGCGTATGGTTCGCTTCCTGCGCACCCCTGAATACGATGAACTGTTCTCCGGCGACCCAATCTGGGCAACTGAATCTATCGGTGGTATGGGCGTTGATGGCCGTACTCTGGTCACCAAATCCAGCTTCCGCTTCCTGAACACCCTCTACACCATGGGGCCGTCTCCGGAGCCGAATATCACCATTCTGTGGTCTGAAAAACTGCCGCTGAACTTCAAAAAATATGCGGCTAAAGTCTCCATCGATACCTCTTCTCTGCAGTATGAGAATGACGATTTGATGCGTCCTGACTTTAACAACGATGACTACGCGATTGCCTGCTGCGTCAGCCCGATGATCGTTGGTAAGCAAATGCAGTTCTTCGGCGCTCGTGCAAACCTCGCGAAAACCATGCTGTATGCCATCAACGGCGGCGTTGATGAAAAACTGAAAATGCAGGTTGGCCCTAAAGAAGCGCCAATTACCGCTGAAGTTCTGGACTATGACAACGTTCTGGATCGTCTGGATCACTTCATGGACTGGCTGGCTAAACAGTACGTCACCGCGCTGAACATCATTCACTACATGCATGATAAATACAGCTATGAAGCGTCGCTGATGGCGCTGCATGACCGTGACGTTGTTCGCACCATGGCCTGTGGTATCGCGGGTCTGTCCGTTGCAGCCGACTCCCTGTCCGCCATCAAATACGCGAAAGTTAAACCAATTCGTGATGAAGACGGTCTGGCGACAGACTTTGAAATTGAAGGCGAATATCCACAGTTTGGTAACAACGATCCACGCGTGGATGACATCGCCGTTGACCTGGTAGAACGTTTCATGAAGAAAATTCAGAAACTGACTACCTACCGTGGCGCTATCGCGACGCAGTCCGTTCTGACCATCACCTCTAACGTGGTTTATGGTAAGAAAACTGGTAACACTCCAGACGGCCGCCGCGCAGGTACGCCGTTCGGCCCGGGCGCTAACCCAATGCACGGTCGCGATCAGAAAGGTGCCGTTGCCTCGCTGACCTCCGTTGCTAAACTGCCGTTTGCTTACGCTAAAGATGGGATCTCTTACACCTTCTCTATCGTGCCAAACGCGCTGGGCAAAGACGACGACGTGCGTAAAACTAACCTCGCGGGTCTGATGGATGGTTACTTCCACCATGAGGCGTCCATCGAAGGTGGTCAACACCTGAACGTGAACGTGATGAACCGTGAAATGCTGCTGGATGCGATGGAACACCCTGAGAAATATCCTCAGTTGACCATTCGCGTATCTGGTTATGCGGTACGTTTTAACTCCCTGACTAAAGAGCAGCAGCAGGACGTTATCACCCGTACCTTCACAAAAACCATGTAATACCTGGTTTGGCTGAAAAGGCGTAGAATAAAGGCTCCACTTCGGTGGGGCCTTTTCATATCCCTCACCCGATCGGAACCGGTTTTGCAGGATAGCTGCTACGTTTAGGTTATCGTGCAAAATTGATTCGACGCGGCATGCAATACACAGACCGCGCTTACCCTGGCCCATGTTTTTTTCATGGGCCAATACTGGAGAAATCACCGCAATGTCAGTAATTGGCCGAATTCATTCCTTTGAATCATGCGGTACCGTGGATGGCCCCGGTATTCGTTTTATCACCTTCTTCCAGGGCTGCCTGATGCGCTGCCTGTACTGCCACAACCGTGATACGTGGGATACCCACAGCGGCAAAGAAATCACCGTCGAAGAGCTAATGAAAGAGGTGGTGACCTATCGCCACTTTATGAATGCCTCCGGCGGCGGCGTAACCGCATCCGGCGGAGAAGCCATTCTGCAGGCTGAATTTGTGCGTGACTGGTTCCGCGCCTGCCATCAGGAAGGCATTCACACCTGCCTTGATACCAACGGTTTCGTGCGCCGTTACGATCCGGTGATCGACGAATTACTGGAAGTGACCGATCTGGTCATGCTCGATTTAAAACAGATGAACGACGAAATCCATCAGAACCTGGTGGGCGTTTCTAACCACCGCACGCTGGAGTTCGCACGCTATCTTGCCGACAAGAATATTAAGGTATGGATCCGCTATGTGGTCGTGCCCGGCTGGTCAGACGATGACGATTCCGCGCACCGCCTCGGCGAGTTCACCCGTGATATGGGCAACGTCGAGAAAATCGAGCTGCTGCCGTACCACGAGCTTGGCAAACATAAGTGGGTCGCGATGGGTGAAGAGTACAAGCTGGACGGCGTACATCCGCCCAAAAAAGAGACCATGGATCGCGTAAAAGGCATCCTCGAACAGTATGGCCACAAGGTGATGTACTGAGGCCCTGGGTCGGCTGGCAAACTCCTCCGGTGTTAAGAGTTACTTTGTCAGTACTTTTAAAAACCAGCAATTATGATCCTTCTCTACCCCAGGCACCCCAAAAAACACGCTTTTGGGGGCCTGTCATAAATATGAGGCCCTCATAAGAGGGCCTTTTCATATCAGGCGTGAGCCACAGGCGTTGGATGATGGCCCGCTTTGCGCAGCAGCATCAACAGATAGACAAACGCCACGCCTGCAATCATCACAAACAAAAGGTTGTCTGAATAGCTCTGCATCAGCATAGAGGTAAAGGTCGGCCCCAGCAGGCTGCCGACGGTATAGCTGAGCAACAGCGCCTGGTTCATCGCCACAAGCTGATGATGTTCCACCTTCTCGCAGGCCCATGCCATCGCAACCGGGTAAAGGGTAAAGCCGGCGGCGCCCAGCACAAACAAAGCTGGCCCCATTGCGGCGTTACTCAGCATCGCCAGACAGCCTAAAATCACCACGAAAACCTGAACGCGCAGCACCAGCAAACGACCATACTTATCGGCTAAACGCCCGACCGGCCACTGTCCGACGATCCCGGCGCTCACCATCACCGCCATCCAGAATCCAATCCCGGCATCGCTCACGCCCTGATGATTCAGGTACAGCGGCATCAGGCCGTACAGAGAACCCAACACAATACCGGAGATAATGCAGCCGTTGACGCCAAGGCGCGCGTGGCGCAGGCGCAGCATCGGCCATACCGCCACGGCCTCCTGGCTTTCGCTGCGATCGTTCACGATGCGGGTGAAGAGCAGAGGAAGCATGGCGGCCAGCACCAGCGCGGTTACCCAGGGCAGCACGCTGACCAAATCCGTTGGCATTTTGCTGACCATCAGCTGGCCAAGCACGGTCCCGACGTAGTAAACCATCATATAAGCCGCAAGCAAACGTCCGCGGTTGCGGGAAGTGCCGCTGCACATCAGCGCGCTTTCCACCACAACCCAGATCATCGCGCAGCCAACGCCCGCGATAAAGCGCCACATCATCCAGCTCCAGAATCCCACCATTAACCCCAGGCCTGCGCAGCCGACGGCAAAAATCAGCGAGGCAAGATAATAGCTGCGATTAAAACCCTGACGCTTAATGAGCCAGCCCGTGACCATTGTGCCCAGCAGGTTGCCGGTAAAATAGGACGAACTGACCATCCCCACCTGCCAGGTCGGCAGATGTTCATGGGCAAGCCACAAAGGAACAAGCGTATTGAGTACTGCTATCGCCAGGGTCAGCAGCATCAGGCCACAGAGCAAAAGCATCACTGGCCGGGTATAGGTGGACATGTAAAAACCGCGAGGAAGAGAAGAAATTTGTGCGCATCATGCCACCGGCAAAATCTTTGTCAATCCAGCGCTGACGGGGCCTCGCAAGAATTGCACCCTGTCGATTTGAAAAACTTATCCTCGGCGCGGGATAAGCCTGATACAGAAATGCTATCTCGCTGTTTTTGATGGAATCAGGCAGGAATTACCGAAGCGGGATGGATGAAAAATTTCATGGAAAACCGGGTGATATTTTTTACCATATAAAAAAAGCGCCCGCAGGCGCTTGATAAGAATCGATCGACAAGGGAATGCTTAACCGATGTACTCCAGTCCTTTCATATAAGGACGCAGCGCCGCTGGCACTTCGATACGGCCGTCGGCCTGCTGGTAGTTTTCCAGCACCGCAACCAGCGTACGACCCACTGCCAGGCCGGAGCCGTTCAGGGTGTGCACCAGACGGGTTTTCTTATCGGATTTGCTACGGCAGCGAGCCTGCAGGCGGCGCGCCTGGAAATCCCACATGTTGGAACAGGAAGAGATTTCGCGGTAGGTGTTCTGCGCCGGCAGCCAGACTTCGAGATCGTAGGTTTTAGCTGAGCCAAAGCCGATGTCGCCGCTGCACAGCAGCACTTTACGGTACGGCAGATTCAGCAGCTGCAGCACTTTTTCCGCATCGCCGGTCAGCTCTTCTAACGCATCCATAGAATCTTCCGGACGAACGATCTGCACCATTTCGACTTTATCAAACTGGTGCTGGCGGATCAGACCGCGCGTATCGCGTCCGTAAGAGCCCGCTTCGGAGCGGAAGCACGGGGTATGCGCGGTAAGTTTCAGCGGCAGAGAATCTTCGTCGATAATCTCGTCGCGCACCAGGTTGGTCAGCGGCACTTCTGCGGTTGGGATCAGCGCATAGTTGCTGCTGTCTGCTTCTTCTTCCAGCGGACGAGTGTGAAACAGATCGCCACCAAACTTAGGCAGCTGGCCGGTGCCGAACAGCGTCTCCTGGTTAACCAGATAGGGAACGTAATTCTCCATATAGCCATGCTGTTCGGTGTGCAGATCCAGCATAAACTGGCTCAGCGCCCGGTGCAGGCGGGCGATTTGCCCCTGCATTACGACAAAACGGGAGCCGGTCAGTTTTACCGCGGCGGCAAAATCCAGCCCTTTAGCCAATTCGCCCAGCGTGACGTGATCGCGCACTTCGAAATCGAATTTACGCGGCTCGCCCCAGCGGCTGATTTCAACGTTTTCGGTGTCGTCTTTACCGAGCGGTACGCACTCGTCGGGGATATTCGGCAGAGTCAGCGCAATGTCGCGGATTTCCACAAGCAGCGTGTCCAGTTCAGCTTTCGCCGCATCCAGCTCTTCGCCCAGCTGGTTGACCTGCAAACGCAGCGGCTCGATGTCTTCCCCACGCGCTTTCGCCTGGCCGATGGATTTCGATCGCGAGTTACGTTCAGCCTGCAGATTTTCGGTTTTTACCTGCAACACTTTACGACGCTCTTCTAAGGAGCGTAGCGTTTCTACATCCAGCTTAAAGCCCCGGCGTGCCAGTTTTTCAGCGACTGCGTCTGGCTCTGTACGCAGCAGATTGGGATCGAGCATGCTTATCCTGTGCTTATCGAATTAAATGAAGGGGATGCGGCCACAGCCTGCGGCCACATTGATAGTCTTGCTAACCTTACCGCAACGCCTGCATTAGCGGTAGCGTTTTGTCGGGCTATTTTGATCCTGTTCAGCAAGCCAGGCGAGCTTTTCGCCGATCTTGCCTTCAAGACCTCTGTTTGTGGGATGATAATAGCGTGTTTGTGCCAAATCCTCAGGGAAATAGACTTCGCCGGACGCGTAGGCGTTAGGTTCGTCATGCGCATAACGATACTCCTGCCCGTAGCCCATTTCTTTCATCAGCTTGGTTGGCGCATTGCGCAGATGAACCGGCACATCGTAATCCGGCCGCTCGCGGGCATCCGCCATTGCGGCTTTAAAAGCGGTATAAACGGCATTACTTTTCGGCGCGCATGCCAGGTAGACGATGGCCTGCGCGATGGCGCGCTCTCCTTCCGCCGGGCCCACGCGGGTAAAGCAGTCCCATGCGGAGATAGCGACCTGCATACCACGAGGATCGGCATTACCGACATCTTCTGAGGCAATGGCCAATAAACGGCGAGCTACGTAAAGCGGATCGCCGCCAGCGGTGATAATGCGGGCATACCAGTAGAGCGCTGCATCCGGTGACGAACCACGCACGGATTTGTGCAGCGCGGAAATCAGATCGTAAAAACGATCGCCTTTATTATCAAAGCGCGCGCTGCGTTCACCGGCGATTTCCGTCAGCAACGCCGTGTGCAGAACGCGTTTACCTTTCGCATCGCTCTCGGCCATATCGGCCATCATTTCGAGCGTGTTCAGCGCACGACGAGCGTCCCCGTTGACCAGCTCCGCAATTGCCCGCCGGGTGTCATCCGGCAGCACCAAATCGGTCTGCTTGCCGTAGCCTCGCTCGCTATCCTTCATCGCCTGTTCTAACACCTGTTCAATATCTTCGACGGTAAGAGATTTCAGCAGGTAAACGCGGGCACGCGAAAGCAGCGCGGAGTTCAGTTCGAACGAGGGGTTTTCGGTGGTCGCGCCGATAAAAGTAATGGTGCCGTCTTCAATGTGCGGCAGGAAAGCATCCTGCTGGCTTTTGTTGAAGCGATGGACTTCGTCGACAAACAGAATAGTGCGGCGCCCGGCATTGCGATTCTGACGCGCGCGCTCGATGGCTTCGCGGATCTCTTTTACGCCAGAGGTCACCGCAGAAATACGCTCGACATCCGCGCTGGCATAATGAGCAATCACTTCTGCAAGCGTAGTTTTACCGGTGCCCGGAGGGCCCCATAAAATCATCGAATGGAGGTGGCCGGCCTCTATTGCCCGCGGCAAAGGCTTACCGGCGGCTAAAAGATGCTGCTGGCCAATATACTGCGTTAAGTTTTCTGGCCGCATACGAGCGGCCAGAGGTTGAAACGTATTGTCAGAAAAATCGAGCGACAGATTGCCCACTCACGCCTCTATTTACGTTGGTCATCCACCGTCACGCCCTGAGGCGGAGTGAATGTAAACTTACTCATATCCACCGAACCGCTTTGCTGGCTTTTCAACGCGTAGCTGCTGCGCTGATCGTCCTGCTCTACCGCGCTAAACTGGTGGATAGTCCCGTCGCGTCCTACGTTGATGGTGAACTGTTTGAGATTGCCCGCGCTGTTTTTTGGCGTCAGCACAAAGTCGTCACCGGTTTGTTTGATGTTGTACTGCTGCCAGTCGCTGCTCTGATTACGCGCGATCAGCATAAACGGCGTGTTGCTGGTGGCATCTTTCAGCCAGGTCGCGCTCGCCTGCTCAACAAACGGATTGTAGAACCATAAAGTCTTGCCGTCAGAAACCAGGATGCTTTCGTCCGGCTGGGTCATATGCCAGTTGAAAAGATTAGGGCGTTTCACCCATAAATCGCCCTGGCCTTCCTGCACCGCAGCGCCGCTGCCGTCGGTCACTTTTTGCGTGAAGCTCGCATGGAAGCTGCTCACTTTATCCAGACGGCCTTTCAGGTCGCCCGCGGCATCGGCCCAGGCGCTGGTGGCGGCAAAGGTAGTCAACAAAGCACAGGCAATTACGATCTTTTTCATTATTTTCCCTCTGAATGCATTCGCCACGGCGCGACGGCGCAATGGAACTTCTGTTGCTCAATTTAGTGCAGAGCTAAAGCGGAGCGACAGAAGAAAAAGCTGATTTCCCGGTAATTTACCCTTCTTTGCAAAGCGTCGCGGCTGCGACGCTTTGTATGAAAGTTTACTCAAATGGCGGCGGAGCCAGAACCTCACGGTTGCCGTTATGTCCCTGCGGGCTAACGATACCCTGCGCTTCCATCTGCTCAACGATGCGCGCCGCGCGGTTGTAGCCGATGCGGAACTGACGCTGAACGCCGGAAATCGACGCCTTACGTTTTTCAACGACAAAGGCGACCGCCTGATCGAACAGCGGGTCTAGCTCTTCATCGCCATCCATGCCACCGCCTGCGCCGCCCTCGCCCTGCGCGTCTGAAGTGATGCCTGAGATGTACTGCGGACGGCCGCGCGCCTTCCAGTCCTGAACTACCGCGTGAACTTCCTGATCGCGCACAAAGGCGCCGTGCACGCGAACTGGCGTGGTGGAATTCGGCCCGGAGTAAAGCATGTCCCCCATACCCAGCAGCGATTCCGCACCGCCCTGATCGAGGATGGTCCGCGAGTCAATTTTACTCGACACGGTAAAGGCAATACGCGTCGGGATGTTCGCTTTAATGAGTCCCGTAATAACGTCAACGGACGGACGCTGCGTGGCGAGAACCAGGTGGATACCCGCCGCACGCGCTTTCTGCGCCAGGCGAGCAATAAGCTCTTCAACTTTTTTGCCCACCGTCATCATCAGGTCGGCAAATTCATCCACCAGCACCACGATATAGGGTAGTTTTTCCAGCATTGGATGCGTGGCGTCCATGCTGTCGCCCGGTTTCCAGAAAGGATCCGGAATCGGACGGCCCATACGCTCAGCCTCCAGCACGCGCTCGTTATATCCGGCAAGGTTACGCACGCCGAGCGCCGACATCAGCTTGTAGCGGCGTTCCATCTCGTTAACGCTCCAGCGCAGCGCGTTGGCAGCGTCTTTCATATCGGTGACCACTTCAGTCAGCAGATGTGGAATGCCTTCATAGACCGACAGCTCGAGCATTTTCGGGTCGATCATGATGAATTTCACTTCTTCCGGCGTGGCTTTGTACAGGATGCTGAGGATCATGGCGTTCACGCCCACGGATTTACCCGAGCCCGTAGTACCCGCAACCAGCAGGTGCGGCATTTTCGCCAGGTCCGCTACTACCGATTCCCCGCCAATATCCTTACCAAGCACAACGGTCAGCGGAGAAGCGCTTTCGCGGAATTTCGCGCAGTCCAGCACTTCACGCAGGTAGACGGTCTGGCGCTTTTTGTTCGGCAGTTCAAGGCCAACGTAAGGTTTGCCCGGGATCACTTCAACAACACGAACCGCCACCGTGGACAGAGAACGGGCCAGGTCACGCGACAGGTTAGAGATGCGAGCGGCTTTTACGCCGGGGGCTAAATCAAGTTCGAAGCGCGTGATGACCGGGCCTGGCGAGTAATCCACCACGTCCGCTTTAATGCGGTAATCCGCCAGACGAGCCTCAACCAGACGCGCCATCTGCTGCAGAGCAAAGGTATCGACCGGTTCAACTTCCGCCGGCGGCGAGGTCAGCAGATCCAGAGACGGCAGCGGCGTGGTCGGTTTTTGCAGCGGCCGATCGTCACCGTTACGCATCAGGAATGGATGAATCAGGCTCTCCTGCGGCTGCGGCGCCGCTGGCTGCTGCGGCTGATAAGACGGCTGCTGCACCGGAGCCTGCTGCTGTGCTGGCTGTTGCGCCGGAGCCTGCCGTTGCACCGGCTGCTGTGCCGGCTGTTGCGCATAACCCTGATGCGTTACTGGCTGCACGGGCGAGGCTTGCGCAGGTTCTTCTACCGGGCTGGGTGTAAACAGCGGCTCGTTCGGCCCCTCGTCTACCAGTGCTTTTATCGGGGAGAAATCAAAATCATCCAGAGAGAAAGGCGCGCTGGACGGCTGCGTGGTCTGCTCGTAACGCTGATGCTGCTGAGCCGCAAACTGGCGTGCCAGCTCCGCTTGCTCTGCGGCAGCTTCATCTGCCGCAGATAACGGCTCTTCTTCGAACTCTTCGCCATAACGCTGCTGAAGCTGCGTCGAGAACTGGCGCGCCAGCTCATGCTGCTGCATTTCATCCGCGTTATCGTCGATATACTCATCGCCGTAGCTGCCGTTCTGGCGGTGCTCTTCTCTGCGAGCCTGCTCTTCCGCCATGCGCTGCGACGGTAATTTAATGCCGTAGGAGGCCAGTTCACGGCGCGTAGGAACACGCACGCGGTTCGGACGCGGCAGCTGCGGGCCGATGCCTTCTTTAACCTGCGTTCGCGGCGCATCGCCTGCGATACTGAATACCGGCGAGAACGCGGCTGCGGCACCTGCAACCTGTGCCGCTTCTTTTACGCCCGGCACAGCCGGCGTTACTTCCGGGGCAGGCATTTCAGGAGGCATGGCCAAAGATGCGGCCGGTGCCGCTGGTGTACCCGATGCTCGCTCGTAAGGATCTGGCTTCGGCTCCTCCACCGGCTGATACCAGGCGGCCAGCTGTTCACGTTCGCGCGCCCGCTGCGCCTCTACTTCTTCAAAGTGATAGAGCGGAGGACGCGCAGGTTTCACTTCCTCAGCTGGCTCCGGCTGGAATTCTGGTTCAGCGGCGGACGCTGCCGGTGCTGACCAGTGGCTGGTCATCTCCTGCGGCACCTGTTGTACTGCCGGGCGCGGCGCGACGTAGCTGTCCGGTGCAGGAGCGATAACAGGTTCTGGCGTAACGGTTGTAGGCGCAGGTTGCCAGGCGATAGCCGCGCTGGTTTCGGTCTCTGGCGCAGGCGTCTGCACCGGAGGCATTGGCGCCGCAGGCGTAACAGGGGCTGCATAAGCCTGATGCGCCATGGTGGCCGCCGCCGCAGCGGCTACAGGTTCAGCAATGGAACGACTGTTGAGCAGCGGATCGTATTCTTCCTCTTCAGGCAGCGTCGCTTTATTACCTGAGAACAAAACATCGTTGGCATCGGCTTCAATACCGCGCGCGCTGAACAACACATCATCTTCGTCATCCATCCTCTTGCCGGAGAACAGCGCGGTATCGGTTTTACGCGCGTTAGGATTGGCGAATTTCTCTGAGATACGCTGCTTGCGTGCTAAGGCGCCTCGCAGGATACGGGCGCGACGAGATCCACGCTTTTCCACCGCAGGCTCGTGTTCATCGTCATACTCTTCATCGTGTTCGTCTGCGTAGTCGTCTTCATCCTGCCAGGTGTTGTCCCGGCGCGTACGGTTGCTGGCAAACGTCAGCACCGTCAGCACGGCGCTGCCAATTTTCTCGGCAATGCTGACCCATGACCAGCCGGTAAACAGGGTTAATCCCGCAGCCCATACGCACAGCAGGGCGATAGTTCCGCCGCTGCTGTTCAGCAACGGCATCATCGCGGTGCTCAGCAGGCTGCCGAGAACGCCGCCGGAGGCAAAGTACCAGATATCATCGGCATTGATAGCGGCCAGACCACACGAGGTCAGCACTATCGCCAGCACGCCAATCAGACGCAGCGAGACGGCGAAATAGTCGATGTAGTCTTCGCTTCCGCGCTGACGCCAGGTGAACCAGCAGCCACCGATAATAATCACCGGAATGGTATAGGCCATCACGCCAAAAATGAAAAATAGCGTATCGGCAAGCCATGCGCCGGGAGCACCGCCCAGGTTGTGGATAGGTTCGTGCCATGCCGTCTGCGACCAGCTTGGATCGGAAGGGTTAAAACTCAGCAGGGCGACCATCAGGTAGACGGCGAAAATGGCAACAAGAATCAGCAACGCCTCCAGTAACCGGCGCCCGCTGCTGAGCTTCCTCAATGTAACTTCTTTATCTTCGGTATATTCCTGGCTCAAGTAAGACTCTCCAGGTCCTTAAATATATGGAGAACAACAGTGCCGGGAGGTTCCCGGCACTGAAGCTGTATGGATTACCAGGAGTGTAACCAAAATACGCGGATTTTGCACCTGGCCCGTCTTAACGGGTCTTAATTACCAGACGATTACTCTGTTTGACCTCTTCCATCACGACATAGGTACGGGTGTCGTTCACGCCCGGCAGTCGTAACAGGGTTTCGCCTAATAATTTGCGGTAAGCCGACATATCCGGCACGCGGGTTTTCAACAGGTAGTCAAAATCACCCGATACCAGGTGACACTCTTGAATTTCTTCAAGTTTCTGCACAGCGGCGTTAAATTGCTCAAACACATCGGGCGCGCCACGATTCAGAGTAATCTCAACAAAAACCAGAAGTGATGCATCCAGATAATGCGGATTTAACAGCGCTGTGTAGCCCTGAATAAAACCCTGTCGTTCCAGACGACGAACGCGCTCAAGGCACGGCGTCGGTGAAAGCCCTACACGCTTCGAAAGCTCGACGTTAGAAATGCGTCCGTCTTTTTGCAGCTCGTTGAGAATATTACGATCGATGCGGTCGAGATCTTTGCCAGGGCGCTTCTTGTTATCTACCATTATTATTGTCTCTCTCTGTTCCTTCCATCACCTGCCATAACCCAGGTTAACGTCACTGTTCCGGGTGTACGTGAGAAGACCGGTGCCGGGTGGCTGCTATCGACATCACGCATGGCGTCTGTCCACACCATGCGTAGATTTCAATCGCCCGGTAAATTTGCATTGGGTATGCGTGACGTTTAGAACAATCACACCAAATGTTTTTTCTTCCTCGAATGTTTTCGCAAATGCTTAGGGGATTGTCAAAGCAAAACATCCATTTTTAGTGGAACGTGCCAGATATTGGGGGGACTTGACGATTATTCATCACCTTACCTCGGCGACGCGTACCCTTTAATTATTGAGTATTTATGCGCAATGGCGGCATTTTCAGCGCGCCGATTAAGCATGTCTATCGCACATATCGTTCACGCTACTCCTTAACATCGGCGCTACACCTTTTTTTACCGCGCCAAATTCCCTACAATCCTCCGATTGTCAGCAAACGTTCAATGAGGAACTCATGAGCACGGCTAAACACAGTAAGTTGCTTATTCTGGGCTCCGGCCCTGCGGGCTACACCGCAGCGGTCTATGCTGCTCGCGCCAACCTGAAACCCGTTTTGATTACCGGTATGGAAAAAGGCGGCCAGCTCACCACGACTACCGAAGTGGAAAACTGGCCGGGCGACCCGCACGATCTGACGGGCCCATTGTTGATGGAACGCATGCACGAGCACGCGGCCAAATTCGAGACCGAAATTCTCTTCGATCACATTAGCAAGGTCGATCTGCAGACCCGTCCTTTCCGTCTGACCGGCGACAGCGGCGAGTACACCTGTGATGCGTTGATCATTGCCACAGGCGCCTCCGCTCGTTATCTCGGCCTGCCTTCGGAAGAGGCCTTCAAAGGGCGCGGCGTATCCGCCTGCGCAACCTGCGACGGATTCTTCTACCGTAACCAGAAGGTCGCGGTTATCGGCGGCGGCAATACCGCCGTGGAAGAAGCGCTTTATCTGGCAAACATTGCCTCTGAAGTGCACCTCATCCACCGCCGCGACAGCTTCCGCGCGGAAAAAATCCTTATCAACCGTTTGATGGATAAAGTGGCAAACGGCAACATCGTCCTGCACACCAACAAAACGCTTGATGAAGTCACCGGCGATCAAATGGGCGTGAGCGGCCTGCGTCTGCGCGATACCCACAACACTGACCAGACTGAAGAGCTGGCGGTTGCGGGCCTGTTTGTTGCTATCGGCCACAGCCCGAACACGGCTATTTTTGCCGATCAGCTTGAGCTGGAAAACGGCTACATTAAAGTGCAGTCAGGCATTCACGGCAACGCGACGCAAACCAGCATTGCCGGCGTTTTCGCAGCGGGCGACGTTATGGACCACATTTACCGTCAGGCGATCACCTCTGCCGGGACAGGCTGCATGGCCGCCCTTGACGCCGAGCGTTATCTCGACGGCCTGGCCGAACTGAACAAGGCGTAATATCGGGCGACCTGCCGGGTCGCTTCAGGCGTTGGCTAAGCTTATCGTTCTTAAAGTGCGTTATCCGTACTCCAAAAAAAGAATTATAGCCTCTGACCCGCCATAAACTCCTGAAAACCCTGTTTCAGGGGAGCGGCCATCAGTCTGAGGCGACCTTAATAGGTCGCCTTTCTTTTCCGCGCGTTGTAACATTGCCGGCAAATTTTGCCTGATAATTCCTTTATCTACCTGCAATGGCATGCCATGAATAAAACCCGTCAACAAGAACTTAGCCGCTGGCTAAAGCAGCAAAGTGTTATCTCCCGCCGCTGGCTTGGGCTATCACGTATTTTAGGGCTGGTGAGCGGTCTGTTGATTGTCGCTCAGGCCTGGCTCCTCGCCCGCCTGCTCGACCACATGATCATGGAAAATATCCCGCGCGAGGCCCTGCTGCTGCCGTTTATCCTTCTGGTGCTCGTTTTCATCCTGCGCGCGTGGATCGTATGGCTGCGCGAGAAAGTCGGGTTCCACGCCGGGCAACATATTCGTCAGGAGATCCGCCGCAAGGTGCTCGATCGCCTGCATCATGCGGGGCCCGCGTGGATCCAGGGCAAGCCGGTAGGAAGCTGGGCCACGCTGGTTCTCGAGCAAATCGAAGATATGCACGATTACTACGCCCGCTATTTGCCGCAGATGTCGCTGGCGGTAATGGTGCCGGTGCTGATCCTGATAGCTATTTTTCCCTCCAACTGGGCGGCCGCGCTCATCCTGCTTAGCACGGCGCCGCTGATTCCGCTATTTATGGCGATGGTAGGCATGGGAGCGGCCGATGCCAACCGGCGTAATTTTCAGGCGCTTGCTCGCTTAAGCGGCCATTTTCTCGATCGGCTGCGTGGCATGGAAACGCTGCGCCTGTTTAACCGGGGAGCGGCCGAAACAGAAGCTATTCGCGCCGCTTCCCAGGATTTCCGTCAGCGCACCATGGAAGTGCTGCGCCTGGCCTTTCTTTCATCAGGCGTGCTGGAATTTTTCGCCTCGCTCTCCATCGCGCTGGTCGCTGTTTATTTCGGCTTCTCCTATCTGGGCGAGCTGAATTTCGGCCATTACGGTACGGGCGTAACGCTGTTTGCCGGCTTCCTGGCGCTGATCCTCGCGCCGGAATTTTTCCTGCCTCTGCGCGATTTAGGCGCGTTTTATCATGCTAAAGCGCAGGCCGTGGGGGCGGCAGACAGCCTGATGACCTTCATGGATACGCCTTTGCAGCAGCAGGAAAAGGGTAATATCCAGCTTAACAGCGGCGCGCCATTCACCATTGAAGCGCGGAATCTGACGATTTTATCTGCAGAGGGTCAGCCGCTTGCGGGGCCGCTCTCTTTCACGCTTGCGGCGGGACAGCGCGTGGTGCTTGTCGGTCAGAGCGGCGCAGGTAAGAGTTCGTTGCTGAACGCCTTGTCCGGCTTTTTACCCTACCGGGGCGAGCTGCGGATCGACGGCGTTGAGCTTTCACAGCTCGATCCCGTCTGGTGGCGCGAACAGTTAAGCTGGGTCGGCCAGAATCCGCAGCTTCCTGCCGCCACGCTGCGAGAGAATGTTTTACTCGCAGCCCCTGGCGCCAGCGAAGCGGCTTTAAACGCCGCGCTGGACAAAGCCTCGGTAAGCGAATTTCTCCCCCTTTTGCCGCAGGGCGTCGATACCCCGTTAGGCGATTGGGCCGCGCGTTTATCGGTTGGCCAGGCGCAGCGCGTCGCGGTTGCGCGCGCGTTACTGGTTCCGGGCCAGCTGCTGCTGCTCGATGAGCCAGCCGCAAGCCTTGATGCCCACAGCGAACAGCGTGTTATGGAAGCGCTGGGCGAAGCTTCCCGGCAACAAACCACCGTGATGGTGACCCATCAGCTCGATTATATTATCGGCTGGGATAACATCTGGGTGATGCGTGACGGCGCCATCGTCCAGCAGGGCGATTTCCGCACGCTTGCTGCAACAGATGGCCCGTTTGCCGAACTGCTGGCCAGCCGCAAGGAGGAGATTTGATGCGCGCTTTACTGCCTTACCTGACGCTTTATCGTCGCCATATCTGGCTGCTTTCATTGGGCGTCGTCCTGGCTATCGTTACCCTGCTGGCCAGCATAGGTTTGCTGACGCTTTCCGGCTGGTTCCTTTCGGCCTCTGCGGCCGTGGGCGTCGCCGGGATTTACAGCTTTAATTATATGCTGCCTGCTGCTGGCGTACGC
This sequence comes from Dryocola sharpae, assembly GCF_051307055.1. Lineage (GTDB taxonomy): Bacteria > Pseudomonadota > Gammaproteobacteria > Enterobacterales > Enterobacteriaceae > Dryocola. The sequence continues at coordinate 1,403,735 of NZ_CP149994.1, read as the reverse complement.
GGCGCGGCAATCATTCGTACCGCCGGGCGCTACTTCGAACGGCTGGTCAGCCACGATGCGACCTTCCGAGTGTTGCAGCATCTGCGCGTATTCACCTTCAGCAAGCTGCTTCCCCTCTCTCCTGCCGGGCTGGCGCGTTTCCGCCAGGGCGAACTGCTAAACCGTCTGGTTGCCGATATCGATACGCTCGATCACCTTTATCTGCGCGTGTTGTCTCCGCTGGTCGGGGCATTTGTAGTCATTGTGGTGGTGACCTTTGGCCTGAGCCTGCTGGATGTTCAGCTGGCTTTAACGCTGGGCGCCATTATGCTGGCCACGCTGATAGTGCTGCCGCCGCTGTTTTATTACGCCGGTAAGCCGGCGGGCGAAGCGCTGACCGGGCAGCGCGGGCGGTATCGCCAGCAGTTAACTGCCTGGCTGCAGGGGCATGCAGAATTAACTATTTTCGGCGCAACCAGGCGCTATCGCGAGCAGCTTGATGCTACGGAGTACGCCTGGCATGAAGCGCAACGTCGCCAGTCTGAACTGACGGCGATTTCGCAAGCGGTAATGCTGCTGATCGGCGGTCTGGCCGTGGTGGTCATGCTGTGGATGGCGGCCGCGGGCGTGGGCGGTAACGCTTCGCCGGGCGCGCTCATCGCTTTATTTGTTTTCTGCGCGCTGGCGGCTTTCGAAGCGCTGGCCCCGGTGACCGGCGCGTTTCAACACCTTGGGCAGGTTATCGCCTCCGCGCTGCGGGTGACTCAAATTACCAGCCAGCAGCCTGAAGTAACTTTTGGTGCGGGTTTTTCCGGAACGCTTACGCAGGTTTCTCTGGATCTTAAACAGGTCAGCTTTACCTATCCGCACCAGCCACAGCGCGCGTTAAAAGATATTGACCTGACCGTTAACGCCGGACAGCACGTCGCGATACTGGGGCGTACCGGCTGCGGTAAATCAACGCTGCTGCAACTGTTGACCCGCGCCTGGGATCCGCAACAGGGCAATATTCAGCTCAACGGCAAGCCGCTGAGCGAACTGGATGAAAGCGCTTTACGCGCCGCAACCAGCGTCGTGCCACAGCGAGTCCATCTGTTTAGCGCAACCCTGCGCGATAACCTGCTGCTGGCGGCGCCACAGGCAAACGACGAACAGCTAAGCGCGATGCTCGAACGCGTCGGCCTTGATAAGCTGCTTACTGATGCGGGACTCAATAGCTGGCTTGGCGAAGGCGGACGACAGCTTTCCGGCGGCGAGCTGCGCCGTCTGGCTATCGCCAGGGCATTATTACACGACGCGCCGTTGATGCTGCTTGATGAACCCACCGAAGGTCTGGATGCCGAAACCGAGCGCCAGATTCTGGATTTACTGACGGAAGTTAACGCGGGAAAAACCGTTTTGATGGTCACTCACCGCCTGCGCGGCCTCACACGTTTTGACAGCATAATTGTGATGGACGACGGACAAATTAAAGAGCGTGGTAATCACGCAGAATTGATGGCGGCGGGCGGGCGTTATTACCAGTTCCACCAGCGTTTGTAACCTCTGTGCATAGTCTATTATCAATCAATAATTGCTTCGTGGTGGAGTACTACAGTCATGCGCCTGATACAGCTTTCTCGTGACTCTATTGCCTTCCCTTCGCCGGAAGGGGCGTTACGTGAACCTAATGGATTACTGGCGCTTGGGGGAGATCTGAGTCCGGCTCGGTTGCTGATGGCCTACCAGCGCGGCATTTTTCCCTGGTTCTCGCCCGGGGATCCTATTCTGTGGTGGTCCCCGGATCCGCGTGCGGTGCTTTTTCCCGAGCAGTTTCACCTTAGCCGCAGCATGAAGCGGTTTCATAGAAGCTCCCCCTACCGGGTGACGCTGAATCATGCCTTCGGAAAAGTCATCACCGGCTGCGCCGAGGATCGCAATGAGGGCACCTGGATCACCGGCGATATCACGGTGGCCTATACGCGCCTGCATGAACTGGGCTACGCGCATTCCGTTGAGGTCTGGGAAGGCGATGAATTAGTCGGGGGCATGTATGGCGTAACGCAAGGCGCGTTATTCTGCGGCGAATCCATGTTCAGCCGCCGCGAGAATGCCTCCAAGACCGCTCTGCTGCTATTCTGCCAGCACTTTTTGCGCCACGGCGGGAAATTAATTGACTGTCAGGTTTTAAACAGCCATACCGCATCGCTGGGCGCCGTCGAAATTCCACGCCGGGATTATCTGCGCCAGCTGGCGAATTTCCGTGCTGAACGCCTGGCTTCACATTGTTGGGTACCGCAAACCCTGTCCGGCCCGTAATGTTTACGGCACATTTTATTCTACGGTGTTATAATTAGCTCCGCAGAGTGAACTCTGCCCATTACCCCGCCGCCGTATGGGAACTGCAATTAAAGGGAACGCCCCTCGTTTATCTCTTCGCAACCCTTGCCGTAAGCGCATTTTATGCAGCTTTCGCGTGGTTTATAGGTAATGTGCAAAATGCACTTTCGCTTGCGAATTCACCAACAATTCTTTACATGATAAGCGAACTTCGGCATTATCTTGCCGGTTCAAACTATGGTAGTGATACCCCCGAGGATTAGATGGCCAAAGAAGACAATATTGAAATGCAGGGTACCGTTCTTGATACGTTACCTAACACCATGTTCCGCGTTGAGCTGGAAAACGGGCACGTGGTAACCGCTCATATCTCCGGTAAAATGCGTAAAAACTATATCCGCATCCTGACGGGCGACAAAGTCACTGTAGAGCTGACCCCGTACGACCTGAGCAAAGGCCGCATTGTCTTCCGTAGTCGTTAAGAGTTTTTATCCGTCGTAGCCGGGCGCTGCGATCGAGTCATAACTAATAAAAAGGCCGGATATCACTATCCGGCCTTTTTTTGCTTCAGGAAAACTAGTGCGCCGCTTCCGGTTTGTGCTTCTGCGCGCTGACGAAGCTGTAGGTCAACTGTTCCTGGGCTTTATCCAGTGCGACAGTCACCTGTCCACCATCGACCAGTGAACCAAACAGCAGTTCATTAGCGAGCGGTTTTTTCAGGTTATCCTGAATGACCCGCGTCATAGGACGCGCGCCCATTGCACGGTCATAGCCTTTTGCTGCCAGCCAGTCGCGCGCTTCCTGGCTCACTTCCAGCGAGACGCCTTTCTGATCCAGCTGCACCTGCAGCTCGACAATAAATTTGTCGACTACCTGATGAATCACCTCGGTAGAGAGATGGTTGAACCAGATGATGTTGTCCAGACGGTTGCGGAATTCCGGGGTAAAAATCTTTTTGATCTCTTCCATTGCGTCGGTGCTGTTGTCCTGACGAATCAGGCCAATAGACTTACGCTCGGTTTCACGCACGCCGGCGTTGGTGGTCATCACCAGAATCACGTTGCGGAAATCTGCCTTGCGCCCGTTGTTATCGGTCAGCGTGCCGTTATCCATAACCTGCAACAGCAGGTTAAAGACGTCCGGGTGCGCTTTTTCAATTTCATCAAGCAGCAGCACCGCGTGTGGATGCTTGATAACCGCATCCGTCAGCAACCCGCCCTGATCAAAGCCAACGTAGCCCGGAGGCGCGCCGATCAGGCGGCTCACGGTATGGCGTTCCATGTATTCAGACATATCGAAACGCAGCAGTTCAATACCCAGCGACTTCGCCAGTTGCACCGTCACTTCCGTTTTACCCACCCCGGTTGGGCCAGCAAAGAGGAATGAACCCACCGGTTTACGATCCTGCCCAAGCCCGGCGCGGCTCATCTTGATGGCCTCGGTTAATGCCTCAATGGCTTTATCCTGGCCAAACACCAGCATTTTCAGCCGATCGTTAAGGCCTTTCAGGGTGTCGCGATCGCTTGCGGACACGCTTTTCTCGGGGATGCGTGCGATACGGGCGACCACGGTTTCGATATCCGCCACGTTAACGGTTTTCTTACGTTTGCTCACCGGCATCAGGCGGCTGCGCGCCCCGGCCTCGTCGATAACGTCGATAGCTTTATCCGGCAAATGACGATCGTTGATGTACTTCACCGCCAGCTCAACCGCAGCACGGATAGCTTTCGCGGTATAACGCACGTCGTGGTGCGCTTCGTACTTTTTCTTCAGGCCGTTGATAATCTGCACGGTCTCTTCGACGCTTGGCTCCGTAATATCGATCTTCTGGAAGCGACGCGCCAGCGCACGGTCTTTTTCGAAGATATTGCTGAACTCCTGATAGGTCGTCGAGCCGATAACGCGGATCTTACCGCCGGACAGCAGCGGTTTGATGAGGTTCGCGGCATCCACCTGACCGCCAGACGCCGCACCCGCGCCGATAATGGTGTGAATTTCATCGATGAACAGAATGCTGTTCTGATCCTGTTCAAGCTGTTTCAGCAGGGCTTTGAAACGCTTTTCAAAGTCGCCGCGATACTTAGTGCCGGCGAGCAGTGAACCGATATCCAGCGAGTAGATGGTGCAGTCGGCCATGACTTCCGGCACGTCGCCCTGCACAATGCGCCAGGCAAGCCCTTCGGCAATGGCCGTTTTCCCGACGCCCGACTCCCCCACCAGCAGCGGGTTATTCTTCCGGCGGCGGCAGAGCACCTGAATGGCCCGCTCCAGCTCCTTATCGCGGCCAATCAGCGGATCGATACCGCCCACGCGCGCAAGCTGGTTGAGATTGGTGGTGAAGTTTTCCATACGTTCCTCCCCGCCTGCCTGCTCTTCATTCACCGGATTTTCTGACCCCGGCGCCTGATTTGGCTCGTCTTTACGCGTGCCGTGGGAGATGAAGTTCACCACATCAAGACGGCTCACTTCGTGTTTGCGCAGCAGATAGGCCGCCTGGGACTCCTGCTCGCTAAAGATGGCAACCAGCACGTTTGCGCCGGTGACCTCGCTGCGGCCAGAAGACTGGACGTGGAATACCGCGCGCTGCAGGACGCGCTGGAAGCTAAGCGTAGGCTGCGTATCACGCTCTTCTTCGCTGGCCGGCAGCACCGGTGTGGTTTGTTCGATGAAGGCTTCGAGTTCCTGACGCAGCGCCACCAGATCCACGGTGCAGGCCTCCAGCGCTTCGCGAGCAGACGGGTTGCTGAGCAAAGCCAGCAACAAGTGCTCGACGGTCATAAACTCATGTCGGTGCTCGCGCGCTCTGGCGAAAGCCATGTTTAAACTGAGTTCCAGTTCTTGATTGAGCATAGGCACCTCCCCCAAATTTTTGCCTTCTTCAGGCTTGTTCTAGCGTACACAGCAAAGGATGCTCGTTTTCCCTGGCATACTGGTTCACCAACGCTACCTTGGTTTCCGCCACTTCCGCAGTAAAAACACCGCAGATGGCCTTCCCCTGATAGTGAACCGTGAGCATCAACTGCGTGGCACGTTCTACATCATAAGAAAAGAACTTTTGCAGCACGTCAATAACAAATTCCATCGGCGTGTAGTCATCGTTCATTAACATAACTTTATACATAGAAGGGGGTTTTAGCGCTTCGCGCAGTTTATCGCCCACCAATTGATCGAAGTCTAACCAGTCGTTCGTCTTACCCATTGCGGATCGTCATCATGTTTATTCGTCTGACGTTTATCAAACGAGGCCCTTAGGTTGAGTGTAATACGCTTTTGGCTACTGCAACTAATTGTGTAAAAAAGTGCTGTTTTTGCCTGCACGCGAGCTGCGTCACATTAATAGCAATAGCGTTAACTGCTTCAAATTTTTGACTGAATCCAGACCCTCTTTCCCCGTTGAACGCTTGACGCTGTGATTAAATTATCTACATTGTACTGGCGTGAGTTGGCGAGGTTTTGAACAGCCCGCCCTTACCCACCGGTTCATTCCATCTCACAATTAAGATTTACGAAGGATAAGAAGCATGGAGACGGGTACAGTTAAATGGTTCAATAACGCAAAAGGGTTCGGATTCATCTGCCCTGAAGGCGGCGGCGAAGATATCTTCGCTCACTACTCCACCATCCAGATGGATGGTTACAGAACGCTCAAAGCCGGGCAGGTTGTCAGGTTTGATGTACACCAGGGACCAAAAGGCAATCACGCCAGTCTTATCGTCCCCTTCGAAGCAGAAGCGGCGGTCGCTTAAGCCGTCTGTTTATTGTGTACATCCTGAAGTCAAAATGCCAGCCTTCAAGGCTGGCATTTTTATTGTCGCCGCCCAGCCTTTAGTACTATTCGCGCGCCAGCGCGTCAATCGGATTAAGTCGCGCTGCGTTGCGTGCGGGCAACCAGCCGAAGAGCACCCCGGTCGCCGTAGAACAGGCAAATGCGGTCAGCAGCGCCATCGGCGAAAAGCCAATCTGCCAGCCGGGCAAAAATAGCCCCAGCGTAAAGGCTATCAGCAGCGAGAGCGATATACCCAGCGCCCCGCCCACCAGACAAACCAGCACCGCTTCAATCAAAAATTGCTGCAATACGTCGCTTGCTCTGGCGCCAACCGCCATACGAATGCCGATCTCTTTGGTTCTTTCTGTCACCGAAACCAGCATAATATTCATCACGCCGATTCCCCCAACCAGCAGCGATATTACCGCCACTAACGTCAGGAACAGCTGAAGAGTACGTGTGGTCTTTTCAGCCGTTTTCAACAGGCCATCCATATTGTAGGTGAAAAAATCCTTTTTGCCGTGGCGCAGCGTCAGCATGCGATTAAGCTGCTGCTCCGCCTCGTGGCTCTCATATCCCTCTTTTACGCGCACCGTAATGGTATTAAGCCAGCTCTGCCCCATCACGCGTCCGGCCATAGTATTGTAGGGCAGCCAGACGCGCAGCACTTTGCTGCTGCCAAACATCGACTGCTTTTCTTCCGCCACGCCGATTACGGTTGCCGGCATGTTTCCGACCAGAATCACTTCTCCGACCACGTTCAGCTTGTTCGGAAACAGCTGCCGCTTGCTGTTGCTGTCCAGCACCACCACCTGCGCGCGCCCGTTAAGCTGCTCGTTGTTAAAAGTGGTGCCCTGGCTCATCGTCATGCCGTAAACGTTAAAGTACTGCCCGTTCACGCCGTTAACGCTCGCAGCCGCATCCACGTTGCCATAACGCAGGCGCAGGTTGCCTGAAATGGACGGCGTCGCCGACTCCACCCACGGCTGCTGCTCGATAGCGGCCAGATCGGCGTATTTCAGCGCCTGCTGATACTGCGGATCGTCGTCACCAAAATCTTTGCCGGGATAAACGTCAATGGTATTCGTGCCGATAGAGCGGATATCTTCCAGCACCATCTGCTTCGCCGCATCGCCAACAATCACAATGGATACCACCGAGGCGATACCGATAATGATGCCCAGCATGGTGAGCAGCGTGCGCATTTTGTTTGCCGCCAGCGCCAGCCAGGCCATTGAGAAAGCCTCGCGAAAGCTGCTCAACATCTGCTGAAACGCGGAGACCGCCGGGCGGGAAGGCGCCTCGTTTTTCGGCCTGGCGCTCTGCGGTCCGGGTGGCGGATTGCTGATGATTTCGCCATCGCGAATTTCAATAATGCGCTGCGCCTGCGCGGCCACCAGCGGATCGTGCGTGACGATAATTACCGTATGCCCCTGCTCGCATAGCTGCTTGAGGGTTGCCATGACCTCTTCGCCGGAGCGGCTATCAAGCGCGCCGGTGGGTTCATCGGCAAGGATCACCTGCCCGCCGTTCATCAGGGCACGGGCGATACTGACACGCTGCTGCTGGCCGCCGGAAAGCTGTGAGGGCTGATAGTCCACGCGATCCGCAAGCCCCAGGCGCATCAATAATGCACGCGCACGCTGCTGGCGATATACGCGCGCCGTTCCCGCGTACACCGCGGGCACCTCTACGTTTTGCGTTGCGTTAAGGTGCGAAAGCAAATGATAGCGCTGAAAGATAAAGCCAAAATGCTCGCGGCGTAAGGTCGCCAGCTCGTCGCTATTGAGCGCCGCAGTATCCACGCCCGCTACCCGATAGCTGCCGCCGGAAGGTTTATCCAGGCAGCCAAGGATATTCATCAGCGTGGACTTGCCGGAGCCGGACGCTCCGACAATCGCCACCATTTCACCCGCTTCGATGGAGATGCTGACGCCTTTAAGCACCTCGATTTGCCCGTCACCGGACGGATAGCTTCTGCGAATATCCTTCAGTTCAAGCAACGCCGTCATTGCGCGCTCCCGCCGGAAGATTTACCGATAACGACCTCTTCGCCCTCCTCCAGACCCATAGCTACCTGCACCTGCGTATCGTTACGCATACCGATAGCAATCTCACGCTCGCGCGTTTCACCGTTGCGCAGCACGGTAACCTTGTAGCGATTGTCCCCTACCGGCTCGCCCAGCGCCGCAAGCGGAATGGTTAACACATCCTTCACGCCGCCTAGCTGAATGTGCACCTGCGCCGTCATTTCCAGCCGCAGCACGCCCTGTGGATTTGGCACTTCGAAGCGCGCGTTATAAAAAATCGCATCGTTAACCTTATCCGGCGTTGGCAGAATATCTTTTAGCTTGCCTTCATAGCGTGTCAGCGGATCGCCCAGCACGGTAAACCACGCTTTCTGGCCCGGCTTGAGGTGGATGACGTCGGCCTCTGATACCTGGGCCTTTACCAGCATGGTGCTGAGATCGGCCAGGGTAAGAATATTCGGCGCCTGCTGGGCCGCAATCACCGTCTGTCCCTGCAGCGTGGTGATCTGGGTGACTTCGCCAGCCATGGGCGCCACGATACGCGTGAAGTCCAGATTGGTTTTCGCGGTATCGAGCGAGGCCTGATTACGCTGAATTTGCGCGTCAATAGTGCCGATTTGCGCAAGCTTAACGTCCAGATCTGTAGCCGCGGTATCCAGATCCTGGCGCGATATGGCCTGGGTTTTCGCAAGCTGCCGCTGGCGAGACAAAGTCACCTGCGCAAGCCTGGCCTGCGCCTGCGCCTGACGCCGCTGGGCGCGAAGCTCCGTCAGCGTCGCCTCCACTTCTTTGATCTGGTTTTGCGCCTGCTCCGGGTCGATAACCCCCAGCAGCTGATCCTTTTTCACCTTGTCGCCAATGTTAACCGACAGCGTTTTGAGCTGGCCGCTAACCTGCGCCCCGACGTCAACCTTACGCAAAGCGTCAAGTTTCCCTGTGGCCAGCACGCTCTGCTCAAGCGAGCCCTTGCGCACAATCATGGTCTGATAAGACGGCGTGGGCGTATTCAGGAACTGCCAAAGCCATATCGCCAGCGCCAGCGCCAGCAGCGCGAACAACCAATAGCGTTTTTTAATTTTTCCCTTAAATCTCATAGGTATCCTGAAAAGAATGCGCAGTTAAACAAAGTATCAACAAGCGTAAAAAGCCCGCCGCGGCGCTTGTCCTGATTGAACTTTGGTTGAAGTTACCAATGGTGGAATAGGCCTCACCATCTGAACCGGGTACTTATTATGTCGCAGATTGCCGTAAACCAACCGACAACAACGATGCCGCAAAAAGGCTGGCAACTGTTTATTTCATTAGCAAAGGGAGTGCATCAGCCCGGAGACGCCTGGCGCAATGCGGCCTATCGCCGTAAATTTATGCTGCGCTCTCTGACCTCGCCCTTTACTACCGGAAAATTATTGTCCACGCTTGCTCAACAGCCGATGCTGGATGAACTGCTTCATATTCAGCCCGGGTTGCCCTGCCGCCTGCATCGCCCTTACCTGTCGGTGAATTTTAACCGTAAGGATACCCTGAATGCATTGTGTTTCCATTATCAAACGCTGATCCACGCCCTGCCGGAAATGCTGTTGCGCCGTCATCTTTCGCCAGGCGGTGCGCGTCTGGCCCGCATTGAAGGTAAAGACGGATCGCAATATTTCATCGATTTCTGCTCGATCGCCAGTCTGGATAAAGAAGGCGAAGCCACGCTTATCATGCTTAACGAAGAAGGCACGGCGCTTGCGGAGCTGACGTTTACCTTATGCCGTTATCAGGGTAAATCAACGCTGTTTATCGGCGGTCTGCAGGGCGCGAAATCCTGGGTGCCGCACGATGCCATCCAGAGCGCGACCAAAGCCTGCCACGGCCTATTTCCTAAACGCCTGCTGCTTGAAGCCGTCTGCCAGCTGGCGCAGCACCTCGAGGTTCGGCAAATTCTGGCCGTCAGCAACAGCGTGCATATCTACCGTTCATGGCGTTACCAGAAGAAGAAAAAAGATAAGCTGCATGCGGATTACGACAGCTTCTGGCAGTCGATGAAGGGAGAATTGCTGGCTGAAGGATATTTCAGGCTGCCAGACGAGGTGGCGCGCAAGCCGCTGGCAGAGATCGCCAGTAAAAAACGCGCCGAGTATCGCCGTCGTTACTCGCTGCTCGACGGCATGGTCGGACACATCGCCAGCCAGTTTTAGTCCGCCCGGCCCCGCGCCAGCCATAAAACGCGCGAGAACATTTTGCGCAGCAATGAAGGAACGGCGTCCACACCGCGCCGTCCAGCCTCCATTGCCACCTCTATGGCAAGATCCGGCTTGGACGAGCGATGAATCGCTTTAATGATTACGCGGCGCATGTTCATCGGCACATCTTCGGGGATATGCGCCACGCGATGGTAAACGTCTGAGAATCCCTGTCGGTACATAAAGTGTTCCATATCCAGCGCCGGTAAAGCGGTGAGATGGTCGCGTTCACGATCCCCGTCGTTATCCAGCAGCCCGCGAACGGTGGCGGCGTACTTTTTCCCCGCTTCGTCACCGTCCACGAGCACGTGCCATTCAATTCCCATTCTGCGCGCAAACTTGATAAGCGGCCTGAGCCCCGACTGCGCAAACTCAATCACCTTTACCCCTTCGGCATCGAAATGGTGGCCGCACTGGCGCGCCAGCTCGTTCATCACCCAGACTTCGGTCTCCCCTTCAACCAGTAACCAGCAGCGGGCAAAAAGAGAGGAGGCGCGATTAAAGCGGATATGAAAGGCGATACGACGGCTCTCTTCCGCGTTCATGCCGCCGGGGCCAAGCCGCCAGGCGGAAACTCTGGAAGATTCGCGCACCAGGCGACAAACCTGCTCCACCGGCGTGAGCGACAGCAGCTCGCCGGAGTTGGTGGTGGTGATTTTTTGCAGCGGCAGCAGGTTAAGCAGATGCCAGGCCACGGAAAGCATGATGGGATGCAGCCGGGTTTCGGGGTCCTCCACAAGCAGCAGCGGACGCGCATCTTTATCCAGCGCCGCCGAGCCTTTCGCCTGCAGCAGCGTAGAAAATATCCCCAGCAGGATCATGCGGTGCGTGCGGCTGTTAGGCTTGTCGATCATCCGGTTGATGATATCAAGATAGCGCCAGCTACGCTGTTCATCATGCGAACGGCGGCGCAACAGGCGCTGATGGGGAATAGCGCCCTGTTCGGAAAAATAGTGCTCCAGCAGCTGCACCATGGCGGAAAGCCCCTGCCGCAGCTGGGCATCCGTGAGGTTTTGCGGTCCTGAAACCAGCTCGCGCGCCAGAAAATCGAGCTGCCGGGCGGTCATTTCCGTTTCCGGCATATCCGGCGCGCTGCCGTTGCGTAAACGACGCATGAAGCGCGCATCGCGCAGCCTGAGAACCGGATTGAGGCGCGTAATTTGCTGGGCAAGCGCGTCAATATTTTCAAGCGCTATCGGCTTTGCCTCATCATCAAGAAAGCTGCGCAGCGTTAATACCGTATTATCCTCCGCAAGCTCGCCTTCAAGGCGATACATGATGCGATGATAGCCGTCGCTGCCTTCAACCCATACCGGTGCGAGCCCGCGGTACCTGTGCCCCAGATAGTGGCCCGGAGCATTCTCACGGAAGGTCAAAACGATATGCAGGTGGTGCTCGCGACCCAGCGTATCACCGGGTGGAAAATGAAAATCTTCGCGTGCAAAGTGATACAGCTTTTCCTGCCCGGAGAGCAGCAGAGTGAGCGCGTCCAGCAGGCTCGATTTACCCCAGGCGTTCTCGCCTATCAGCACGTTGTTTTGCTCAAGCATCAATGACAGACGGTTAATACCGCGAAATCCGACAATCTCAACTCGTTCGAGAAACATACTCCCTCCAGGATCATCCGCTGCATGTCCGTAAGTTGCCATGGCTGGCAATAAAGGGAGTATAGCGGGAAGGCGTCAGGCCTTGTACGATTTTACCGGCGGCAATTTCATCTGCTTTGCATGGAAATTATTAGCCACGTTTACTCCAGGAATATTTTCGCAATATTCTTAAACCTTTTATATTTTTCGAAGTAAATTCCGAAAAGGGATGGCTCTGTATTGCCTGAAATCAATTTAACCGTATATATTGCGCTGGCTCAGGGTAGACGATCTTATCAGAAGATTTTCGGCACTCTCGATGTTTTCTCGTCAGATTTTAATGCCATTAATAAAGAGTGAAATTATCAGCGATTAATTTTTCACTGTGATTCACTGTGCTTTTCACACGAGGTAATTATGTTTAGAAAATTAGCAGCCGAATGTTTCGGTACATTCTGGCTGGTATTCGGTGGCTGCGGCAGCGCCGTATTAGCAGCAGCTTATCCCCAGTCAGGCATTGGATTTGCAGGCGTCGCTCTGGCGTTCGGCTTAACCGTTCTGACAATGGCCTATTCCGTGGGGCATATTTCCGGTGGACATTTCAATCCGGCGGTGACGCTGGGATTATGGGCCGGCGGTCGTTTCCCGCTCAAAGATGTCATTGGCTATATTGTTGCCCAGGTAATGGGCGGAATCATTGCCGCAGGTATTCTTTATTTAATCGCCAGCGGTAAAAGCGGTTTTGACGCAGCGGCCAGCGGCTTTGCTTCCAATGGCTTTGGCGAATATTCACCCGGCGGTTATTCCATGCTGTCCGCGATTATTATTGAAATTGTATTAACCTGCGGTTTCTTAATTATTATTCACGGTGCAACAGACAAAATGGCGCCGGCAGGTTTCGCTCCGCTTGCTATTGGCCTGGCATTAACGCTGATTCACCTGATCAGCATCCCGGTCACCAATACCTCGGTAAACCCGGCGCGCAGCGCCGCGGTGGCCATCTTCCAGGGCGGCTGGGCGCTGCAACAGCTGTGGCTATTCTGGGTAATGCCGGTAATCGGCGGTATTCTGGGCGGCGTTATCTACCGTACCCTGCTGGAAAAACGCAGCTAATCCTGCGGGATTCAGCGCCAGGGCCTGAGCAATCTCAGGCCTTTTCTCTTTATTAATCCTTTTGCATAAAAATCCTCTTTTTACGTCACTTTACTCACTCCGCAACTTTGGGTAGTGTGAGCCGTGCCGTTTTTTTTATCTCAAGGATTGCCCGCCTCATGTTTTCGGGATTGTTAATTATCTTAGTGCCGCTGATTGTCGGCTATCTTATCGCCCTGCGACAAACCAGTCTTTTACAACTCATCAACCGCCTGCTTAGCTGGATTGTTTACGTCATCCTGTTCTTTATGGGAATAAGCCTTGCGTTTCTCGACAACCTGGCGAGCAACCTGCTGGCGATATTCCACTACTCGGCGGTAAGCGTGGTGGTCATTTTGCTGTGTAACGCCGCGGCGCTTTTGTGGCTGGAACGTTCGCTGCCCTGGCATCACGCCCATCAGCAGGAAAAACTCCCTTCCCGAATCGCCATGGCGCTGGAATCTTTAAAACTCTGCTTCGTGGTGGTGGCGGGTTTCCTGCTTGGGCTAACGGGCTGGACGTTTTTGCAGTACGCCACGCAGGCGAGCGAATATACGCTGATTTTCCTGCTGTTCCTGGTCGGCATCCAGTTGCGTAACAGCGGCATGACGTTAAAACAGATAGTGCTTAACCGGCGCGGGATGATCATTGCGGCCGTGGTCGTGCTGAGCTCAATGGCCGGCGGCGTGATAAACGCCTTTATTCTCGACCTGCCTCTTAAAACCGGGCTGGCTATGGCGTCGGGCTTTGGCTGGTATTCGCTCTCCGGCATTCTGATGACCGAATCCTACGGGCCGGTTATCGGCAGCGCCACCTTCTTTAACGATCTCATTCGCGAGCTGCTGGCGATTATGCTGATACCCGGTCTTGTGGCAAAGAGCCGCTCTACCGCCCTGGGCCTGTGCGGGGCCACCTCAATGGATTTCACTTTGCCGGTGCTGCAACGCAGCGGCGGGCTGGAAATCGTCCCGGCGGCTATCGTACACGGCTTTATTCTCAGCCTGCTGACCCCGCTGCTGATGGCCTTCTTCGCTTCCTGATACCTCTTTGGCGGTAGATCTCTGCCGCCAAATTTGCGCTAAATCAATCTCCGCTTAAGTTCCTGTAAAAAGCCCTTTTCTCCCACCTGCGCGAGGCATAACCTTAAACATGTATATTAAATATAACTTTAAAAGGTAAGATCATGTTTTGTGTGCAATGTGAACAAACAATCCGTACCCCAGCGGGCAACGGCTGCTCGTACGCGCAGGGGATGTGTGGCAAAACCGCTGAAACTTCTGACCTGCAGGATCTGCTGATTGCCACTTTACAGGGGCTGTCCGCCTGGGCCGTTGCCGCCCGCGAAGCTGGTATTATCGATCACGAAGCCGACAGCTTTGCGCCACGCGCCTTCTTCTCTACCCTCACTAACGTCAACTTCGACTCCCCGCGCATTATCGGCTACGCGCGCGAGGCCATCGCCCTGCGTGAAAGCCTGAAGGCCCGCGCGCTTGCGGTGAACGCGGATATTACCGTCGACAGCCCAATGGCCGACCTGCAGCTGGTCAGCGATGATTTAGGCGACCTGCAGCGTCAGGCGGCAGCGTTTGCGCCTAACCGCGACAAAGCGGAAATCGGTGAAGATATCCTTGGCCTGCGTCTGCTCTGCCTGTACGGCCTGAAGGGCGCCGCCGCCTATATGGAACACGCCCACGTGCTCGGCCAGTACGACAATGATATCTACGCCCAGTATCACAAAATTATGTCGTGGCTCGGCACCTGGCCTGCAGATATGGGCGCGCTGCTCGACTGCTCCATGGAAATCGGCCAGATGAACTTCAAAGTGATGAGCATTCTGGATCACGGCGAAACCACCAAATACGGTCACCCAACGCCTACGCAGGTGAACGTGCGTCCGGTCGCCGGCAAGTGTATTCTGATTTCCGGTCACGACCTGAAAGACCTGTATGAGCTGCTGGAGCAGACCGAAGGCACCGGCGTTAACGTCTACACCCACGGCGAAATGCTGCCGGCTCATGGCTATCCGGAGCTGCGTAAATTCAAACACCTGGTCGGTAACTACGGCAGCGGCTGGCAGAATCAGCAGACCGAATTCGCCCGCTTCCCGGGGCCTGTGATCATGACCTCCAACTGCATCATCAACCCGGAAGTGGGCTCCTATGCGGACCGTATCTGGACCCGCAGCATCGTCGGCTGGCCGGGCGTTAGCCATCTTGAAGGCGAAGACTTCACGCCGGTGATAGCCCAGGCGCAGCAGATGGCCGGCTTCCCTTACAGCGAAATCGAACACCTGATCACCGTTGGTTTTGGGCGCCAGACCCTGCTGGGCGCCGCCGACACCCTGATTGACCTGGTGAGCCGCGAAAAGCTGCGTCATATCTTCCTGGTCGGCGGCTGCGACGGCGACCGCAGCGAACGCAGCTACTTTACCGATTTCGCAACCAGCGTTCCGAAAGACTGCATGATCCTGACGCTGGCATGCGGCAAATACCGCTTCAACAAGCTGGACTTCGGCGATATTGAAGGTCTGCCGCGCCTGGTGGATGCCGGTCAGTGTAACGACTCCTACTCAGCGATTATTCTGGCGGTTACGCTTGCTGAAAAACTCGGCTGCGGCGTGAACGATCTCCCGCTGAGCCTGGTGCTCTCCTGGTTTGAGCAAAAAGCCATCGTTGTTCTGCTCACCCTGCTGTCGCTGGGCGTGACCAACATCGTGACCGGCCCGACCGCGCCTGGTTTCCTGACGCCGAATCTGCTGGCCATCCTCAACGAGAAATTTGGCCTGCGCGCCATCACCACCGTTGAAGAAGATATCCAGCAGCTGATGAGCGCGTAAGGAGCAGCTATGACCATGCCAACGCCACTGTGCCCGTATCGTATGCAGGTACATCACATTCACCAGGAAACGCCGGACGTCTGGACGCTGTCGCTGATAAACCACGACTTTTATCCTTATAAGGCCGGGCAGTACGCGCTGGTGAGTATTCGCAACGGCGATGAAACGCTGCGCGCTTACACGATCTCATCCACGCCGGGAATCAGCCCGTTCATTACGCTGACTATCCGCCGTATCGAGGATGGCGTTGGTTCCGGGTGGCTGACGCAGGAAGTGAAAGTAGGAGATTACCTGTGGCTTTCTGAAGGCCAGGGGGAATTTACCTGTGAAAACCTCTCCACCGACCGCTATCTGCTGATGGCGGCGGGCTGCGGCGTGACGCCGATTATGTCGATGCGCCGCTGGCTGGCAAAACATCGCCCGCAGGCTGACGTAGCGGTGATTTTCAACGTTCGCTCACCGGAAGAGGTAATTTTCGCCGAAGAGTGGCGCGATTATCCGGTTACGCTGGTGGCAGAAAATAACGCTACCCATGGTTTTATCGCTGGTCGCCTGACTCGCGAAATTCTGGAAGCGGTTCCGGATATCTCTTCTCGTACCGTCATGACCTGCGGGCCCGCGCCTTATATGGAGCTGGTGGAAAAAGAAGTGAAGGCGCTGGGCGTCACCGAGTTTTATAGCGAGAAGTTTTTCACGCCGGTCGCAGCGCCTGTGGACAGCGGGCTGAAATTCACCACGCTAAAACCGATGCGCGAATTCTACGCTCCCGTTGGCAGCACGCTGCTGGCGGCGCTGGAAAGCAACAGCGTGCCGGTTAACGCCGCCTGCCGCGCCGGGGTTTGCGGGAGCTGTAAAACTAAAATCGAATCCGGAGATTACACCGTCAGCAGCACCATGACGCTGACCGAGGCCGAAATCGCCAACGGTTACGTGCTGGCCTGCTCCTGCCATCCGCAGAGCGATTTGGTTCTGGCCTGAGATAAAACATGCCACCTGCCTGCGGGTGGCACTTTCTGCCCGGCGCCTTCTCTTTCATTGACTAAGCTTGTTAACGGTAACTGAATCGTGACAAGGAGAACCGATGAAACAGACCGTAGCCGCTTATCTGGCAAAAACTCTTGAAAGCGCAGGCGTGAAACGCATCTGGGGCGTGACCGGCGATTCCCTCAACGGCATCAGCGACAGCCTGAACCGCATGGGCACCATAGACTGGATGCCGACGCGTCACGAAGAGGTGGCCGCTTTTGCCGCGGGCGCCGAAGCGCATCTTACCGGCGAGCTGGCCGTCTGCGCGGGCTCGTGCGGTCCGGGCAACCTTCACTTAATCAACGGCCTGTTCGACTGCCATCGCAACCGTGTTCCTGTCCTTGCGATCGCCGCACATATTCCCTCAAGCGAAATCGGCAGCGGCTATTTTCAGGAAACGCATCCTGAGGAGCTGTTCCGCGAATGCAGCCATTACTGCGAGCTGGTGTCATCCCCGGAACAAATTCCGCAGGTGCTGGCGATCGCCATGCGCAAAGCGGTGCTTAACCGTGGTGTTTCTGTCGTGGTTCTGCCCGGCGACGTGGCCCTTAAGCCGGCGCCTGAAACCGCAACGACGCACTGGTATCCCGCTCCGCAGCCCGTCATCATCCCGCAGCATGAGGAGCTGAAAAAGCTCGCTCAGCTGCTGCGCTACAACGACAACATCGCGCTGATGTGCGGCAGCGGCTGTGCGGGCGCTCATGAAGAATTAGTGCAGTTTGCCGCAACGCTAAAAGCGCCGATTATTCACGCCCTGCGCGGCAAAGAGCACATCGAATACGACAATCCATACGACGTCGGCATGACCGGACTTATCGGCTTCTCATCCGGCTTCCATACCATGATGAACGCCGATACGCTGATCCTGCTCGGCACCCAGTTTCCGTATCGCGCCTTTTATCCGACCGATGCAAAAATCATTCAGATCGATATCAATCCCGGCAGCATCGGCGCGCACAGTAAAGTCGATATGGCGCTGGTCGGCGATATAAAGGCCACGCTCGCCGCCCTGCTGCCGCTGCTGGAAGAAAAAACCGATCGCAGCTTCCTCGACAGGGCGCTGGATAACTACCGCGAAGCGCGTGAAGGCCTGGACGAGCTGGCGCAGGCAAGCGATGAGGGCAAGCCCCTCCATCCGCAATACGTGGCGCAGCAAATCAGCAAATATGCCGCTGAAGACGCGATTTTCACCTGCGACGTAGGCACGCCAACCGTCTGGGCCGCACGCTATCTGAAAATGAACGGTAAACGCCGCCTGCTCGGCTCCTTCACGCACGGCTCAATGGCGAACGCCATGCCCCAGGCGCTGGGCGCGCAGGCCACGGCGCCCGAGCGCCAGGTGGTAGCCATGTGCGGCGACGGCGGCTTCAGCATGCTGATGGGCGACTTTCTCTCCGTGGTGCAGATGAAGCTGCCCATTAAAATCGTGGTATTCAACAACAGCGTGCTGGGCTTTGTGGCAATGGAGATGAAAGCGGGCGGCTATCTGACGGACGGCACCGACCTGCACGCAACCAACTTCGCCAATATTGCCAACGCCTGCGGCATCACCGGCATCCGCGTTGAGCAGTCGGCGGATCTCGATAACGCCCTTCAGCGCGCCTTTAGCATTGACGGTCCGGTGCTGGTGGACGTGGTCGTGGCGAAAGAGGAGCTGGCTATTCCGCCGCAAATCAAACTGGAGCAGGCAAAAGGGTTCAGCCTGTATATGCTGCGCGCGATTATCAGCGGCCGCGGCGACGAAGTTATTGAACTGGCGAAAACCAACTGGTTCCGGTAAAACAGAGGCTTACTGTGGATATTAATGAGGTTCCCCCGTGATAGATCTGCGCAGCGACACCGTCACCCGCCCGTCCAGAGCCATGCTTGAAAAAATGATGGCCGCGCCGACCGGCGATGATGTGTATGGCGACGACCCGACGGTCAACGAATTGCAGGCGTATGCCGCGAAAATCAGCGGTAAAGAAGCCGCGCTTTTTTTACCAACCGGCACGCAGGCAAACCTTGTCGCGCTGCTCAGCCACTGCGAGCGCGGCGAAGAGTATATCGTTGGCCAGCTCGCGCATAATTATCTCTACGAGGCAGGCGGCGCCGCCGTGCTGGGCAGCATTCAGCCTCAGCCCATCGAGGCTAATCAGGACGGTTCGCTGCCGCTTGATAAAGTCGCGGCGAAAATCAAACCGGACGATATCCACTTCGCCCGTACAAAACTCCTTAGCATTGAAAACACCCATAACGGCAAAGTTCTGCCGCGCGAATATTTGCAGCAGGCGTGGGAATTTACCCGCAAACATAACCTTGCCCTCCACATTGACGGCGCGCGTATTTTCAACGCGGTAGTCGCTTACGGCTGCCAGCTCGAAGAGATTGTTCGCTATTGCGACACTTTCACTATCTGCCTTTCCAAAGGGCTCGGCGCCCCGGTTGGCTCGCTTCTGGTCGGCAGCCAGGATTATATCAGGCGCGCGATACGCTGGCGTAAAATGGTCGGCGGCGGGATGCGGCAGGCCGGGATTCTGGCGGCGGCAGGCCTGTACGCGCTGGAAAACAACGTTCAGCGTCTTCACGAAGATCACGAGAACGCGCACTGGCTTGCCGGCGAGCTTCGCGAAATTGGCGTGGACGTGACGCGCCAGGATACCAATATGGTCTTTGTGCGCGTTCCGGTTGAACAGGCGGAATGCCTCAGGAAATATATGCGCGAGCGTGGCGTCTTAATGAGCGCCGGACCGATTACCCGCCTGGTCACTCACCTCGACGTCAGCCGCGCGCAGCTC
Organism: Dryocola sharpae; assembly: GCF_051307055.1. Taxonomy (GTDB): domain Bacteria; phylum Pseudomonadota; class Gammaproteobacteria; order Enterobacterales; family Enterobacteriaceae; genus Dryocola. The sequence goes on along the minus strand of NZ_CP149994.1, from coordinate 1,384,060 downwards.
GCCGAAGTGGTTAATCACTGGCGCGCCTTCGCACAGCAATAGCTGGGGTTCAGGGAAGATGGCTCAGCCACAAAGGATTCTGGTACTCGGCGCGAGCGGCTATATAGGTCAGCATCTGGTGCCTGCGCTTGCTAAAGCCGGGCATCACATCGTTGCCGCTGCACGCCGCGTGGAGTGGCTGAAGAAGCAGCACTGGCCCGGCGTTGAATGTCACCATATCGATCTCCAGTGGCCGCATCATCTCCCGGCGCTGCTCGAAGGCGTGGAGACCCTCTATTACCTGGTGCACAGCATGGGCGACGGGCCGGATTTTGTCGCCCATGAGCGCCAGGCCGCGCTTAATCTGCGCGACGCGCTTGCCGAGCATCCTGTAAAACAGATTATCTTCCTGAGTTCCCTGCAGGCGCCGGATGGCGATCGAAGCTCTGACCACCTGCGCGCCCGTCGGCTCACCGCTGACATCCTGCGCGACTCCGGCGTGCCGGTAACCGAACTGCGCGCCGGGATTATCATCGGCGCGGGTTCAGCGGCGTTTGAAGTGATGCGCGATATGGTTTACAACCTGCCGGTGCTGACGCCGCCGCGCTGGGTGCGTTCGCGCACTACGCCCATCGCGCTGGCAAACCTGCTTTATTATCTTGTCGCGCTACTCGACCATCCCGCGCAGGAAAACCGGCTGTTCGAGGCGGCCGGGCCGGAGGTGCTCAGCTACCAGCAGCAGTTTGAACGCTTTATGGCCATCAGCGGCCACCGCCGCCCGCTGATCCCCGTTCCGCTGCCGACCCGCTGGATCTCCGTCTGGTTCCTGAATGTCATTACCTCAGTACCGCCTACAACTGCAAAAGCGCTGATTCAGGGGCTGAAGCACGATCTCCTGGCGGACGATAGCGAGCTGCGGGCCCTCATTCCCCAGCGGCTTATCACATTTGACGACGCCGTTCGGGCGACCCTTAGCGAAGAAAATAAGCTGGCAAACTCGCAGGACTGGGGATACGACGTTCAGGCGCACGCCCGCTGGCGCCCGGAATATGGCTACTTTCCTAAACAGGCCGGTTATACCATGCGGACCCGCGCGAGCCTCGCTGAACTATGGGAAGTGGTGAACCAGCTCGGCGGTAAAGAGGGTTACTTTTTTGGCAACCTCCTCTGGCGGACCCGCGCCTTCATGGATCTGCTGATGGGACATAAGCTCGCTAAAGGCCGTCCTGCTCGTCCGATGCTTGAAGTGGGCGACAGGGTGGACAGCTGGAAAGTCATTATCGCCAGCCCGCAAAAGGAGCTGGCGCTGCTGTTTGGTATGAAAGCGCCCGGCCTTGGACGCCTCACTTTCACCCTGCACGACGAGGGTGACAGGCGAACGCTGGATGTTCGCGCCTGGTGGCATCCTCACGGCACCGCCGGGCTATGCTACTGGCTGGTGATGATCCCCGCGCATCTGTTTATTTTCCAGGGGATGGCGCGGCGTATATGCCATTTAGCCGAACAATCTTCGCGCAAAGAGCGTCTATAGTTCTTATTCTTACTCACAGGGCATTGCAAGCGTTGCCGTTTCACGGAAAAATGCCCGCGTTAATCTCAACCACGATGAGTTGGTCTACATGAAGGTACTGGTCACGGGCGCCACCAGCGGTTTAGGCCGAAACGCGGTCGAATATTTACGTGCGAAAGGCATCAGCGTTCGAGCCACCGGCCGCAATGAGGCGATGGGCAAGCTGCTGAAAAAAATGGGCGCCGAGTTTGTGCATGCAGACCTGACCGAACTCGTCTCCTCGCAGGCAAAAGTGATGCTGGCCGATGTCGACACGCTCTGGCACTGCTCAAGCTTTACTTCGCCGTGGGGCACGCAGGAGGCTTTCGATCTTGCCAACGTGCGCGCGACCCGCCGTCTGGGTGAATGGGCCGTCGCCTGGGGCGTACGCAACTTTATTCATATCTCCTCGCCGTCGCTCTATTTTGATTATCACCACCACCGCAATATCAGCGAGGATTTTCGCCCGGTGCGCTTCGCGAACGAATTTGCGCGCAGCAAGGCCGCAAGCGAAGAGGTGATTCAGCTCCTGGCGCAGGCCAACCCGCATACGCGCTTTACGGTTTTGCGCCCGCAAAGCCTGTTCGGGCCTCACGATAAAGTGTTCTTCCCGCGCCTGGTACAGATGATGCGTCATTACGGCAGTATCTTACTGCCGCGCGGCGGGGATGCGCTGGTTGATATGACCTATCTGGAAAACGCCGTCCACGCTATGTGGCTCGCCTCTGAGCACAACGAGCTGCCTTCCGGCCGCGCCTATAACATCACTAATATGGAAGCGCGCCCGCTGCGCACTATCGTGCAGAAGCTGATCGACGATCTGGATATCAAATGCCGCATCCGCTCCGTGCCCTATCCGATGCTGGATATGATCGCCCGCGGCATGGAAAAATTTGGCAACAAGGCGGCCAGAGAGCCGGCGCTGACGCACTACGGCGTGTCAAAGCTGAATTTTGATTTGACGCTGGATACCTCGCGTGCCGAAAGTGAGCTGGGCTATAAGCCCATTGTCACGCTTGATGAGGGGATTCGCCGTACCGCGCTGTGGCTGAAAGACCACGGTACGCTGCACCGTTAATTAGCCCTGGCCATATTTCTCCAGCAGCGCTTCCGCTATCGCCAGGCTTTGCGCATCCGCCACGCCGCTATACAGCGCCGGGCGGAAGTGCATCTGGAAGGCGCTTATCACCCGCCGCTGCTCAGCTTCCGTCATTCCCGCAGTAACCTGATAGCCGTAACGCGACAGTAAATCCAGCAGCCTTGCGCTATCCACCGGTTCGTACGGATCGCGGCCGTTGAGATAAAACGCCACTCGCGCAGCGTCAGGCCACGCGCCAATCCCTTTTTGCGCCAGCTGCTGCCAGGGGAAAAGCGGACCGGGATCGACTTTACGCTGCGGCGCGATATCGCCGTGAGCGACCACGTTCTGCGGCGCGATGTGATAACGCCCGATAATCTCTTGCGCGAGCTTTTCCAGCGCGTCGATTTGCGGAGCGTTAAAAGGATAAAACTGCTTCATCTCGCCCTGACGGCTGTAGCCCTGGTTTTCCAGCTCAATGCCGATAGAGGTATCGTTGATGCGGGTAGCGCCGCGCCAGAAGCTGACGCCAGCATGCCAGGCCAGTTCGCTTTCCGGCACCAGCTGCCAGATAACCGGTTTGCCGCCCGAGCGCGGCGGAGTAGCGGGAATGAGGTAATGAACGCTGACATTTTTGTCCGTCAGCGTCGCAAGCGAGCCGTGGAAATCGTCGGCGGTATAGTGAATAACCAGCACTTTTACACGTGGATAAGCCGCCTGCGCCTGGCGGCGGACATCAATTTTATAGCTGCCCTTATCGATAATACCCTTTTCGCTGGCGCAGCCCGCCAGCAGCGCAGCAATAATTAAGGCGGCGATACGCGCTTTCATCGGCGGGTTTTCACCGCCGTGCCCGTTACGCTCACCATCAGCATGCTGCCCTCTTTGCCGACGGTTTCGTAATCGATATCAATGCCCACGACGGCGTTCGCGCCCAGGCTTTCAGCCTGTTCCTGTAGCTCTTTGAAGGCTATCTCACGCGCTTTACGCAGCTCCTTTTCATAGGCCCCGGAACGGCCACCGACGATGTCGCGCACGCCGGCAAAAAAATCACGGAAAATATTAGCGCCCAGAATAGCTTCCCCGGTCACCACGCCGCAGTATTCGGTGATGCTTTGCCCTTCAAGCGTCGGGGTGGTCGTAAATTGCATTGGCTTCTCCTCTCTGTGGATCAATATCTTAGCGCGCCGCCCGCCACGCATTTTGACAGCGATACGCTATGCTAAGGTAGTCCTCTTGAGAAAATAAGGAAATAAAAATGCGCAGCTCAGTTTTGACTCTTCTGCCGTGCGCCATGCTTCTGACGGCCTGTACCACCAGCGTTAATCCCGCTTTTAAAGATATCGGCACCCACGGCGGCCCGTGTACTGAAGGCGGCCCGGATAGCGTGGCGCAGCAGTTTTATGACTATCAGATAGCCCACAAAACTGTAGGAACCAGCGGGCTAACCGGCCTGCGTCCTTACCTTAGCGATTCGCTCTCGCAGCAGTTGCAACAGGCCAGCGGCTCGCCGAATGCGCAGAACGCCTTTATGCGCGGAGATATTTTCTCCAGCAACGCTGGCGGCGCGGACAAAGCAGAAGTGGCCTCCGCGTCAACCATTCCGAATACCGACGCACGAAATATTCCGCTGCGCGTGACGCTCACCAAAGGCAGCCAAAGCTGGCAGGATGAAGTGCTGATGATCCGCGAAGGGCAATGCTGGACGGTTGACGACGTTCGCTATCTCGGCGCCAACAGCCGCGCGCCTTCCGGCAGCCTGCGTCAGGCCATTGAAACCAACTAGCCGATGACTATGCGCGCTCCCGGCGGGGCGAAACCCATTACCCATATAAATAGTCTGGCGTTTTCCGCTAACTCCGACATTTATTCCTGGTTCCACCCCGCCGCGCTATTTTGTGCTAGCTTTAGTAATGAAACCCGGTTGTTTTTAAGTTTTAACGCACAAAGATTGCATAACTATTCTGTTAAAGGTAATCTTTGCGGCCTCAATTGCTACGTAACCGCAACGAATGAGTATTCAACTAAACGGCATTAATTGCTTTTACGGCGCGCATCAGGCGCTGTTCGATATCACCCTTGAGTGCCCGCATGGCGAAACGCTGGTGCTGCTTGGTCCAAGTGGTGCGGGCAAGAGCTCGCTGCTGCGCGTGCTCAACCTGCTTGAGATGCCTCAGTCCGGGCAGCTCAGCATTGCGGGTAACCACTTTGACTTCACCAAAGCGCCCGGCGAAAAAGCTATTCGCGAGCTGCGCCAGAACGTGGGTATGGTGTTTCAGCAATACAATCTCTGGCCGCATCTGACCGTGCTGCAAAACCTGATTGAAGCGCCCTGCCGCGTCTTAGGTTTAAGCAAGGACGATGCCCGCGCGCGCGCGGATAAGCTGCTCGAACGCCTGCGCCTCAAACCTTATATGGACCGCTATCCCCTGCACCTTTCCGGCGGTCAGCAGCAGCGCGTGGCTATCGCCCGTGCGCTGATGATGGAGCCGCAGATCCTGCTGTTTGATGAGCCAACCGCCGCGCTGGATCCGGAGATCACCGCGCAGATCGTCAGCATTATTCGCGAACTGGCAGAAACCAACATTACCCAGGTCATCGTCACTCACGAAGTGGAAGTGGCGCGCAAAACCGCCAGTCGCGTGGTGTACATGGAAAACGGCCATATTGTTGAACAAGGTACGGCGAGTTGCTTTACCAACCCGCAGACCGACGCGTTTAAATTCTATTTATCACACTGATGTTGAACGGGAAAATGACAATGAAAAAAGTTCTGCTTGCCACATTGCTCGCCGGTCTGAGCCTGTCTGCCACGGCTGCACAAACCATTCGTTTTGCTACGGAAGCCTCTTACCCTCCGTTTGAATCCATGGACGCTAACAACAAAATCGTTGGCTTCGATGTCGATTTGGCGAACGCCCTGTGTAAAGAGATCGATGCGACCTGCACCTTCTCCAACCAGTCTTTCGACAGCCTGATCCCCAGCCTGAAATTCCGCCGTATCGACGCGGCAATGGCCGGTATGGACATCACGCCGGAGCGTGAAAAACAGGTTCTGTTCAGCAACCCGTATTACGACAATTCCGCTCTGTTCATCGGCCAGAAAGGCAAAGTTGCCGACATCGCGGGGCTGAAAGGCAAAAAAGTCGGCGTGCAGAACGGCACCACGCACCAGAAATTCATCATGGATAAGCATCCGGAAATCACCACCGTTCCTTACGACAGCTACCAGAACGCGAAGCTGGATCTGCAAAATGGCCGCATCGACGCGGTATTCGGCGACACGGCTGTGGTAACCGAATGGCTGAAAGCCGAGCCGAAACTGGCGGCAATCGGCGACAAAGTGACCGACAAAGGCTACTTCGGCACCGGTCTGGGCATCGCGGTTCGTCAGGGCAATACTGACCTGCAGGCGAAGTTCAATAGCGCGCTTGAGAAGGTGAAGAAAGATGGTACTTACCAGACCATCTATGAAAAATGGTTCCAGAAGTAAGCCACGCTGAATGAACGAAATGTTTCCTTTAGCAAGCGCCGCCGGGATGACCGTCGGCCTTGCCGTTTGTGCGCTGGTCATCGGCCTTGCGTTGGCGATGCTCTTCGCTGTCTGGGAGTCTGCCAGATGGCGACCGGTGGCATGGGCTGGCTCAGCGCTGGTGACCGTGCTGCGCGGCCTGCCTGAAATTCTGGTCGTGCTCTTTATCTATTTTGGCTCCTCTCAGCTGCTGCTGACCTTATCTGACGGCTTTACCCTGCAGCTTGGGTTTGCGCAGATCCCGGTGCAGATGCAGATTGAGAACTTCGACGTCAGCCCGTTCCTGTGCGGCGTGATTGCCCTCTCCCTGCTCTATTCCGCTTACGCTTCGCAAACGCTGCGCGGCGCGCTGAAAGCCGTGCCCGTCGGGCAGTGGGAATCAGGCCAGGCGCTGGGCCTATCGAAAGCGGCCATCTTCTTCCGGCTGGTGATGCCGCAGATGTGGCGCCATGCGTTGCCGGGGCTGGGTAATCAGTGGCTGGTGCTGCTGAAGGATACCGCCCTGGTGTCGCTTATCAGCGTCAACGATTTGATGTTGCAGACCAGAAGTATTGCCACTCGCACCCAGGAGCCGTTTACCTGGTATGTCATCGCCGCCGCGATTTATCTGGTGATTACGCTTGTGAGCCAGTACATCCTCAAACGTATCGACAGGCGCGCCACGCGCTTTGAGCGGAGGTCCGGCTGATGCTTGAATATTTACCGCAGCTGCTTAAGGGCCTGCACACCAGCCTGACGCTGACCGCAGCATCTATTGTCGTGGCGCTGATGCTGTCGCTGATTTTCACCATCATCCTGACGCTAAAAACGCCGGTGCTGGTGTACATCGTTCGCGCCTATATCACGCTGTTCACCGGCACGCCGCTGCTGGTGCAAATCTTCCTGATTTACTACGGCCCGGGTCAGTTCCCGTCGATACAGAACTACCCGGCGCTCTGGCACCTGCTCTCTGAGCCCTGGCTGTGCGCGCTGATTGCGCTTTCTCTGAACAGCGCCGCGTACACCACGCAGCTCTTTTACGGCGCTATCCGCGCGATCCCGGAAGGCCAGTGGCAATCCTGCGGCGCGCTGGGGATGAGCAAAAAAGATACGCTGGCCATTTTGCTGCCGTACGCCTTTAAACGCGCCCTGTCGTCTTACTCCAACGAAGTGGTGCTGGTGTTCAAGAGCACGTCTCTGGCCTATACCATTACGCTGATGGAGGTGATGGGCTACGGGCAACTGCTGTACGGGCGTACCTACGACGTAACGGTGTTTGGCGCCGCGGGCCTGGTTTATCTGGTGGTCAACGGCGGGTTAACGCTGGCGATGCGTCTGATAGAACGCCGTGCGCTGGCCTTTGAACGCCGAAGCTAACAGGCTTGCTAAGGCGGGGATCTTCCCGCCTTTTTTATATTTATATGCGTATAATTATACGTTTTTATTGAATATAAATTCATTTACTGGCATGGTTATCTGACGTCGGAAAACGACGATGAGAGAATAAACACGACAGACGGGAGCCACACATGAAGAAGTTACTTTTAGCCGCTATGCTCGCTACAGCCGCATTCAGCGCCGCCGCAGCAGATAAGATCAACTTTGGTGCTTCGGCAACCTATCCGCCTTTTGAATCGCTCGATGCCAGCAATCAGATCGTCGGTTTTGATATCGATCTGGCGAAAGCTTTATGCAAACAGATGCAGGCGGAGTGCACCTTTACCAACCACGCGTTTGACAGCCTGATCCCGTCTTTGAAATTCCGTAAATACGACGCGGTGATCTCCGGCATGGATATCACGCCGGAACGCAGCAAACAGGTCGCCTTCACCAGTCCGTACTATGCAAACTCAGCCGTAGTCATCGCTAAGAAAGGGGCATTTAAGTCTCTGGAAGATCTGAAGGGCAAACGCATCGGTATGGAGAACGGCACCACGCATCAGAAATACCTGCAGGATAAGCATCCGGAAATCAAAACGGTTTCCTACGACAGCTATCAGAACGCGATTATCGATCTGAAAAATGGCCGTATTGATGGGGTATTTGGCGATACCGCGGTGGTGAACGAATGGCTGAAAACCAATCCGCAGCTTGGCACGGTCGGCGAACACGTTACTGACCCGCAATACTTCGGCACCGGCCTTGGCATTGCGGTACGCCCGGAAAATAAAGCGTTGCTGAAAAAACTTAACGACGCGCTGGCGGCGATTAAAGCTGACGGCACTTACCAGAAAATCAACGATCGATGGTTCCCGCAGTAAGCTCTGGCAAAAACGGCGGATGGCGCAAGCTTATCCGCCCCGCCCTTTAATCTGCTCTGACCAGAAGCGTCAGCACCTCGTAATGCGCCGTATGCGGGAACATATCAAACAGCTGCACCCGCTCAACCCGATAGCCCGACAGGGACGAAATGTCCCGCGCCATGGTCTGCGCATTACAGCTTGAATAGATAATATACTTTGGCGCCACGCCGTTCAGGTAATAGCACAGCGCCTGGCCGATGCCGCGCCTTGGCGGATTCACCAGCACCAGATCGGGAATATCCCGCTGATCGGTGGCGAACTGCGTGGAATCCAGCGCCTGGAAGTGAATGTCTGTCAGCCCGAGTTTTGCCGCCGACAGGCGCGCGCTGGCGATAGCCTCCGGCGCAATTTCAATACCGGTCAGCTTCATATCCGGCGTCGCACAGTGCAGGCCAAACCCGCCCACTCCGCAGAATAAATCCCACATATGCTTAACCGGCAGCGCGCTCACCCAGTCGCGGGCGCTTGCATAAAGCGAGGCAGCAACGACGGGGTTAGTCTGGAAGAAGCTTTGCGGACGGATATACAGCGGCACGCCGTTAAACTGCTCTTCCAGCGCGCGCTGTTCGGTCAGCGGTATCTCCTGCTCCCCTTCCATAATGGCCATATGCACGGGCTGAATATTGGCGGAGATAACCTTTAACTGCGGCAGCTGCTGTTGCAGCCAGGGCAGGGCCGCGCGAAGCTGTTCGAGCTTGCCAGCCGAACGCAGCACGAAGCGCAGCATCAGCCCGCCGTCAAGCCGGCTCTCAGTCAGCAACAGATATTTCAGCTCGCCCCGTTTACGCGCCACGTTATAAGGCGTTAAGCCGGCGCGGGCGATAAAGGGTTTCAGCGTGGCAAAAACAGCCTGGAAAGATGCCGGGTACAGCGGGCAATCGGTCAAATCTTCGGCAGAGCCGTCGCGGTGCAGCATACCCAGCAGCGGTTTTTCCACGCTGCCGCTGACGACCATTTTGGCCTTATTACGAAACGCCCGTTCAGGACCGCTCACCGGCGCGCGCCACTCTGTCACCGCAACGTCACCCAGCAGCCGACGCAGGTCGTTCATTTTAGCGGTGAGTTGATCGGAAACGGGCTGTTCAATCCACTGACAGGAGCGGCAACGGCCTGCATCATAGAGCGCGCAATGCATAGTAAAACCCTGAAATAAGACGAGGGCGCAGATTGTATCACCGCGCGCTTACTGAAGTTTGAAAAAAAGCCTGCTGCGCGAAGGGGCAAAAAGCAGGAACAGCACCAGCATATCCGGCAGCTTCTGCATTACCAGCGAGTGGAAGATCTCACGTTTCGACTCGCCGGGAATGCTGAACAGCTCCGGATAACCCCAGCCCAGCGAAGCCGCCCACAGGTAGCTCACCGCTATCACCTGCGTGGCGAGATAGAGCCAACGTCCCCATGACTTTCCTTTCAGAATGACAAACGCACAGCGCACCTCGACGCAGAGCATGACCAGGCTGCCGAGAAAAATCAGCGTCAGGCTCCAGGTTTGTACGCTGCGTTGGACAAAATCTATCATCCCCCGTACGCCCAGAAGGTTAAGCAGCATCAGCAAATCCAGACAGCGGGTGGTCAGAATAGCGATGGCCGCCACCGCGACAAGCGTGGGGACGTTTAATTTAGCCTGATGACTGCGTCGTTTCCTGAAAATTTGCGCACCTCGCGTTCCATACGGCACAGCGCCGCGTCAGGCGCGGCGCTGGAGGTATAATAATTGCAGATTTTATGCGTTTCAGCCACGCCTTGCGCGCTGGATATCGCGCAGTCGCTGCTTTTCTGCTCGCGCCATAAACCACCACGCTATTAGCCCGATAACGCCCACCACGCCGAGGATAATCGACGCCAGAGCGTTAATTTCCGGATTTACCCCCATACGCACGCTTGAGAATACCAGCATCGGCAGGGTTGTGGCGCCGGGTCCGGAGACAAAGCTCGCAATCACCAGATCGTCAAGCGACAGGGTAAAGGCCAGCAGCCAGCCGGAGATAATCGCCGGCGCAATCATCGGGACGGTTATCACAAAGAAGACTTTCAGCGGCGTGGCACCAAGATCCATCGCCGCCTCTTCGATGGAGCGATCAAGCTCCCTCAGACGCGAGCTGATAACTACCGATACATACGCGGTACAGAACGTGACGTGCGCAAGCCAGATGGTCAGCATACCGCGGTCGCTCGGCCAGCCAATCGCATGTCCCAGCGCGACGAACAGCAGCAGCAGCGATAGCCCGGTGATAACGTCCGGCATAACCAGCGGCGCGGTCAGCATAAAGGCGAAACCCGTCGAGCCGCGGAATGTGCCAAAGCGCACCATCACCACCGCCGCGATTGTCCCCAGCACCACGGCCATGGTTGCCGCCGCTGCCGCAATCGTCAGGCTCAGCCCTACCGCGCTCATCATGGCGGAATCATGGAACAGCTCCGTATACCAGCGCGTTGACCAGCCCGCCCAGACCGTTACCAGCTTTGAGCTGTTGAAGGAATAAATCACCAGCATCAGCATCGGCGCATACAGGAAGGTAAAGCCGATAACCAGAATGGCAATTCGCCACGGGGAACGCACGACCGGTAAGTTGTTCATGCGTGGTCCTCCGCCGCTTTATTCTGGTATTTATGGAACCACATAATGGGCACAATCAGCAGCAGGAGCATAACGATGGCGACGCTTGAGGCCACCGGCCAGTCGCGGTTATTGAAGAACTCCTGCCACAGCACGCGGCCAATCATAATGCTGTCCGGCCCGCCGAGCAGTTCAGGGATCACAAACTCCCCGACCGCCGGGATAAACACCAGCATAGATCCGGCGATAATCCCGCCCTTGGTCAGCGGCACAATGACGCTGAAGAACGTTTTCAGCGGACGTGCGCCCAGATCCAGCGAGGCTTCCACCAGCGAGTAATCAATTCGCGTCAGCGCGGTATAAATCGGCAGCACCATAAACGGCAGATAGGCGTACACCACCCCGATATATACGGCAAGATTGGTGTGTAAAATAGTCAGCGGCTGGTCGATAACGCCCAGCCATATCAGCACGTTATTAAGCACGCCGTTATTTTTAAGGATGCCCATCCACGCATAAACGCGGATCAGGAAAGATGTCCACGACGGCAGGATCACCAGCAGCAGCAGAATATTGCGCGTCGATGGCTTGCTGTGCGCCACCGCCCATGCAAGGGGATAGCCTATCGCCAGACAGCAAAGCGTGGAGACCGCGGCAATCTGCAACGACTGTAAATACGCTTCCGCATAAAGCGGATCGTCGGTGAGCTGGAAGTAGTTAGCAAAGTTCAGCGCTACCGAAAGCCTATCGTCCGCCCACGTCAACAGATCGGTATAAGGTGGTATCGCACGCGCCATCTCCGCAAAGCTTATCTTAAAGACTATCAGGAACGGCAGCATAAACAGCAGGATCAGCCACAGATACGGCAGAGCGATGACCAGCTTGCGGCCATGCGCCATTTGCAGGCGCGCAAGCCACGTTGCGAGACCGCCTGCCGGCGGATCTGCCGGGCGTTCAGTTAATGTGCTCATTGCGCCCCCTTAAACCGTCAGAACTACACAACTTTCCGTATCCCAGCAAAGGCGGACTTCATCGCCCCAGCCAGGAGCGCCTTTACGGAAACGCCGATCGTTTTGCATCTGCGCGCTGATCATCTGCCCGCTCTTAAGACGCACATGGTAAATGGAGAGATCGCCCAGATAAGCGATGTGCACCACTTCGCCAACCGCAAAATTGAAGCCGTCGGCGGGCGGTTCGTCGCAGAGCATGACCTTCTCCGGGCGCAGCGCAATATAGACCGGCACGCCATCAACAACCGAGGTGTCGGGATCCACCTTCAGCGGATGGACAAGCCCCGGGCTTTCGACGATCAAACCGTCTTCTTCACGCGCTTTCAGCAGCCCTTCGAACACGTTAACGGAGCCGATAAACTCAGCGCTGTAGCGGGTTGTCGGATGCTCGTAGATCTCCTCCGGCTCGCCGATTTGTACAAACTTGCCGCGGTTCATAATGGCGATACGCCCGGCCATGGTCATCGCCTCTTCCTGATCGTGCGTCACCATTACGCAGGTCACGCCGACTCGCTCAAGGATATCCACCACTTCGAGCTGCATACGGTCGCGCAGTTTTTTATCCAGCGCGCCCATTGGCTCATCGAGCAGCAGCAGCTTCGGCCGTTTTGCCAGGCTTCGCGCCAGGGCAACACGCTGGCGCTGGCCGCCGGAAAGCTGATGCGGCTTACGTTTAGCAAACTCCTGCATGTGCACCAGCGCCAGCATTTCCTGCACGCGCTGGGCGATCTCCGCTTTGGGCAGCTTATCCTGCTTAAGCCCGAAGGCGATATTTTGTTCAACGGTCATATGCGGAAAAAGCGCGTATGACTGGAACATCATGTTGATCGGACGCTGATACGGAGGAACGTGGGACAGATCCACGCCGTCGAGCATGATTTGCCCGGTGCTTGGCGGTTCAAAACCGGCCAGCATACGCAGCAGCGTCGATTTTCCACAGCCGGAAGGCCCGAGCAGGGCAAAAATTTCACCTTTATAAATCGTGAGGCTGACGTCGTCCACGGCGTGTTGCCCGTCGAAGGATTTAGTCAGGTTGCGGATTTCCAGCAGCGGTGTCAGCGCCTTGCGAATTTTCGCCTGCGGGCGGGGGATTGCGTCGTTCAATTATGTTGCTCTCCGGCAAAAGCACAGAAGGGTGCGGCCCGGTTGCCGCACTAATGACGGACGCAGGCTAGCCTGCGTCCGTATTGGGGCAACCGCACCATCTGGGTGCAGCGTCCCGTTGCAAACCGTGTTAAGTCGCTAACAGGTTTACTTATTTCCCAGTTTTAACTTTAGTCCATGCGCGGGTGATCACACGGTCCACTTTTGGCGATAACACCTTCTGCGTGAAGAGCTTCGCACGGACATCGGCCGGCGGATAAATGCCCGGATTATCGCGTACTTCAGCATTCAGCAGCGGCGTGGCTTCTTTATTAGCGTTAGCGTAATAAACGTGATTGCTGATATTTGCCACCACGTCCGGCTTCATCAGGTAGTTAAGGAACTGATAGGCCTCGTCCTGATTTTTCGCATCTTTTGGCATGGCGAACATGTCGAAGTAGACCATCGCCCCTTCTTTCGGAATGGTGTACGCAATATTCACGCCATTTTTTGCTTCTTTGGCACGGTTGGCGGCCTGCAGAATATCGCCGGACCAGCCGATCGCCACGCAGATATCGCCGTTCGCGAGATCGTTAATGTACTGAGACGAGTGGAAATAACGAATGGAGGGACGCAGCTTCATCAGCAGATCGTTAGCCGCTCCGGTGTAATCCTTCGGATCGGAGCTGTTGGGATCTTTGCCCAGATAGTGCAGGACGCTGGCATAAACCTCGCTCGGCGCGTCCAGGAATGAGACGCCGCAGCTTTTGAGTTTTTCGAGATTTTCCGGCTTAAAGATCAGATCCCAACTGTTCACCGGCGCATCTTTGCCCAGCACGGCTTTCACCTTCTCGACGTTATAGCCGATGCCGGTCGTCACCATCATGTACGGAATGCCGTATTTATTATCGTGGTCGTTTTGCGCCACCAGCTTGAGCATTGCCGGATCGAGGTTTTTGTAGTTTGGCAGTTTGCTTTTATCAAGCGGCTGGAAAATACCGGCCTGAGCCTGGCGCTCCAGGAACTGGGATGAAGGAACCACCAGATCGTAACCGGTGCTGCCGGCCATCAGTTTCCCTTCGAGCACTTCGTTAGAGTCGAAAACGTCGTAGACCACTTTAATGCCGGTTTCTTTGGTGAAGTTTGCCAGCGTGTCCGGCGCAATATAATCAGACCAGTTATAGACGTGCAGCGTCTTTTGTTCTGCCGCAGCCACGCTGGCGGACGCCGCCATCACCGCACCTGCAACCAAAGCCGACAACCATTTTTTACGTTGGGCGAACATATCTCATTCCTTCTGAATAAAGGGTAAAACCTCGCGGTCGCGAGCTTAATTTACTCAATACGGCTTGTACGCGTGAAGTTCTCACATTCGAGACATGCAAGAATCATGCATCTCTATTCAGTCTGCAGCGAAAAAAGACCCGACGATTTCTGCAGACGTTGCACGCTTTTGGCAGCCCCGCAAGAATAACTGTAGCCAGGGTTGGCGAACAGAGCCCGGAGAAAAAAACGCCTTTTATCAATTTTTTAAGGATATCTGGTCTATGGGATCGGCCCGTGAAGGCATCAGGGGAGAGAATAATGCTGGCTGATGGGCTTTAAAGCAGAATAAAAAAGTGCAGAACGCAGCGGGTCCGACAGCCACTGCGCCTGATTATGCCGGCGTTAATGGAGAAAGTGAGTCTGAATAGCTGTGCCGACCGGCTCTTCTTCTTCAGCGATATAAAGCAGCTGGTTTGCGCAGGCTTCAAGGATGACCATAGAGATCTGCTCCTCGCTCTGTTTTACGAAGGCGGTAAACTGTTCACGTGTGACCCCAACCGATACCTGCAGCGACTGACAGACTACGAGCTTCGGCAGGTTATCGTCCTGCACGTCAAGAAACGCTTTCACGGTCAGCGAGCTTGCGTTAATCGAAGAGAGATCGGCAGCCAGCGGCAGCAAAGCGGAAGGTTTTACTTCAGCAAGCGCTGAAAAGAGTACGATATTATCAACCAGATCGATTTTGGCATCGTAAACACCCTCGAAATTCTGCATATGCGGCAGATGCAGCGCCTGGCAGGTATCGCACTCGAAAATAGTCACGCCAGTTTCATCCAGCCAGCGGCGTAAGGTGTCCAGGGTCGGGACAACGAGTGAATCCATAAATGCAGATGCCTCTTAAAGATGGTTAAAGTCGCGCCATAGCTTACGCAAAAATGACGCCTCATACTATGTTTATGCGCCCGGCTGGCGCTTATCCGCCGGTTTTCAGGCAAAAGCCGGGCTGCGCCTGTAGCTCTGTCCATTCGATCATAAGCGTTGCTATATCGACACCGCTTGTTTTTTCAATGCCTTCGAGCCCTGGCGAAGCATTGACTTCCATAACTAACGGGCCACGGCTGGCGCGCAAAATATCTACCCCCGCGACGTCAAGCCCTAAGGTTGTTGCCGCCTGCAACGCGATTTCACGTTCACGCCCGGTAATAGTGACCGGGTTTGCCTGCCCGCCGCGATGTAAATTCGAGCGGAAGTCGCCGGGTTTCGCCTGCCGTTCAATAGCGGCTACAACTTTATTTCCTATCACCAGGCAGCGAATATCCGCGCCCTGCGCTTCTTTAATATATTCCTGCACCAGAATATGTGCATTCAGGCCGCGAAACGCATCAATAACGCTCTCTGCGGCCTGACGCGTTTCCGCCAGCACCACGCCAATCCCCTGCGTCCCTTCCACCAGCTTCACCACCAGCGGCGCGCCGCCTACCATATCGATAAGATCGCTGGTGTCATCCGGGGAGTGGGCAAAGCCGGTCACGGGCAAATCAATACCCTGACGAGCCAGCAGCTGTAACGAACGGAGTTTGTCGCGCGCGCGCGTGATGGCGACGGACTCATTAAGCGGATAACTGCCCAGCATCTCAAACTGACGCAGCACCGCCGTACCGTAAAAGGTGATGGCCGAGCCGATACGCGGGATCACCGCATCATAATAGGGAAGCTGACGGCCCTTGTAATGCACCGATGGCGCCGCCGGGTTGATGTTCATATAGCATGATAGCGGATCGATAATTTCCACCGCGTGGCCGCGGCGCATCGCCGCCTCACGCAGGCGTTTACATGAATAAAGCGTACCATCCCGGGACAAAATGGCGATTTTCACCCTGCACCTCTGCGCAACGATAACAACGGCGCGTCTATCATATCACTGCGCCGCGCTTTCAACGATGGGGCAACGTAGCCGGCGACTTTTTCAAGGCGTCAATGAATTGCCGGTGGTGGTTGTGGGCTGACCGGGATCGTACAAGGTATACAGCTCTGCGGGGATTATCTTTAACGGCGGGCGGAACACCGCGCCACCGAGGAAACTAGCGTGTAGCCCAGCCCTGCCTATGCAAATAATCCAGGATAAACGGGCGGCTTTCTTTAATAACGGTGCGGCGAATATGGTCGCTCCAGGTGTCCCGCCGCGCGTTGCTGTCGCGGGAAAGGTAATAGCGGGCTATCTCCTCGTCGTACTGCGCCAGCCGCTCTTTATCAACTGGCTGATAGTGATTTTCATGCACCAGCATGGCGGCAGGCATACGCGGTTTTATACCGTGATCCTGATCGGGCCAGCCCAGGCACAGCCCAAACAACGGCAGGACATGCTTTGGTAAATCGAGAAGCCCGGTGACGGCTTCAATGCTGTTGCGAATGCCACCGATATATACGCCGCCCAGCCCCAGCGATTCCGCGGCGGTAAAGGCGTTTTGCCCCATAATGGCGGTGTCCACGGCCCCTAACAACAGCTGCTCAGCAAGACCCAGCTCGGCATCCGGGCAAATCTGCAACAGGCGGTTAAAATCGGCGCAAAATAACCAGAACTCCGCGGCCTGCGCCACGTGCTGCTGCCCGCCGGTTAGCGACACAAACTGTTCGCGCATCGTTTTATCAGTAATACGAATTATCGAACTGCACTGCAAAAAACTGGAGCTGGAGGCCGACTGGGCGCTGGCTATAATTGCCGCGCGTTGTTCGTCTGTGATGGGCTCATCGGTGAACCTGCGAATGGAACGGTGCGCGCATAACAGATCAATGGTCGGCGTCATCTCGTTTTTCCTTTGTCTTATCGGTTGGCAATTTAGCTTCTGGCAGCGGGCCTTTGGTCACCAGCGGTGCAATATGTTGCGCCATGGACCATACCATTAGCGCTGCTGCCGGGATCATCAGCGCAATGCCCAAAAATACCATGCCAATAGCGGCGCCAGCACTACCGATTGGTGCGGGTAAAGAGAGATATCCACGCACAGAGAGCCAGGCGAGCAGTAAAAAGCCGATACCGATAACTTCGAGTATTAATATCGGTCTGGGTAACGCACCGAGTGAACGCATCCGCTTGTCTCCAGAAGCAATTAACGCTTTAGTATACCCTGTTTGTCCGGCCCTGAAGAGGGTAGCCATAGATGCTGGATATCAAACTAACAGGCAGGACCTTCTTTTCAAAACGGCAACTTACCGGCATTATGCTTCTCATTCGCCGGTTCGGATCGGCCATAAAAACTAAGGAGATACCATGTTTGCAGTCATTTTTGGGCGCCCAGGCTGCCCGTATTGCGTTCGTGCTAAAGAGTTGGCTGAGAAACTGACCGCTGAGCGTGACGACTTTAACTTCCGCTACGTGGATATCCACGCTGAAGGCATCACCAAGGCCGATCTGGAAAAAACCGTTGGTAAGCCGGTTGAAACCGTACCGCAGATTTTCCTCGACCAGAAACACATTGGCGGTTGCACCGATTTCGAAGCTTACGCGAAAGAGCACCTGGCGTTGTTCCAGAGCGCAGAGTAGCAGGTAAAGATATGAAAAACCGGCTCAGCGAGCCGGTTTTTTTGTGCCTGTGGTCCGCCTGTGCAGCATATTGACCAGCAGCAAGCTCAGCGATCCCAGCGACGTCCAGAATACCGCGCTGAACAGCCAGGCCATCTCCTGCCAGAAAGAACGGACCGGCGTTAAGATGGTATGCGCCAGCACCAGGCAAAGCGGCAGCGCCAGTAATGCGCCCGTCAGCGGCCCCATTACTTTTCCGTCTTTAACCAGCAAGCTGGCTATGGCGCCGGGCAAAACAAAAAACAGACACCCCAGCTCCATATGACTCGCGGTTATAAAACGGCCTGGCGCGCATAAGTGTAATGACAGAAAAACCAGAATAAAGAGCACAAAGCAGCAGATTATCCCTAACCAGCGTTGTCCACGCCTGTACATACTTTCTCCTTCAAGTCACCTGTATCGAACCAATAAACCGTTACTCCTTGCCGCGCAAAGAGATTCAGATTTGATAAAGTTGCGGCTATCCATGCCAAAAATGCACGCTGTAATCAGCACAATATTCTTACTAGCCGTTAATGTTCATAAAGCTTAAACTAGCGGCCAATGTCAGGGGGTCACGTGTGATATTCAGATGCTTTTAATATACGTTACTTAATGCGGTAACTGGCAAAAACATTAACTTAAAAAACGCTTTCTTTCAATAGCTTACTGGTAAACAAGAAGTTAGCCTTCGTGAATATAAACGTCGCAGATTTGTTAAACGGGAATTACATCCTGTTATTATTTGTGGTGCTTACCTTAGGGTTGTGCCTGGGTAAATTACGCCTTGGTTCAGTCCAACTTGGTAATTCCATTGGTGTTTTAGTGGTCTCTTTATTACTGGGACAGCAGCACTTCGCCATCAACACCGACGCCTTAAACCTTGGCTTTATGCTGTTCATTTTTTGCGTGGGCGTGGAAGCCGGACCAAACTTTTTCTCTATTTTCTTCCGCGACGGGAAAAACTACCTGATGCTGGCCCTGGTCATGGTGGGCAGCGCTATGTTGATAGCCCTGGGTTTAGGGAAGCTGTTTGGCTGGGATATTGGCCTCACCGCCGGGATGCTGGCAGGCTCCATGACCTCCACCCCTGTGCTGGTGGGCGCCGGAGATACGCTGCGTCACTCCGGCATATCGGGCGATGCGCTCGCCTCCTCGCTCGATCACCTGAGTCTCGGCTACGCCCTTACCTATCTGATAGGTCTGGTTAGCCTGATAGTTGGCGCGCGCTATATGCCAAAACTTCAGCATCAGGATCTGCAGACCAGCGCCCAGCAAATCGCCCGCGAACGCGGTCTGGACACGGACGCCACGCGCAAAGTCTATTTGCCCGTTATTCGCGCCTATCGCGTCGGCTCCGAACTGGTTGCCTGGGCGGACGGTAAAAATCTGCGCGAGCTGGGCATTTATCGCCAGACCGGCTGCTATATAGAACGTATTCGCCGCAACGGCATTCTGGCTAACCCGGATGGCGATGCGGTG
This sequence comes from Dryocola sharpae, assembly GCF_051307055.1. Lineage (GTDB taxonomy): Bacteria > Pseudomonadota > Gammaproteobacteria > Enterobacterales > Enterobacteriaceae > Dryocola. Next base: position 1,364,683 of record NZ_CP149994.1, on the reverse strand, counting down.
CTGCAAAAAGGCGATGAAATCGCGCTTGTCGGCTATCCCGATGCGCATTCCCGCCTCGATCCAAGCTTCCGCAACGGCAAAGAAGTGTTCGATCGCGACCTGCTGGATATGCGCATCGTTACCGAAGAGATCGTGGTAAAAAACCATAATGCCGTTGGCCGTCGCCTGGGACAGCTGAAACTCACCGATCACGGCTGCTTCCTGAACCGCGTCATCCGCAGCCAGATTGAAATGCCCATCGACGACAATATTGTGCTGAACAAGGGCGATGTATTGCAGGTCAGCGGCGATGCGCGGCGCGTGAAAACCGTTGCGGAACGTATCGGCTTTATCTCGATTCACAGCCAGATAACCGATCTGCTCGCCTTCTGCGCCTTCTTTATTATCGGTCTGATGATCGGCATGATCACCTTCCAGTTCAGCTCGTTCAGCTTCGGTATTGGTAACGCAGCAGGGCTTTTGTTCGCCGGCATTATGCTGGGCTTCCTGCGCGCCAACCACCCGACCTTCGGCTATATCCCGCAGGGGGCGCTGAACATGGTGAAAGAGTTCGGCCTGATGGTATTTATGGCGGGCGTGGGCCTGAGCGCGGGCAGCGGCATCGGCCACGTTGGCGCGGTCGGCGGGCAGATGCTGATTGCCGGCATAATCGTCAGCCTCGTGCCGGTAGTGATTTGCTTCCTGTTTGGCGCCTATGTCCTGCGCATGAACCGTGCCCTGCTCTTCGGAGCGATGATGGGCGCACGCACCTGCGCGCCCGCAATGGAAATCATCAGCGACGTGGCGCGCAGCAATATCCCGGCCCTGGGCTATGCGGGCACCTACGCCATCGCTAACGTATTGTTAACGCTGGCAGGTACGCTCATCGTCATCGTATGGCCAGGTTTGTGATCCGCATCATAGACAAAGAAAAATAGATTTTTTTTTATAACGAACAGAACTTTTTGCGTGGGCGCCAGTCTTAATTAGTGCCACTGCTTTTCTTTGATGTCCCCAATTTGTGGAGCCCATCAACCCCGCCTCTTTGGTTCAAGGTTGATGGGTTTTTTATTGCCTGCAATCCAGTACCTTTCTAATCAATCCCTTACACCTACAATTTCCCAAGCATGGCGACAAAGTGGCGGCAGTGCTGAAACCTGTCGCAGACAAACTAAGTTCCTCCCCTGTTTTTATTTCGATCTTCTCCTTTTGAAAACAATCGATCCCTGACAGCAAATGAATAAGAATCAGAAAAAAGTCAGCAAAGGAAAGCCGCATGTTCGATTTTTACCCTGAAAAAACCTACAGCAGAACGGAAGTCATGAGTAAGCCAACGCCGGTTCCCGCAGTGGACGGCGTCTATTTTTGGTGGTTTAAGGAAATCCCCCCTGGTGTACCGACTGCGGGCTGCATTATCTGTGACGACTACACGCTGATGTACGTTGGCATCTCACCAGATCAACGTGGGAAACCCAACAGCCGTTCGAATTTAAGAAAACGTATCAAAACGCATTACAGCGGCAATGCAGCAGGCTCAACGCTCAGACGTACATTGGGAGTGTTACTGAGCGGTGAAAGTAGCTTCCCGCTACGCCGGGTTAGATCGGGCTCCAGAATGACATTTACTCACCCAGGCGAGCAGTGGCTTGATTTCTGGATGGAAAAGAATGCCAAGGTTCACTGGATACCTGTAGAAGCGCCATGGGAACTTGAAAACACTCTGATCGCATCGATTGCCCTCCCAATAAACATTCAGGGAAATGCTCATGACTTTAGAATGACGCTTTCAGGAATGCGTAGTCAGGCTGCAGCAGAGGCAAGATTGATGGAGATTGCTGATGAGCGGACTTTCAAAAGAAGATTAGCAGCGCAGTGACGTGATGATGTGACACTGCGCTAAGCGGGCCTGAATCAGTAAGCTAATTGTTCCTGCATTCCTTTCGGATGAGGCGGTGCGGCGCTGATTTTTTGCGGACGGCATACACGTTTCATGGGGCACGAACGTATGCCCGCACTCGATATTGGTGCACTGGTTGTATCGTTCTTTGGTTTCACTGGAAACCTGAAAGCTACTGCGTGTATGCGCGGCCTGGCCACACATCGGACAATTCGTCATTTCGTTCCGCCCTCACTCTTAACCAGTTCGCAATAATGATACATCATTGTTCTCAATTTGGAACTAATCATTCAATGTCGAACTCATCAATTTTCACTTCGAGATCCAGACTGGTGGTAAATCCATTGTCCAGATTGACCGTATGGGTCAGCGTGGTGATGGTCCACTCCGCATCATCAATGGGCTGCTTAAAGCCACCCACCTTAACCGGCATTTCGATATAGAGACCGAAATGCCCGGAACTTCACAAAGTGACGTCCGGGATGGCTATCCACAAAAAATGGCTTCAGACCTACTTCTCCACGCCGTCCAGCCTGACACACAGCGCGTACCCGTTCTGGTCCGACGCACTATTTAAACGGGGCCGCACCAAAGCGGACAAAGTGGATATTGACCTGACTCACAGCAGCCTGGCCCCTGGCCTGATCTGTCCGGACGGGCGTTACCGCCAGATTGTGACCGTGGAAGATGCAGTGCGCGGCGGCTGTAACCTGTTCGATATCGACCAGCTGCGCATGGAGTACAGCCCGGATGAATACCAGAACCTGCTGATATGTGAGTTTGTCGGCGATCTGGCATCCGTGCTCCCGCTCTCCGCCGCGCCACCACCGCCTGTGGCAACCGTCCGACCTATGAAGCCAGCCGCAGCGAAGAAGCCAGCCATGCCGATCTCGCTAGGGCAACGATGCACGCGCTGTTTAACGAACTGCTGCAGGGCGAAGCCGCCAATACCAGCAATATTGTGGAGATTTTTGGATGGGCAAGAGTAAGAAAAACCGTGCTGCAGTTCAGTACTGCCGCGGCGCGTCTGCAGATGCATTCAGCTTCGGTGATCCGATCCCGGTACTGGACCGCCGCGAGCTACTGGATTATGTGGAGTGCGTGCAGATGGACAGCTGGTATGAACCGCCGTTGAGTTTTGAGGGACTGGCGCGCACCTACCGTGCCGCCGTGCATCACAGCTCGCCGATTGCCGTAAAGCGCAACACCCTGACCAGCACCTTTATTCAGCATCCGCTGTTGAGCCAGCAGGCGTTCAGCCGGTTTGTGCAGGACTATCTGGTGTTTGGCAACGCCTATCTGGAAAAGCGCACCTACCGGCTCGGCGGCATTTTGTCAGTGGAGTCATCGCTGGCGAAATACACCCGCCGCGGGATCGATTTAGACACCTATTGGTTTGTGCAATACGGCCTGACCATGCAGCCCTACGAGTTCACCAAAGGCAGCATTTTTCACCTGATGGAACCGAATCTGAACCAGGAGATTTACGGCCTGCCGGAATACCTGTTCGCCATCCCTTCTGCCCTGCTCAACGAGTCCGCGAGGTTGTTTCGCCGTAAGTACTACATTAACGGCAACCACGCGGGTTTTATCATGTATATGACCGACGCCGCGCAGAACCAGGAGGACTTGAACAGCATCCGCCAGGCCATGAAAAGCGCCAAAGGATCGGGCAACTTCCGCAACCTGTTTATGTACTCGCCCAACGGCAAGAAGGATGGCATCCAGATCATCCCTTTGTCAGAGGTAGCGGTAAAGGATGAGTTTCTGAACATCAAGAATGTGAGCCGCGACGACATGATGGCAGCGCACCGTGTTCCTCCGCAGATGATGGGGATTATGCCGAGTAATGTTGGGGGGAGATGTAGAAAAGGCGAGTAACGTATTTATACGTAATAAACTAATTCCATTACAAAGAAGATTTGAGGAGCTCAATGTATGGTTAAAAGAAAAAGTGATCCAGTTCGAAGAATATAAACTTCATTCAAATTAGTATTAAGACTGCCAGCTTTGGCAGCCTTAATATTTATCGCCATTTTAGATAAAAGGCAAAAAATGGATCAGTTATATGTAATTTTCGGTCTTCCTTATCCCAATCTATCACAGGAGTGGAGGCTTCTTCAGTAGCAGCTATTTTAGCCATTTTTTCTATAACGCGGGTTACCTCATGAGCTTGCGGAGGAGTGTCTTGCACCAGTTCACGTATAGCAGCCCTTAATTCTTCATACTGAATACTTTGCATTCCTGGTTTCATATGCGACAAAGCATATAATACAACTTTATATATATCGACTTCCTCACCATTTTTAAGTTTTCTAGGAATTCTATCTGTTCGTTGATTTGGGCCGCTCGCCAACTTATCAAATACTATTTTACCGGTAGATTCCGCAACCCCTCTAAAAATATCATCGTCTAAAGTAATAATGGTTAATCTATTCGGCAAAGTTTCTTTAACATTATTTGCCAAACATATAGCCTTACAAAACTCTTGCATCAAATGAGGGCTTCCCAATGACTCATGGGCAATTTTATCAATTACAGAATCACTAACATCCATGTTTAGCAGCGGAAAACCTACTTTTGCTATTTGTTTTAGTTCATCCATTTCCCATGAAGGCATAGAAATATTTTCTAGCCGTCCGGTAATTTCTTTCTCAACTTTTACAGCATCATATCTTCGATGCGGAATGGCTATCAGTACAACGGGTACTCCATCAAAAACCAATGGTTTTACCGCTCTAATAAAGCTCCCTTGCAGATCACGATCAAGATAATGAAAATCATCAATTATGAGACTGGACTTGGTCTGAGAGAGAACTTTTAACGCAGAACTTTTTGCAGATGTCGTTCGCGATTTTTTACTACCGGTTGACGTTCCGTCCGTTTGAACTAAACCAGCCTCGCCAGTACCTTTAACAACTAATGCATTTGCGGTCCCCGATACTTTACCACTAATTGCAAGAGCACTATTTTGTCCAGAATTAAATTCTATACTATGGTAGCCATTTAATTTTTCTAATACCTGCTCCCAAATATCATCTTCTTTTGTAATACTCCCACCATCAATCCATATAACGTCATCATCAAGGGCGGGGAATACCATTCTTGTAATTACAGTCTTACCTGACTTTGTTTGTCCTGTTAAAGTTACTAACTTACATAAATTATCTCTAGCACTCTCCAATTTACCATGCACCTCTCCTTCTGAGCGCTCAACATAAGTCAATTTCGGCATACCACCTGGCACAAAAACTTGTGAAGCACGTTGTTTATCCATGAACACTTCCCAATCAATACAGTTTTGGTGAGTTACCACTTAAAAAAGCTAAAACATTTAAGCTCAGACCTTTAGCATAACATGATTTTATTAATCAAGGCCACAAGGGCGCGCTCGTATCCCCGCCACGCCTGCCCGCTTCATGTAGCGGTTTTCATGCACTTGCATGACATAAGCAAAAGCCCGCCATTCCTGGCGGGCTTCAGCGAAAACGATCCTCAGATGATCATGCGATTTCATGCAGCATGATCATGCATGCACCTACACGTTCTTATCCTTTGTCTCTTCTGGCTCGGAATAGTCATCAAAGGATAAGTAGGTCCCAGTATCAAAGAGGGAAACTGCCTCTACCTGATCCATAGGAATAACGTGCCTGAAATGCTGCAAATTCAAATCCTCTGAATCCGCAGTAATACCTTTCGCCAAATACAGCTCATAATAACGATGCTGTTCATGGTAGCGGAGAGTATCTTTATCACGATAGCCACTGATGTAAGGAATGATCGCTAAATGTTGAGTATGGCTGTGTTCAATACGCGGAGCTGCGACATAACCGATATAGACCTTTCGTGATTTCAGCGTAACGAAGATCAGCATATCTTCATCAATAGCCTGCACAAGAAGAGACTCAACACCATCCATTGAAGCCATTTCTCTGTAAGCGGCCTGTCTTACCTCTTCTTTTTCGAGTGATTTCCTCGCGTTCTGACCTGCTGCATAAGCCAGCAAGCATGACATCCCTATGGAGAATGCAAACAACAATGGGTATTTCATGACTTCTTTAACCGTCAGCCATGAGTAAATATCTTTCATGCCGTATGTCGGCCAGATTAAATGAGGCAACGAGATAATTAAGCTGATCAGCCAAAGGATAATGTAGAGAAAGAAAATGACACCGAACCCTTGAACAACAAACTTACAACCGTGCATTGCAACATAGAAGTAAGAAGTCCAGCCGTTGGTTCTTGCATGACGTATGCGGGATTGATAGTGGTTTTCTGTGTACCAAAACCCGCATACAAGAACAACCATTATGACTAGTGGTCCCATCATTCATCCTTAACGTTTAGCTGCCAGTTCCTTCATGCGAGCTTGCATGGAATCACGAACGTCTTTGTTGTTCATGTTGAGAACAGCATTCCCATTAGCATCAGTGGTGATTTTACTGTCGTTGGATTGCTCAATCTCTTGCTGGATAACACCCTGCATCCATCGACCTGGGGTTGAAATTATTTTTCCAAAAAACTTAGTCATACGACCTCCTCGCTGTGCCTACTTACATGTGGCATTGCTGCTGACTCTTCTTGTTATGACCTTATTGTAGGACAATGCTGGGTCGTGAACACCGGGTGGAGTCGTTTATCTATCCCATTTTCACGACTACGACAAGAAAAACTGATCGTAATTCAACCTGCATCGTTCAAAAAACTACATGTAGCGTCTCTACACTGAACAAACAACTACAAAAGCTAACGACTCGCTAAGCTCGTTGTTCTACGTTGCTGACGTCAGAAGCGAGTTCTCACGCCAGCAACGTTTGCTACTAACTGGGAAGATCCATTGAGCGGTTATATTATGAGCACAAATTTTTGCCATCAGTTCGTCCGCCAACTCAGAGACCCACTGGATAGCCAGCCGCTTTTCTTCATCGTCACACTCACTCGCCGCTACAAGCTTGATAAAAAAATCAATGCGCTGCAGCTTCAACGACTCCAAGAAATAGTCCTGTATCTTCCTTCCTATCCGAACTGCTGAATAAACAACTGTATTTATATCTACTGTTTATACATACAGTATAGAATGGATTTCTATTTGTAAAATCCTTTTTTCAATTTCAATCGGATATCTCTTATGGGATCACTAAACAACACAAATCAGACGTTACTCATGAATACCATTGCCGCCATTTATCATCTTCCTGCAGCCGCTGATTTCGATAGAAAAGACGCAGCCTGGCTCCTGAGGGAATACTACCGCCACGTAGAAGTAGATCCACTTCTTTTTCGCTGCCGTCAAACCCTCTCGACCTTAGCTCAGTGTCGAACTGCTGTCGCTGGATTTTGTTAATTTCCTGCCTGTACCCTTTCCGCCGCTTTGGCTTTACCAATCTCAGCCGTGCTGTCAGCTCCCGCCGTTCTTTAGCACTCAAATTGTGGAGATCCGGCAGCACCTCCGGCTCGTTGGTTTCAGGTAAATTGCCCCCTGATTGATTCAAAATTTCAACAGGGGGACAGTTATTGCCACGAGTCCAAGGGGCGCAAGCGCCTTGGTCGGCAGTCGCCTCCTGAACGTCAATGGCCTTACGAACCATTTTCCACTTCATCGCGTGCAGATTCGGCCCTCAACAATCGGGGACCACCCGCGCGACTTCATTGGTTGGCACGCAAGGCAGGCAGTGGATTTGCGCCAGAAACCCATCAACCAGCGTTGAGTCTTCAGTGAGATCGGTCAGCAGCCATATATCGGGAGCAGTGAGCCGATGCGGTTGCTCCGGGTTGAGCTTGTTACGCAGGGTTTGCACGTTTTGCCAGCTTCGCCATATTGTGGCGTAGAGCGAACGTCCGGCAGGCCTCATTAAAATGAGGATGTTTTGATATGCGATAGTCAAACATAGTCAGTTGCTCCGTGAAGTCTCAGAATGGAACTAGTTAAGAGTCACATTGCAATCTGAGAGTGCATCAACGGTTAGAGCGACGATGTTAATCATCACCTTTTCGCGCTTCTTATCATTGCGCAGGCGATGACGAGGTAAACGGCCATCTGCAAGCATGTCGTTTATGGTGTCAACTGGCAGCCCAGTTAACTCGCTATAGCGTTCAATTGTGACGTGTGGCGTAGTCAGAGTGATTGAAATATTAGGGGTCATGATGCAACATCTCCTATTGGCTTGTGGTGAGCCGTTTGTAATCGTGACAAGCACCCAAATGGGGCCAGAGCTGATACCAGGATCGCATAAGAGATATGTCAACATCAAAGTACCCAAGTGAGATCAAAATAAATCCCAATCAGGGCGGTAAAGCTGCGATTGAACGATTGGTGGAGGCGTATGGTTTTACGACACGGCAGACATTAGCCGATCACCTGGATGTCTCAAAAAGCACGTTGGCTAACAGGTATATGCGGGATACGTTTCCTGCCGACTGGATAATCCAGTGCGCTTTAGAAACAGGAGTATCACTTAATTGGTTAACCACCGGGGAAGGTCTCAAGCAAAGTTCAAAAACAGCGACTACCGAAGAACTTGCGCAGTTTGCTCTTATAGCAGGCAAGATGGTTGGGAATGGTTCATGTTTTTTTGACGCATCGTTCCTTCCTGCCAATCTTTCATCTCCGATTATTGTTGTTGATGGCCGAACCACATACATCTGTGATCAGAAATTCACTGATGTGTTAGATGTGCACTGGTTGATCAATATTGATGGAACTTATTCCGTTAGACTTATTACAAGACTGCCGAAAGGTATGATTAAAATTTCTACGGCAGAAAATAGTTTCGAGTGTGCTTTTTCAGATATTGAAGTGATTGCCAGTGTAAGAAGCACAACGGTTTTAAACTGATAGAGTAAAAGGATTTAGAAATGGATTTATTTCTCGTTGTAGTTTTTCTGTTAGCCCTACTCGCCCCCATCCTGGCTGTCATTATGCTCAAGAAGAGCAAACAACATAAGGCAGCGATTGAAGCACTTAACCATCGCAACCTGGACCTTTCGAATGAATTGAGTGAAAGCCAAGAACATTTAGCGCAAGCTATTCGAGAGCATTCAGAGCTGGAAGGGAAGTCAGCTCCTTTGTGGCAATATAAAGAACTGCATAGTGCGGTTCTGAATGCTGAAATAACGATAAAAACAGTGGATTCGATTGCTAAAAGCACAGTTAATGAAGCACAACTAAAAGCCTCCACCATTGTTTCAGAAGCAAACAATCAAGCCCGACTAACGATAAGCAATGCCAGCAATGAAGCGGTTGTAATAACTAAAGACGCTCGCGATGCCCGTTTAAAAGCCAAGGAACGATTGGATAACGCTAATAGTAGGGCCGATGAGCTAATCTCCAATGCAAATGATAATGCAATGAAAATAGTCGCGGATGCAGAGAGCCGAGCAAAAGAAATCGCCGGCTCTGCATACGAAGCGAAAGAGTTTGCAGAAACCTACCAAGCTGTTGCTAAGTCAATGAAAAATAAAATTGAAGGTTACGGTGATGAATGGATTGTTCCAAACCGAAGCGTTCTGGATGAACTTGCAGAGAATTATGAATTTACTGATGCAGGCAGAGAACTACAAAAAGCCAGAGAGTTAACAAAATCTCTAATCAAAACGAGCAAAGCGGCAAATTGTGATTATGTCGAACCTAATAGACGTAATACTGCAATCAAATTTGTTTTAGATGCGTTTAATGGAAAAGTTGATAGTACTCTTTCTAAAATAAAACATAATAATTACGGCAAACTTTCCCAAGAAATTAAAGACGCATTTCAGCTTGTGAATTATAACGGCTCAGCGTTTAGGTCGGCTAAGATCACTGATATCTACTTACAGGCCCGACTCAATGAACTGAAATGGGGCGTTGCAGTTAATGAAATTATGCTCGAAGAAAAAGAAGAACAAAGGCGCATCAAAGAGCAGTTACGCGAAGAAGAAAAAGCACGTCGAGAATACGAAAGAGCGATTAAAGAAGCCGAGAAAGAAGAGAAAGCAATTCAGCAGGCTATAGACAAGGCGACTAAAGAGCTAATGCTTGCAGGTGAAGAGCAACGACTCGCTCTTGAGCAGAAACTGGCTGAATTACAAATTAAATTCGAAGAGGCTGAGGCCAAAAACCAGCGTGCTATTTCAATGGCTCAACAAACACGATCAGGTCATGTCTATGTTATTAGTAATATAGGTTCGTTCGGGGAGGATGTGTACAAAATTGGTATGACGCGTCGTCTTGAACCTCTAGACCGTGTTCGTGAACTTGGTGATGCAAGTGTTCCATTCGCCTTTGATGTACATGCAATGATCTACAGCGATGACGCACCATCATTAGAGAATCACTTGCATAAAGTGTTTAATGAAAAACAGGTTAACAAGGTTAATTCTCGGAAAGAATTTTTCAATGTCGGCATTCAAGATATTAAATCAACTGTCGCCAATATGAATATCGATGCACATTGGACAATGTTTGCCGATGCCAAGGAATATAGGGAATCTCTAGCAATTGAGAATGAACGCACAGCAGTGCAGGTTGCAAACGAAGAACTCGTTGTTGCCTGACATGGGTGATTTCAAGTAATCATACATTGACCACTGTTCATTTACACAGTCAAATATAGCCCTCATACATGAGGGCTTTTTTATGGCTGTACGAAAACTCGACACAGGGAAATGGATTTGCGAATGCTACCCTGCAGGGCGTAGCGGGCGCCGTGTGCATAAGCAATTCACTACCAAGGGCGAAGCCTTAGCCTTTGAGCGTCATACGATGGAAGAGGCTGAGAACAAGCCCTGGCTCGGTGAAGCTGTAGATCGCCGCAGACTAAGCGAGGTGGTCACGCTTTGGTATAACCTGCATGGCAAATCCCTTACTGCCGGAGAGCGTGTTTATAACAAGCTAAAATTAGTTGTCGCTGCCCTGAAAGACCCCTTGGCTGCCGACTTCACCGCTAAGCAGTTCGCCCAATACCGCGACAAACGCCTTTCCGGGAAGATTTACTTTAACGAGAAGTGGAAGAATGGTGCGGACCCGGTCACCATCAATCTTGAGCAAAGCTATCTTAGCGGCGTGTTCAGTGAGCTTTCACGTCTGGGAGAATGGACGCAACCGAACCCATTAGAAACCATGCGCAAGTTCACTACCGCCGAAAAAGAGATGGCCTGGCTTACTCATGAGCAAATCACGGAGCTGCTGGCAGCCTGTAACCGACTTGGCGAAGATTTAACTCTAATAGTGAAGGTTTGCCTTAGTACCGGCGCGCGCTGGCGTGAGGCTGAAAATCTAGGGCGTTCGCAGATATCAAAATACAACATTACTTTTGTGCGAACGAAGGGGAAAAAAAACCGCAGCATTCCGATCAGCAAAGAATTTTATGAAGAACTGACAGCTCGCAAGACTGACAAGCTTTTCAAGGAATGCTACTTCCAGTTTATGGGCGCCCTAGACTCCACATCTATCAAACTGCCTCGCGGACAGCTCACCCACGTTCTACGCCATACATTCGCAGCCCATTTCATGATGTCGGGCGGAAACATTCTGGCACTTCAGCGCATACTGGGTCACCACGATATCAAAATGACGATGAGATATGCGCACCTAGCACCAGATCATCTTGATACCGCCCTGCACTACAATCCATTAGCAACAATGCCCGCTCCTACTACCGAAGCCGAAAATATGTACCTTGTTGGTTAGGGTAAAAAATGTGCGGTTAGTGGATTTTCGCATTTAGCTGATCTATCCGTTTGTAAATTCTTTCGTCGTTTCCAACCAAAATTGGGCAACTCAACCCAAATTGACGGGCAGATTTGAGCGAGCAGCGGAAGTTGGCATTTATATGCCAACTTAAAATATGGCTACCGATGTTTTGGAGTACCATGATGAGCAGAATTACTCTCTAATAACTTAATCTGGTTGCGGCAAGTATATGTACATCGCGACTCCGTTGTTGGCGATTTATCTGAAAAAAACAAAATGGGGAGGATTCATTTTTTTGAATTCAAGATCTCTGGTTTTTCAGTAAACACATTTCTATTTAAAATAAATTTGTAGCACTCATTGTTATTTTTCCGTAGATACATAACCCGCCATTGCTTTGCTCCGCAATCAGATAAAAATGACGCATCCGACAAAATAGCTATCCTTGCGACATAATCTGAAGATAGAGCGGCAAGAAAGAACGGAATTGCTACAACAATGATCAGAGACTGAAGCATGGTAACTACCCGGACAAAGATTGATTGCTCATAATTAACTTTTACCCACACGGGGAGAAAGCCAACAATGTTACCAGTAATCATGCCTATCGCACTGGATATACCTGTGGCAAGCATCAAGAAAAAGTACAGAACACAAATAGAAATAGGAATAGCAACAATAGCAGGGGAAAATTTCAAATACTCCTCATCAATACCGTAAATCACACTAAGCATTTTCAGCGTTAACACATATGAAATAAACCATATCACCACGTTATAAAACTTAATAGCAAATGTACTTTTTATTATTTTCAACAGAAGATTTCTTTCTGGATATAGCTTATACAAGCTATAGATGAACAAAACAAAAAATGCGATAAAAACATGTTCGAACTTCATAAGTAGCAGTCCAGTCGCGACAACAACGATCAGCAGCAAAAAATCCTTTGATTTCTTTCTCATAACATCATCCTTATTATCCATAGTAATTTCCGTTAAGGTTTTCATGAACAGCACGTATGAACCCATATAACGCGATGTTAGCAACTTCTGTTACTGGCACATAGTGTGCTGTTCTACCATATTCACACATGTGTCGAAATTCCTGGGATTGCCCAATATTTCATGGCGCATAGTAACAAGCAGTAATGTGCTCTCAGACTTTAAAAGGGTTGAAGCGGGAAGCTATAATAGAACAGGCAGAAGAGAAAAGTCCTGCCGATGAAATAAACCCCGAGTGAATTACAGTGGCGACAAAATGGCGGCAGAGGTTGGCAATGCCCCTATTTCCTCCCTACTCACCGCCATATTAAGTGATTGATAAACAAGTAAATCATTGTTTTTACTATCCCGTTTACATAAATGGGTTTTTTATTGCCTGCAATCCAGTACCTGTCCAGCGATCTCTACATGTTCTCTTCTCTGTGCCAGTCGCTTAGCCGCGCACGACTTACAAAGCGATTCACCGCCAGCACAACAACCATCGCCGCAAAACCGCCGCCCGCACAAATATACAGCACCCATGCGGGGTCATACTTGTCCGCCGCAAAGCCTGCAATTACCGGTAAGATAAGCGTGATAGCCAGCTGTAAGCGCCAGGATTTCGCCATTGCCGCGCCGGTTACCGCGACAGGGAAAGTTTGCATGATATGAAGCGTTGCCAGGACGTAAACGATATTTGTGAATATATGCGCAGCGACAATCAGCAACATCGCCGTCCCCTGGCTGCGCGTTACCGAAACCAGTGCGTAACAGCAAATAAACAGCGCGAGGAAAATCACGAACACATTCAGCTTGCCGCTATGGCGCTTAAGCTGTGCCTGCGTCAGCAACAACGGGCCGATTAGCTGCCCGACGCTGCGTGCTAAAAGCAGCATTAATCCCGTATCCGCTACTTCGCCGCTAAAATTTACCGCCAGCGCAGGAAGAAGCGCCATTGCCGGCGCGCCGACCAGAGCGAGCGAAGGCAACAGCAGCAAGCTCCGGCGCTGGAGCTGATTAAGCTCCCGCCATCTGAGCCGCTCGCCGGCCTCCCCGCTCTTCAGCCTTTCAACAGCCCGGTAATATCGATGCGCAACAAACAGCAGCCCGATGGATAAGGCAAAACTCAGAGCATCCAAAGCGAGGACGATCGCTGAAGGCAGCCGCCCGTAAAGCAGCGTGCCGATGCCGATCCCAAGAATAATGTTTGCCGCGAAGATCAGCGTCTCCATGCCCGAAGCCGCGGGAAGATCCGCCGGTCGCAGGCCATTTTTCAGCAGCTGGCTTAATACCGGCACCACCATTCCGCTGGCAAAAGCGGCCACGGCCTGGCTTAACAAAAGCAGAGCCTGGCCATCGCTGTATAAAGACCACAGCGGGAAAGCGAGCCCGATAAGTCCGAGCATCTCACTCATCATCAGAATGGGAATAAGCGGTAATTTTCGCAGAAGCTTTTCGGCAATAAGGCTGCCGGGGATACCCGGCGCCAGCGCCAGAATATAGGCAAGGGTCAGCGCCGAGGGTTTTGCCTCAAGCGTGAGCAGCTTGCCAAATACGATTACATAGGTAAGTCCGTTGCCTACGGAAGAGAGCAGCAGCGCGCCGCCGAGCAGCGCAAACCAGCGATACTGCCGCAGGCAGCGTAAGATGAGAAAAAACATAGGTTATCCCTTATCAACAAGCACAAGTAAGTCGCCGACGGTGAAGTCGGGGTTGAGTTCTGTGTTTATCGTTAAGGGAGCAACTACATTGGGAGGAACTCGCGTCAGGAAACTGCTTCAAACTCTAGCTAACAAACGCCATTAAATCACCTGCCAGATTTAGCGCACGATTTTCGCCACCATGCGGGTGAGGTCTTCCCGGCTCATCGGCTCGCGATCGGTGACGTAGTGCAGCGTCATGCCTTCAATGAAGGCGTCCAGCGTGCGGGCGGTTATCGGATCGAAGAAGGCTTCCAGCGTCTGCTGGCTGCGGCACATCCAGTCCTGCATGATGGTTTTAAGCGGCGGCGTACGGTTGGCGTAAGCATAGAGCTGGTACATCACCTGCAGGTTATAAGAAGTCGCAATCGTCTCGTCGCAAATCATATCGACAATGGCCTCACAGGCTTCATCCGCGTTTTTTGCCTGCTCAAGGCGCGCGCGATAGCTGTCTGACATTTCCAGCGCAAACTGGGTAAAGGCTTCGCTAAGCAGCGAATCTATGCCATCAAAATAGTAGGTCATCGATCCTAGCGAAACGCCCGCTGCGGCAGCGATTTTACGGTGCGTGATATGGCTGACGCCATGTTCCACCAGCATATCCAGCGTCGCCTGCAGAATGCGGGCGCGCCTGTCCGGATCGCTGCGCCGGGATGCTTTGCTCATGCTCTATCCTGTTGAGTGCCTGCTCGTTGCGATGAAAAGAGTTTAACCATGAATGTGTACAAATGTACATGGTCTTGCTAGTGTAAATGTTATCTCTTTCACATGACTTACTGGTTCTCTCCATGCCTGCCGCCTCAACCCAAAGAAAAGCCTTATTGCATCGCACCTGGGCTCTGTTTGCCTTCTTCTTTCTTCCCGGCCTCGTTATGGCCTCCTGGGCGACGCGCACCCCGGCGATCCGCGACACGCTTAGCGTTTCCACGGCGGGCATGGGCATCGTGCTGTTTGGCCTGTCTATCGGCTCGATGAGCGGTATTCTGTGCTCCGGCTGGCTGGTCAAACGCTTCGGCACCCACAAAATTATTCGCAGCGGCATGACGTTAATGGTCGCCGGCATGCTGAGCATGAGCGTCGCGCTGTTCTTCGCCTCTCCGGTGCTGTTCGCCCTTGGTCTGGCGCTGTTAGGCATGGGGCTTGGCTCATCCGAAGTGGCGATGAACGTCGAAGGCGCTATTGTCGAAGGGCTGATGAAAAAAACCGTGCTGCCGATGATGCACGGCTTTTACAGCCTCGGCACGCTGGTTGGCGCAGGCATCGGCATGAGTTTAACCGCCATCGGCTTTGCCGCTTTCGCGCATTTGCTGCTGATTGGCCTGCTGGTTATCGTGCCGATTGCCGTCGCGATTCGGGCGATACCGCACGGCGTAGGTAAAGACAATCCTGCGAGCGATACCGCAAACTCAGCCGGACCGCATCTTCCCTTCTATAAAGATATTCAACTGCTACTGATTGGTACTATCGTGCTGGCAATGGCCTTTGCCGAAGGGTCGGCCAATGACTGGCTGCCGCTGTTGATGGTGGACGGTCACGGTTTTAGCCCGACATCCGGCTCGCTGATTTATGTCGGCTTCACGCTGGGGATGACGGTTGGACGCTTCACCGGCGGTTGGTTTATCGACCGCTACAGCCGCGTAACCGTGGTACGAGCCTGCGCGCTGATGGGCATTCTCGGCATCGGGATGATCGTCTTTGTGGACAGCCCGTTCCTCGCTGGCGTATCGGTCATTTTGTGGGGGCTTGGAACCTCGCTTGGTTTCCCGCTGACGATTTCCGCCGCGGGCGATACCGGGCCAGATCCGGCCACGCGAGTAAGCGTCGTTGCCGCTTCTGGCTATGTCGCTTTTCTCGTCGGGCCGCCGCTGCTTGGTTTCCTTGGCGAACACTACGGGCTGCGGCTGGCAATGCTGGTCGTCCTCGCGCTCATGGTAGTCGCCGCGCTGATTGCCCGCGCCGTGGCAAAACCGTCGCAGTACTCGCAGCTGGCAAGTGATACAGAATAATGACTGACGCAATACAAGGGAGAATTCGATGAGTGTGAAATTAATTGCCGTAGACATGGATGGTACTTTTCTCGACGACCGCAAAAACTACAACCGGGCGCGTTTCGCCGGGCAGTACCAGCAGATGAAAGCGCAGGGCATTCGTTTTGTCGTCGCCAGCGGTAACCAGTATTACCAGCTCAGATCGTTTTTTCCGGCAATCGACCATGAAATCTCTTTTGTGGCGGATAACGGCGGCTGGGTGGTGAGTGAAAACCAGGACGTGTTCAACGGCGTGTTGACAAAGGAGCAGTACGACACGGTTATTGACCATCTTCTGACGCTGCCCCACGTCGATATCATCACCTGCGGCAAGCGCAGCGGTTACACCCTGAAAAGCTACGATGAAGGATTTAAGCGCATGGCAGGCATGTATTACCATCGCCTTGAGCTTGTGAATGATTTCACCCATCCGGACGACGTAATT
Organism: Dryocola sharpae; assembly: GCF_051307055.1. GTDB lineage: Bacteria > Pseudomonadota > Gammaproteobacteria > Enterobacterales > Enterobacteriaceae > Dryocola. The sequence continues at coordinate 1,347,985 of NZ_CP149994.1, read as the reverse complement.
TTCAAATTCGCCCTTAACCTGCCGGACGATTTACTGGCCGATACCATGGATTCGCTGACGGCGATTCTGGAAGGCATTGTCGTCCCCGTCTCCAGCGGCCACGGCTCCATCGACCTGATTATCCCCGGCGTTCATAAAGCCAACGGGCTGCGGATTTTGCAGGATAAATGGGGCATTAAGGATGACGAAGTCGTCACGTTCGGCGACGGAGGCAACGACATTGAGATGCTCTGCCAGGCCAGATTTAGTTTTGCGATGGCGAATGCGCCGGACAAAATTAAGCAGGTTGCGCGTTTCCAGGCAGGCTATAACAACGAAGAAGGCGTGCTGGATGTGATTGATAAAGTGCTGAAGCGGGAAACGCCTTTTAACGAGTAAAACACTTCGCGAAGTAGCGGTGGATGGCGCTTACGCTTATCCACCCCACGAAACTGTAGGTCGGATAAGCGCAGCGCCACCCCACGAAACCGTAGGTCGGGTAAGCGCAGCGCCACCCGACTATTTCAGCTGGTTACGACGATACTCGCCCTGGCGCTCCAGCATCCAGCCCGGATATTCCCGCGGCAGTTCGCTCACCGCGTTCAGTTTCTGTAGCTCATCATCGGTAAAACGAATTTCAGCTGCGGCGATATTGTCGTTTAGCTGATCGACACGCTTAGCGCCGATAATCACGCTGCTGACCACCTGCTGATGCAACAGCCAGGCGAGCGCTACCTGCGCCACGGAAACGCCTTTGCCGTCCGCAATTTCACGCATCACGTCCACGCAGTCGAAGGCGCGGTCCTTATTGACCGGCGGGAAGTCAAACTCAATGCGGCGGCTGCCCTCTTCGGCTTTGCCGTCGCGGCCGTATTTACCGCTCAGCAGGCCGCCTGCCAGCGGGCTCCACACCATCAGCCCCACGCCTTCGCTTTGCAGCATCGGCGCCAGATCGCGCTCAAGATCGCGTCCGGCGATGGTGTAGTAAGCCTGCAGCGAGGCAAATTTCGCAAGGCCCAGACGTTCGGAAATTCCCAGCGCCTTCATGATTTGCCAGGCGGCCCAGTTTGAAACGCCGATATAGCGCACGTGGCCGTGCTGCACCAGCGTATCCAGCGCGCGAAGCGTTTCTTCAACTGGCGTTGCCGGGTCGAAACCGTGCAGTTGATAAAGATCGATATGATCGAGCTGCATGCGCTGCAGGCTTTCTTTCACGCTGTTCATGATGTGATAGCGCGAGGAGCCACGGGAATTGGCGCTGCCGGTTCCGGTTTCACCAAAAACCTTCGTCGCGACGACAACGTTCTCGCGCGGGATCTTCAGGTTTTTTAGCGCCTGGCCGGTGATAATTTCCGAGCGACCTTCAGAGTAAACGTTCGCGGTATCAATAAAGTTGATGCCCGCATCCAGCGCGCCGCCGACCAGCTTTTCCGCATCGGCCTGGGCGAGATTACCTATTTTGCCCCACATGCCGCCCTCGCCGCCAAAGGTCATGGTGCCGAGGCAAAGTTCCGAAACAAACAGCCCGGTGTTACCAAGTTTTTTATAACGCATAGTGGTGACCTCATGTTCAGGTTTCAGATGGATTTCTTAAACGACCCGTCAGTTATACGCCCACTTTGCGTCTATGGAATGGGGGATTTCTACCCATTCCTTGCCCGATCCTGCATAAATTTAGCCGCGCGGCGCATCGCCGAAAACGGCGTAATCAGGCATGTTCACCTGCTGATACGGCTCCCAGCCGCCGCCGAGCGCTTTATACAAGGCGACTAAATCGATGCTGCTTTGCACCCGCGCCTGAGCGCGCTGCTGCTCGGCCTGTGAGAGCTGCCGCTGGGCGTCCAGCACCTCGATAAAGGTGGCGATGCCCGTGCGATAGCTTTCGCTTGCCAAATCAAAAGCGGTCTGCAGCGACTGCGTCGTTTGCGCAAGCCCCGCCTCCCGCTGCTGGTCGGTGCGGTAGCTCACCAGCGCGTTTTCCACGTCCTGCAACGCGGTCAAAACGGTCTGACGATATTGCAGCACCGCGCTGCCCTGCTGCGCGCGCGCCACTTTAACGCTGGAAACCAGCCTTCCGCCCTGGAAGATCGGGATCGAAACCTGCGGGCCGATACTGTAAAAGTGGCTGGCCCAGTCGAGCAGGTAACCCGATTCGTCATTACGTAAGCCCAGCTGTCCGGTGAGCGAGAGCGACGGAAAAAGCTGCGCCACGGAGACGCCGATTTGCGCAGTGGCCGCATGGAGATTCGCTTCCGCTTCCCGCACGTCCGGCCGACGGCGCGCCAGGTTTGCGGGAATGCCCACGGATACGATATCCGGCAGCTTCGGCAACGCCTGTTTCTCTGCCAGTTCACGATCGAGCGCGCCCGGCGGTCTGCCCAACAGCACCGCCAGCCCGTTCATCGCCTGGCGTTCCTGAGCCTGATACTGCGGGAGCTGCGCCTGAAGATTGCCAAGCTGGGCGCGCGCGTTTTCCACATCCATCTGCGGAGACAGCCCGCTTTTCTGGCGGCTTTCCGTCAGCTCAAGCGTCTGCTGCGCCGTATCGATTTGCGTTTGCAACGTTTGCATCACGCTTTGCGCCCCGCGTAGCTGTAGCCAGGCGCGGGCAACTTCCGCTTCCAGCGATACCAGCGCGTCGTTGCGCTGTTCGATGGCCGCATCCTGTTGGGCCTTCGCCGCCTCAACCTGGCGACGGACTTTGCCCCACAGATCCAGCTCCCAGCTGGCGTCAAAGCTTCCCTGGTAAAGGGTAATCGGTTTAGTGAGCGGATCGAGCGCGCCGCCGAGCTGCGGGTCAACGTCGTTCAACTGGTCATAAACGCCATGGGATTTTAATTCGCCTTCCAGCCCCAGTTGCTGACGCGTAACGCTCGCGCTGCCGTTGACGCTCGGGTAAAACGCGCCGCCCGCCTGAGTAATTTGCTCACGCGCACCGGCGATGCGCAGCACGGTTTGCTGCAGCGTCAGGTTGCCGGCAATCGCCCGTTCTATCAGGCTGTCGAGCTGCGGCGAGTTAAAGTTTTTCCACCAGCGCGGATCGATAGCTGTGGTTTGCGCCCGGGAAACCACCCCCGGTTCGTTCTGGCGAGCCGTGTCGTTAAAACCTGCGGGTGTTTGCGGCCTGGCAGGCTGATAATCCGGCCCTACCGCGCAGCCAGCCACCAGCAGCGCCAGCGTGGACATCCACATTCTCCTGTTCATATCAATGCGCTCCTGCGGCGCCTTCGCTCTTCACCGGCGAAAGCAAGAAACAAAGTGGGATCAGCAGCAAGGCGATGAAGCTCAGGATGGTAAACACGTCGATGTAGGCGAGAATACGCGACTGTTCAATCATCGTTTTATAGAGCTGTCCGGTTGCGATGCCGGTCGGGTCGCCAACCTGCGTCGTGAAGTTCCGAATCGCCTGCGCGCCGCTTTTAATAGCCTGCTGAAACTGTTCGTCAAACGGGTTCATATGGGTGCTGAGATGGGCGCTGTGTGCCTGCGCGCGTTCGGTAATCGCCGCCGTCGAGAGCGAAATACCTATCGAGCCCGCCACGTTACGGAACATGGTAAACAGCGCCGCCGAGTCGGCGTTAAGCCTTCGCGGAATGGTAATAAACGCAATGGTGGTCAGCGGCACAAATAAGAAGCCAAGCCCGATTGACTGCGCGCTGCGGAACAGCACCAGCGTTTCAAAATCGACGTTCGGCGTTAAGTTGCGCGACCAGAAAAACGACGCGGCGAGGCAGCTAAAGCCAAAGGCGATTATCCAGCGCGTCTGCACGATCGGCATCAGCTTTATTACCAGCGGAATGGTCAGCACGATGAGTATTGCGCCGGGAGAAAGCACCAGCCCGGACCAGGTTGCGGTATACCCCAGATCCTGCTGCGCAAGCTGCGGAATAACCACGGAGCTGCCGTACAGAATCATCGCCATTCCCGCCATCAGCAGGCTTGAGACGGCAAAGTTTTTGTCCTTCATGCAGCGCAAATCCACCACCGGTTTTTTGGCATAGATCAGCCAGAAAATCGCGCCGATAATGCCGATTAGCGTCAGCACGGCGAAGGTGCGGATAAAGTTCGAGTAAAACCAGTCGTCGTCTTCACCGCGATCCAGCATGACCTGCAGGCAGCCGAGGCCCAGCGCGATAAGGCCGATGCCGGTCCAGTCAACGGTAAGTTTTTCTTCCGATTTACGCTCCCAGGGCGGATCTTCTAACAGCTGATAAATCGCCAGCACCGTGACAATGCCAACCGGGATATTGATAAAAAATACCCAGCGCCAGGAGTAGTTGTCGGTTATCCAGCCGCCGAGCGTTGGCCCGAGTACCGGGGCGACGATAATGGCAATCGACGACAGTCCGAACGCTTTACCGCGATCTTCAGGCTTGAAGTAATCCAGCAAAACCGACTGCTGCGTGGGCTGTAACCCGCCGCCGAAGAAGCCCTGCATAACGCGAAACAGAATGATTTCCCAAAGCTCGGTGGCGATGCCGCACAAAAACGAACAGACGGTAAACATCACGATGCAGATTAAAAAGAATTGCTTGCGGCCAAACAGGCGGCTTAAGAATGCGGAGATAGGCAGCACGATGCCGTTTGCTACCAGATACGAGGTGAGCACCCAGGTGGATTCGTCATAGCTTGAGGAGAGCGAACCCGCCACGTGCGGCAGCGCCACGTTAACGATAGTGGTGTCGAGGATCTCCATGAAGACCGCAAGCGTGACGACAATCGCCACGGCCCACGGGTTACTGGCTGGTTTCCAGTTATCGTGATGCTCAGCGGCCATCTCGCTCATTCGACGGTTACCTTCGGCTCAACGGAGAGCCCCAGCGGCAGGGGATGGTTCGCATCCAGCCCTTTATCAATGACGATTTTTACCGGTACGCGCTGTACGATTTTCACAAAGTTGCCGGTAGCGTTTTCCGCCGGGAAGGCCGAGAAGCGCGAGCCGCTGCCCTGCTGAATGCTGTCGATATGCCCTTCCAGCTCCATGTCCGGATAGGCGTCCACGCTAAGCGTCACCTTATTGCCGGGGCGCATTCGTTCCAGCTGAGATTCTTTAAAGTTAGCGGTGACCCAGATATCCGGAGAAACCACCGAAAACAGCGCCGTTCCGGCCTGCACCAGCGAGCCGAGCTGCACGTTACGCAGCGTGACAAAGCCGTCAAACGGCGCGCGCACTTCGGTGTAAGAGAGGTTCAGCTCTGCCGTCTCAAGCTGGGCTTTGGCCTGTTCCACCTGCCGGGCTCGGGCTTCCACGTTGGTTCCCTGCTGGCGGATTTGCAGTTTGACCTGGCTTGCGACTTCAAGCTGCGCGCGGGCGTTGGCAAGCCCCGCTTCGGCCGATCGCAGTTGCGCGTTGGCGGTATCAATATTTTGCTGCGAGGTGGCGCGTGGATCCACGCCTCGCTGACGTTTGTACTCCGCGCGGGCATTGGCTAAATCCGCCTCTGCTTTGGTGACCTCCGCCTGCGCCCGATCGCGCTGGGCCGGATACTGCACTTTCGCCAGATCGAGCTGCGCCTGCGCCTGATGCAGCTGTGACTCCGCAAGGCCAACCTGCGCCCGGGCCCGATCGCGTTGCGCGGCGGCATCCCGCGGATCGATAACCACCAGCAGGTCGCCTTTATGCACCCGCTGGTTATCAGCGATATGCAATTCCGTAACGTAGCCCGCCACTTTCGGCGCGATGGTCACGGCGTTGCCTTCGGTAAAGGCATCGTCGGTGGTCTCTTCGTTACGGGTTAAAAACCACCACACCGCCGCCACAATCACCATCACTACCACGACGATGCCCAAAATAATCAGCGGCTTTTTGCCGGGGCGTTTTTTTTCGTCGTTTTGATTATTCTCTTGTTGAGCGTCGCCTTTTTGCTGCTCTTCGCCGTTATCCGGCTTGTCATTCTGGTCTGCCATAGGTTCGCCAGCTCGCCCTGGAACGCATTACCTGCGCCACAAAAAATTTACCGTTCAGTAAATTTAGGAGCTGGCTATACATTTGCCAGGAAATACTGACAATTGGTATTTATCTTAGGTAAACAGCAGCAATAAAGCGTATCCCGCTAAGGCGGCCCAGAGCAGCATCGGCAGGGAATAGAAGTGGAACCGCACCCAGATTCGCCTGTCGTTTGCCATACGCAGCGCGATAAGGTTGGCAAGCGAACCCGGCAGCAGGCCGAAACCGCCGATGTTAACGGCAAAGGCCAGCAGCGCCGAGGGCGGAGCATAGTTCAGCAGCAGAATAGTGGCGGGCACGTTGCTGATGATTTGCGAAAGAGCGATGCCGAGCGCAAATAATCCTCCCTGCGAAAGCTGGCTTACGCCATGCAGAGCCTGCTCAAGGACCGGAATCCTGGTTATTAAGTGAACGTCGATAAACATCGCTATAAATACCAGCAGCAGGCTCCAGTCGATGCTTATCAGTATCCTTCTTGCAAGAAGGATAAACCCCAGCGCGACAAGGGCAAGTCCCCAGGCCTCCTGCTTTAGCTCAAGCGAAGCGATAAACACCGCGTACAGCGCGACGCTTGCGTAAACCAGCCGCGGCTGCCAGGCATCTATTCTGTCGTGTCCGTGATAATTCAGGGCTTTTTTCGGAAAGCACAGCCAGCACAGCGCCAGCAGGCTTGCCACCATCGCCCCGGCAAGCGGAACCATTTGCCAGGTGAAGGCCGCAAAAGAGAGGCCCGAACGCCCCCACAGCAGGATATTTTGCGGATTGCCGACCGGCGTGAGAAGCGAACCGGCGTTCACCGCCAGCGCCTCGAAGATAATCAGCCGGGTCACCGGCATCGAACACAGCTTTTTGAGGGTAATGGTCAGCGGCACGATGATAAACAGCGCCACGTCATTGGTCAGAAAAGTTGAGAGCAGCGCCGCCGCGCTGACCATAAACATCGCCAGCTGGCGTTCGCTGCCAAAGCGCTTCACCATCCGGCGGCCCAGCACGTCGAAATAGCCGCTCAGCTCCACGCCTTTGGTCAGCATCATCAGCCCGGCGAGGGTGATGATAGTGTGCCAGTCGACGGCCGCCGCCCATAAGCCTGGACGAAAGGGGGCCGCCAAACAGCATACAACGCCGATAATCAGCAACAGGTGAAGAAAACGATCGCGTAAAAAAGGCCGGTACAGCGTTTTCAACATTTATTGTTTAAAGCCGCTCTGCTGCGTGAAACGACAGAAGGCCTGCAGGGTTTCTTCGCTGACGTGATGCTCCACGCCTTCGGCATCGATACGAGCCGTTTCCGGGCTTATCCCTAACGCCAGGAAGAAGTTTTCCACAATCTGATGGCGCTCGCGGCTGAGCTGCGCCTGCTTTTCCCCTTCGGCAGTAAGAAAAACGCCTCGCCAGGGGATCTGTTCAATCAGGCCAAGCGTAGCCAGGCGCTTAAGCATCTTGGCAACCGTCGGCTGCGACACGCCCAGACGCGCGGCCATATCGACCTGGCGCACTTCCCCAACCTCGCGAATAAGATCGGAGATCAGTTCGACATAATCATCAATTAATTCACGACGATGCGCTTCCCGCACCTGACGAAAACCTTCAACATGCTCTTCAACGTTAAGTAGCTGCGTCACTTTTTTGCTGTTCTTTTGACCTGCCTGACGGCTCATGGAGCTTCCTCATACAGTGGCGCGACATCGTTCTTCGTCGGCGGAAGCGCCCATTGTAAACCACCTCCCCGCATCCACAAAAATTTAACGGCATAGCAATAGCTATATAATATAGCCTGTGCTATACCTGTATGTAATGCAGTCAGCTTTTAATGGATTAAGGGTGGCAGAGGTAACGAGGAGGATTTTTTATGAACGATTTTAAGAGGTGCATAAGCGTGTTTACTCACTCCCCTTTCCAGGTGCGGTTAATGCTGCTGAATATGCTGTGTGACTGGGTTTCCGGGAAACCTGAACAGGACGAGGCGCCAAAGTCATAGGCTTTCGCCCTGCCCTCCATCAGGCCGGGAACCTGCCCTGCCGCGTCATCTTTTTGTAACAACAGTTTTCTATTAATTCCGCAGATACGCTCTCTCCCCGCGCTTTAACCACACAAACTGCTTGATTTGCAATCCACCTCGCAAAACACGCTTTGGTTATCTGTTGATCTTCTCTACGTTGCGCTCTATCTTCTTGCAGCCCTGCACATTAAGCGGCTTCCGGATGCGGTTCCCTCTTCCTTCTTTTCCGCCTGTCAGGCAGGTTTTTGACCCTTGTCGCCAGGGTTCTCGCATGGCGTTTTGTTGATTCGGTAAACATGAATTTAACGGCTAAAGATACCCTCACGGCGCGCGGCGTTGCGCTCAACCCGTGGACCGCATTTTACTTTCTGCAATCGCTGCTTATTAACTTCGCTTTAGGTTATAAATTCAGCCTGCTGTATGCGGCTGCTTTTGGCTGCGTATTGCTGTTGCTTGGGCGTCGCGCTCCGCGCTTGCAAAAAGGGGTTATTGCGGTTTGCAGCCTGGTGGCGGCAATGTATTTCCCTTTCGGGCAGGCTTACGGCGCGCCGAACTTCAATACCCTGCTGGCGCTGCACTCAACCAACTTTGAAGAATCCACGGAGATAATGACCATCTTCCCGTGGTACAGCTATCTGGTTTCTGTATTTATTCTGGCGCTGGGCTATATAGCCGTGCGCCGCAAAGCCGCGGCAAAAAAGGGCTGGAGCCACTTCGACAGCGCCTGCCTGGCAATAAGCCTGGCGTGTTTTTTCGTCACGCCGGTACAGAACCTTGCCCAGGGCGGCGTCTTTAAATTTAAAGATACGGGCTATCCGGTATTCCGCTTCGTCAAAGACGTGGTGGTGAATAATCAGGAAGTGCTTGATGAGCAAACCCGCATGCGGGAGTTTGCAAAAATGAAAGATACCTGGCAGGTGCTGGCGGTAAAGCCGAAGTACCATACCTATGTGGTAGTGATTGGTGAAAGCGCGCGCCGCGATGCGCTTGGCGCTTTTGGCGGCCACTGGAACAACACGCCGTTTGCCAGCTCGGTTAACGGCAGCTTATTTACTGACTACATTTCGGCAAGCGGCTCCACGCAGAAATCGCTGGGCATGACGCTCAACCGCGTTATCGACGGCAAGCCGCAATACCAGGATAATATTGTGACGCTCGCCAACCGCGCCGGTTTTCAGACATGGTGGTTTTCAAACCAGGGCCAGATTGGCGAGTACGATACCGCCATAGCCAGCATCGCAAAACGCGCTGATGAAGTGCAGTTCCTGAAAAGCGGTGATTTTGAAGCGGATAAAAATACCCGCGATGAAGCGCTGCTGAAGATGACGGCGCAGGTATTTGCTACCCGTCGCACCACGCCACAGCTGATCGTCCTGCATCTGATGGGGTCTCACCCGCAGGCATGCGATCGCACGCAAGGAAAGTATGTGGAGTTCGTGCAGTCGAAAGAGACCTCCTGCTATATCTACAGCATGACGCAGACTGACGATCTTCTTAAGCAGCTTTATCAGCAGCTGCAGAATACCGGCGAGACTTTCTCGATGGTCTATTTCTCAGATCATGGCCTGGCCTTTAAAGAGCGCGGCACCAAAGTACAGTATCTGGCGCATGACGATGAGTTCCAGCAGAACTTCCAGGTGCCCTTTATGGTGCTTTCAAGCGATGATAAGGAGCATCGTCTGATAAAAGCGCGCCGTTCAGCCAACGATTTTCTTAACTTCTTCTCTGACTGGACCGGTATTAAAACCAAAGAGCTGGCGATGCGCTACAAGTTTATCTCTGAGCAAAAAGCGGGTCCGACCTGGATTACTAACTTTAAGCTTAAGAAGGTGGACTATAATCATCTGCAGAGCGATATCTTTGAGATAAAGACGCGCTAAGGTGAATTAAGAACATAAAAAAATCCGCCACAAGGGCGGATTTTTATTTTCACCTGAGAGGGTGAATCAGAAGCGGTAACCCACGCCTGCGATCCAGGTGCCAACATCAACGTTACGGATGCGGCTCTGCTCGTAGGAAACGTCCAGTGCAACGTTTTCCATTGGGTTAAACTGCATACCTGCGCCGTAGGAGAAACCGTAGTCGCTGGAGTCAGATTTTGCCGGGTAGTCGGTGCTCTGGAATTTACCGTAGCCTACACCCACAACGCCGTAGATGCTCGCCCAGTCGTTCAGACGGAAAGCTGGACCTGCAGTAACGCCGTAGTATTGACCTTTGTTGTAAACGCCATTTTCAGAGCGGTCTTTTTCGGTGTAGGTGAAGGAACCGATATAGCCCAGTGGGGTGTCGTTTTCGTAACGGTATTTCAGGTTGAAGCCGTTAGCTTTGTTAGCAACGCCCTGCATATCGCTCTGCGCATAACCACCGGTTACGGTGCTGGTTGCTGCAGTTGCGGTACCTACGGAAACGGCCAGAACACAAGCCAGTGCTGAAAGACATGCAATTTTTTTCATAATCCACCTCAAATGTGCTTCAAGTAAGTCCTAAGATTCAAATATAACAAAACCCCGTAAGAAACTCTTCGTCATTCGTGTTGTCTAACGAACCTTTTCATGTAACACAACGTTTCCACAAGCGGCTATGTCACTAAATAATCAGTTATTTATTAACAAATTCGCGCAATTATTGGTGCGTTTAATAATTTCGTCATCCAGATAATTCTTAATTTTTTTGCGTTAAACTTACACAAACTGACGACAAGGGTAGCGTAAAGCGGTCGGCTTTTTCTTAATGAAAATTCAACCAGCCATAAGTTAATCCTTTACACTGAAGATCGTTTTCATACATTGACCCATTCCGACATTAACTGACAGGACGCAGGATGCCGTTAACTTCCCGAAAAATGCCCGTCTGGCTGCCCATTGTTATCCTGCTTATTGCCATGACGTCGATTCAGGGCGGGGCATCGCTCGCCAAATCGCTTTTCCCGCTGGTTGGCGCGCCCGGCGTAACCGCGATACGTCTGGCTTTAGGGACGCTGATTCTGGTGGCGGTATTCAAGCCCTGGCGCTTACGCTTTAAAGCGGAGCAGCGCCTGCCGCTTTTGCTGTATGGCTTATCGCTCGGCGCCATGAACTATCTCTTCTATTTATCTATTCAGACTATTCCTCTCGGGATAGCCGTGGCGCTCGAATTCACCGGCCCGCTGGCCGTGGCGCTGTTCTCATCGCGCCGGGCTATCGACTTTATCTGGGTGGTGCTGGCGGTGATGGGCCTGTGGTTCCTTCTGCCGCTTGGGCAAGATATTTCCCATGTCGATTTAACCGGCGCCGCCTTCGCGTTGGGAGCCGGAGCATGCTGGGCGCTCTATATTCTGTCTGGTCAGAAAGCGGGCGCCGATCACGGCCCGGCGACGGTAGCCATAGGCTCACTGATTGCCGCCGTTATTTTTGTGCCGATTGGCGCATGGGAAGCAGGCGGCGCAATCTGGCACTGGTCGCTGCTTCCTTTAGGGCTTGGCGTGGCGGTTCTGTCTACGGCCCTGCCATACTCGCTTGAGATGATTGCCCTCACGCGCCTGCCGACGCGCACGTTCGGGACGCTGATGAGTATGGAGCCCGGCCTTGCTGCGCTCTCCGGCATGCTGTTCCTTGGCGAGCATCTGAGCTGGGTGCAGTGGCTGGCGTTGCTGTCGATTATCGCCGCCTCCATCGGCTCGACGTTAACGCTTAAACGCGAGACGCAGATAAAAAGTGTCGATATAAATTAATCTGGATCAATTTATTTCTCGCTGCACGCCGCGCGCGGGAAATAAAAAACCCGCGATCAACCACTTATATTGCCTTTACTTTTCTGACGTAAATAAGAACTATTTATTTCTGCTACCACGCCGCTTGTCATTTTTATGACATATCCTGTTGCTTACTTATAATCTATTGATATTAATCAACATAATGATTGCCACTTCATTATTGCTATTTGTCTGATAGGTATTAACTCATCCAGCAAGATTAAAAACCGGTGCTATACTTAGTCCCGGTAACAAATCAGGAAACACACATCAAGAGGATGAAAGATTATGAGTACCGCTAAACTGGTAAAAACCAAATCTACAAACCTGCTCTATACCCGTAATGATGTAGCGGATAACGAGAAAAAAGCCACCATCGAGCTGTTGAATCGTCAGGTCATCCAGTTCATCGATCTGTCCCTGATTACCAAACAGGCTCACTGGAACATGCGCGGTGCCAACTTTATTGCCGTCCACGAAATGCTTGATGGCTTCCGTACAGCTTTGACCACTCACCTGGATACCATGGCAGAACGTGCCGTTCAGCTTGGCGGCGTGGCGCTGGGGACAACCCAGGTCGTTAACAGCAAGACGGCGCTGAAAAGCTATCCGCTGGATATTCATAGCGTGCAGGATCACTTAAAAGAGCTGGCGGATCGCTATGCCGTCGTCGCAAACGACGTGCGCAAAGCTATTAGCGAAGCCAAAGACGAAGATACGGCGGATATTTTCACCGCGGCATCCCGCGATCTGGACCAGTACTTGTGGTTCATCGAATCGAATATCGAATAATTGATAGATGATTTTTATGCTCCCTCCCCGCGCGGAGAGGGAGCATGCACCATTTTAGCGCAGTAAACTGTTTACCCCCACCGCAAAAGTTGCACTCCTGTAATAATCTCATCACACAATCGTTAATGAATGATTGTTTTGCCGCCTGATTTCGCGGTAAAACTATCTTCCGACCCGCCAGCCAAAAATATGCACCATCATGGAGCCCCGTAACGGTGCATCATGACCAACTTGCAACCTATATTGTGCAATGTTACAAATCCACATCCTTGCAAAACAATATGTTGTAGATTTGGCACGATTCTTCCATGCCGTGCTGGCTGCTGCAGGGGATAGCCCCATGGATTAACAAAGGAAATGCTATGAAGTCGATTTTGAAAGTTTCACTGGCTGCACTCACTCTGGCTTTGGCGGTCAATTCCCACGCCGCTGAGAAGAAACTGGTTGTCGCGACCGACACCGCATTCGTTCCTTTTGAATTTAAACAAGGCGATAAATACGTCGGTTTCGACGTGGATTTATGGGCCGCCATCGCGAAAGAATTAAAGCTGGACTACACCCTGAAACCGATGGATTTCAGCGGCATCATTCCGGCGCTGCAAACCAAAAACATCGATGTGGCGCTGGCCGGTATCACCATTACCCCGGAGCGCCAGAAAGCCATCGACTTCTCCGATGGCTACTACCAAAGCGGTTTGTTAGTGATGGTAAAAGCGAACAACAACGAGATTAAAAGCGTGAAGGATCTCGACGGCAAAGTCCTTGCGGTTAAAGGCGGCACCGGGTCAGTTGATTACGCGAAAGCCAACATCAAAACTAAAGATCTGCGTCAGTTCCCGAACATCGACAACGCTTATATGGAACTCGGCACCAACCGCGCTGACGCCGTGCTGCACGATACGCCAAACATCCTGTACTTCATCAAAACCGCCGGTAACGGCCAGTTCAAAGCGGTAGGTGACTCACTGGAAGCTCAGCAATACGGCATCGCCTTCCCGAAAGGCAGCGACGACCTGCGTACTAAAGTCAACGGCGCGCTGAAAACCCTGAAAGAGAACGGCACCTATAACGAAATCTATAAAAAATGGTTCGGCACTGAACCAAAATAATAATTCTACATTTTTAAAAGATTGACCTCAGGGGCGGCTTTCGCCCCTGCTATTTTTGAATAAGCCACGGTAACAAATGGGAACACATTATGCAGTTTGACTGGAGCGCCATCTGGCCTGCAATTCCGCTCTTGATTGAAGGCGCCAAAATGACCCTGTGGATTTCGGTCCTCGGTCTTTGCGGCGGTCTGGTGATTGGTCTGGTTGCAGGTTTTGCCCGCACCTACGGCGGCTGGATAGCCAACCATATCGCCCTGGTATTTATCGAAGTGATTCGCGGTACGCCAATCGTGGTGCAGGTAATGTTTATTTACTTCGCGCTACCAATGGCCTTTAACGACCTGCGTATTGACCCGTTCAGCGCGGCCGTCGTCACCATCATGATTAACTCCGGCGCCTATATTGCGGAAATTACTCGCGGTGCGGTGCTGTCAATTCATAAAGGCTTCCGCGAAGCGGGCCTGGCGCTGGGCCTCTCCAAACGTGAAACCATTCGCCACGTAATTATGCCGCTGGCGCTCAGGCGTATGCTGCCGCCGCTGGGTAACCAGTGGATCATCAGTATTAAAGATACCTCGCTGTTTATCGTTATCGGCGTGGCTGAACTGACCCGCCAGGGCCAGGAAATTATCGCCGGTAACTTCCGCGCGCTGGAGATCTGGAGCGCCGTTGCGGTCTTCTATCTGATTATTACTTTGGTGCTGAGCTTTGTTCTGCGTCGTCTTGAAAGAAGGATGAAAATCCTGTGATTGAATTTAAAAACGTCTCCAAGCACTTCGGTCAAACCCAGGTGCTGCACAATATCGATCTGAATATCAAACAGGGTGAAGTGGTGGTGATCATCGGGCCGTCAGGCTCCGGTAAATCCACCCTGCTGCGCTGCATCAACAAGCTCGAAGATATCACCAGCGGCGATCTGATTGTCGACGGCCTGAAGGTTAACGATCCGAAGGTGGACGAGCGCCTGATCCGTCAGGAAGCCGGCATGGTGTTCCAGCAGTTTTATCTCTTCCCGCATCTTACCGCGCTGGAAAACGTCTCTTTCGGCCCGATCCGCGTGCGCGGCCTGAAGAAAGAGGCCGCCGATAAACTGGCGAAAGAGCTGCTGGCGAAGGTGGGCCTTGCGGAGCGCGCGCACCACTACCCTTCCGAGCTTTCCGGCGGCCAGCAGCAGCGCGTGGCGATCGCCCGCGCGCTGGCGGTCAAACCGAAAATGATGCTGTTCGATGAGCCCACCTCCGCGCTTGATCCGGAGCTGCGCCACGAAGTGCTGAAGGTGATGCAGGACCTGGCCGAAGAAGGCATGACGATGGTTATCGTCACGCACGAAGTGGGTTTTGCCGCCAAAGTCGCATCACGCCTGATCTTCATTGATAAAGGCCGCGTGGCCGAAGACGGCAATCCGCAGGAGCTTATCGATAACCCGCCAAGCCAGCGTTTGCAGGAATTCTTGCAGCACGTTTCATAACCTTTGGCAATTAAGCGTAGCGCCGCCATGAGTGAATGGCGCTACGCTTATCCCCTAAACCGCGGGCCAGTAAGCGCAACGCCATGCTGCAACAGCCCGGCCTGAGCCAGCGCCAGCCGAATCAGCCACACCAGATAATTCCCGTTTTCCAGGCCTCCGCTCCCAGCGGGCTATACTTTTGCTTTGTCTGAATTTCTCAGTCCGGAGAAGTGCCGTGCCATGGATTCTGTTGTTACTATGCAGCCTGCTCAGCTTTCAAACTCAGGCGGTAACGCTGCCTGCCGCTGTCGTTGCTGCATCCTCCACGCAGACCAGCGACGCCCCTCCCGCCGAACCTAATCTTGAAGAAAAGAAAAAAGCCTATTCGGCGCTTGCGGACGTGCTGGATAACGACCAATCGAGAAGCGAATTAATCGACCAGCTGCGTAAAGTCGCCGCCACCCCGCCGCCGGAACCTGTGCCGGCTATCAAGCCGCCGGAAGAGCTCAGCGATGAAAAAACGGTGCTGCAGAACTTGACGGATGTAAGCCGTCGCTACGGCGGAGAACTGGCTGAGCATTTCGCCCAGCTCTACCGCAATATCACCGGTTCACCTTATAAGGCCTTTAACCAGCAAACCTTTTTCAAAGCGCTCACGTACTTCTCGCTGCTTGCCGCTTCCGTCTTCGCTTTCTACATGCTGGTCCGTGCAGGTATGTCGCCGGTCTGGCGGCACATGGGAAAATGGGGGCGCGCAAAAAACCGCGATCGCTCCAGCTGGTTCCATCTGCCGCTGGCGATTATCGCCGCGTTTGTGATTGATTTACTGCTGCTGGCCCTGACGCTGTTTGTCGGACAGATTTTCAGCGACATGATGAACGCGGGCAGCCGCACCATCGCACGCCAGCAGGGCTTGTTTCTCAACGCCTTTGCGCTTATTGAATTCTTTAAGGCCGTGCTGCGGCTGATCTTCTGCCCGCGCTTCCCGGATCTGCGCCCTTTTCCGGTCAGCGAGCAGAGCGCAAAATACTGGAACATTCGTTTGTCGGCGTTAAGCAGTTTACTGGGCTACGGTACGCTGGTCGCCGTGCCTGTTATTTCAAGTCAGGTAAACGTGCAGACGGGCGCCATGACCAACGTCGTTATTATGCTGTGTATTACGATTTGGGCGCTGTACCTGATTTTTCACAATAAACTTTCTATCCAGCGCAGCCTGAACCGACTTGCCGATCGTTCACTGGCCTTTTTCAGCCTGTTTATTCGCGCCTTTGCGCTTGTCTGGCACTGGCTGGCCAGCGCCTATTTCGTCGCGCTGTTTTTCTTCTCGCTCTTTAATCCAGGCAACAGCCTGAGGTGGATGATGGGCGCGTCCATGTGTAGCCTCGCGATTATCGGCATCGCCGCGTTTATCTCCGGCATGCTTTCACGCTGGATTGCAAAAACGATCACGCTTTCACCGCAGGTGCAGCGCAGCTATCCCGAACTGCAAAAGCGCCTGAACGGCTGGCTTTCCGCTTCCTTAAAAATGGCGCGCATCCTCACCGTTTGCTTTGCCGCGATGCTGCTGTTAAACGCGTGGGGCCTGTTCGATATGTGGGCCTGGCTGACCAACGGCGCGGGGGAGAAAACCGTTGATATCATTATCCGTATCACCCTGATCCTGTTCTTCTCCGCCGTTGGCTGGACGCTGCTGGCAAGCCTGATTGAAAACCGTCTGGCCTCCGACATACACGGCCGCCCGATGCCGGGCGCCCGCACGCGCACGCTGCTGACGCTCTTCCGTAACGCCCTCGCGGTAGTGATAAGCACCATCACGATAATGATACTGCTGTCGGAAATCGGCGTGAACATCGCCCCGCTGCTGGCCGGCGCAGGCGCTTTAGGGCTGGCGGTGAGCTTCGGCTCGCAAACGCTGGTAAAAGATATTATTACCGGGGTGTTTATCCAGCTTGAGAACGGCATGAATACCGGCGACCTGGTGACCATCGGGCCGATAACCGGCTCCGTGGAACGCATGTCCATACGCTCTGTCGGCGTGCGGCAGGATACCGGGGCCTACCATATTATTCCCTGGTCATCGATTACCACCTTCGCCAACTTCGTGCGCGGCATTGGTTCGTTTGTGGCGAACTATGATGTGGACAGGCATGAGGACGTCGATAAGGCCAATCGCATTCTCAAGGAGGCGGTAGCAGAGCTGATGGAACGGCAGGATATCCGCATGCTGGTGATTGGCGAGCCTTCGTTCGCGGGGATCGTCGGCCTGACAAACCAGGCCTTCACGGTACGCGTGTCGTTCACCACGCAGCCGCTAAAACAGTGGACGGTGCGTTTCGCGCTTGACGGCATGGTGAAAAAGCACTTCGACGCGGCGGGAATACGTCCGCCGGTGCAGACCGTGCAGGTAATGCAGCCAGGGCCGGACGTCGCCCAGGCGATGCAGGCCGCGCAGGCGGCAACCGGAGCGCTGCCGCCTGCAAACCCTACGGTATAATCATTTAAAACGCGTGGCGGCCCAGCGGGCGCGCTGCGCATCATTCATAAAGGACCAGGCGATGAAGCGGCTCTGCTTCTGACCCTGGGCCATCTCTTTTTTCACCACTTTCTCAACGCCCGCCTCCTGCAGAACACGGTAGATGGCCGGCAGATTTTCGCCACGGGACACCAGAGAAGTAAACCACATCACCTGGCGGCCAAACGCTTTACTCTCGTTAACCATCTGGCTGACAAAGGCCACCTCGCCGCCCTCGCACCACAGTTCATGCTCATGCCCGCCAAAGTTCAGCGCGCCCTTCTCATCCTGCCCGAGATTACGGCGTTTGCGCTCGCTGCCGCTGCGGGCGGCCTCCTGCGAGTCATGGAACGGCGGATTACACAGCGTGGCATCGAAGGTTTCGTTTTTATGAATGATGCCGGGGAAAATAGCCTGCGGCGTTTTCTGGCGGCGCAGACGAATCATGCGGCTTAAGCCCGGGTTGGCATCGATAATCATCGTCGCGCTGCGTAAGGCGTCAGCGTCAGTTTCTGACCCTGTAAAACGCCAGCCGTACTCATGCTGCCCGATTAACGGGTAAATACAGTTGGCGCCGACTCCCACATCCAGCACGGAAGCCTGCGTCGGCACTTTGCCCCCGTTACCTTCGGCCAGCAGATCCGCAAGATGATGTATATAATCTGCACGTCCCGGCACCGGCGGGCAGAGAAAACCTGCGGGAATATCCCACTGCTTAACGGCGTAGAAATGCGCCAGCAAAGCCTGATTCAGCGCTTTAACCGCCAGAGGATCGGCGAAATCCACTGTGCTGTCACCGTGCGGACCGGTTTTGATAAAGGCCGCAAGCGCCGGGCAGCTTTGCTGCAGGGCAGTAAAATCATAGCGGTCACGGTGGCGGTTACGCGGGTGCAGGCCCGGTTTGGTGGTGGCAGGGGTTTTCATCGCGGCTTCTCCTTGTGTGGGCGCGTAAGATACTCTGTGAAGCCAGCGGGGTAAATACGCCGCGCCAATTTCACCACTGAAAGAGGTAATATGTCTGCGAAAAGGTATTACTACGAACCTGCGGCTGGCCATGGTTTGCCGCACGACCCGCTGAACGCCATCGTTGGGCCGCGTCCGATTGGCTGGATAGCCTCGATCAATGCGCAAGGCCAGCGCAATCTGGCGCCGTACAGCTTCTTCAACTGCTTTAACTATCGCCCGCCGATTATCGGGTTCGCCAGCAGCGGCTGGAAAGACAGCGTGCAGAATATCCTCGACACAAAGGAGTTCGTCTGGAATCTCACTACCCGTGAACTTGCAGAACAGATGAACGAGACGTCCGCAACGTTGCCGCGCGGAGAGGATGAGTTTATCCGCGCGGGTTTAACAGCGGTTCCGGGCCGTAAAGTGAAGGCGAGCCTGGTGGCGGAAAGCCCGGTTAACTTCGAGTGTCGCCTTTCGCAGTCTATCCAGCTAACTTCCGCAGACGGCGCGCCTATCGATACCTGGCTGGTTCTGGGCGAAGTCGTCGCGGTACATATCAATGAAAACCTGCTCAGGGACGGGATTTACCAGACCGCTCTGGCAAATCCCGTGCTGCGGGCAGGCGGCCCGTCGGCTTATTACACCATCGAAGAATCGCATCGTTTTGATCTCATTCGCCCTGACGCACGATAAGTTAAGCAACATCAGCCACTTTACATAGCTGATTTATAATACTTTTATCAGGTTATATCCTTCAAAAAAGAGGCAAAACTCCATCAATTTTTTTGCCTCTTTTGAGCGCCACTTTCCACCGACACTTTTAAGTTTGATGAAATTTTAATCAACAGCCAACGGCGCAGAAAGATGCGATGAAAAAATTTGCTCTGTTTTTCTACGGTTATCGCCCTTGCGGCGCTTCCGTTTGTCCGTCAGGCGGCCCGACGCCTGATGAATGACCGGACTGGTCAACTGTGTGCAGCGGGCACCGTCTCCGCAAATAACGCCCGTAACCTTGACGATCTACAGGACAAGCTGGCCGAAAAAGCCAGGGAACAAGGCGCAACAGGTTTTGTGATTAACTCCGCCGGCGGCGATCATATGTACGGCACCGCCACCATTTATAAATAACCTCTCCAGCAAGACGTATGATGAGCAAAACAAAACTCCCCTAAGCGGCTTTCCCATCCGGAGAGCCGTTTTTTTATATCATCAGCCGCTTTGCTCAATACCTAAGGCAGTGGTGAGATCGTCCTCCGCCTCTAAGTAATCATCTGATACTTTATTTAAGCAACTGTGAATCATCTCACTTTCTTGCTGCTGAACAACGCTTAAGGTAATGCCGCAGGATAATTGTATCGTGTGATTACTTATGGAGCGGCAACACCATGAAAAACCTGATGACCGCCATCGAAGCCCGGCTGATGCCGCTGGCGGGAAGAATGGCACAGCAGCGCCACCTGGGCGCCATCCGCGACGCCTACATCTCGTTTATGCCTTTTATTATTGTCGGTTCGATTCTTCTGGTTATCTCCTCCTTTCCAGGCCAGGCCTACCAGACGTTTATGGCCTCGGTATTCGGCCAAGGGTGGTCGGCAACCGTTGAAATTCCGTTCAACGCCATCTTCTCCACCATGGCGGTGTTCATCTCCTTCCTTGTCGCCTATCGCCTGGCGGAGCGCTACGACATCGACAAAATGTCGTCGGGCATTCTCTCGCTTTCCTGCTTCCTGATCCTGACGCCCTTCGGCAAACACGCCGAAGTGGGCGGCCTGATTCCGCTGGAGTGGCTGGGATCAAAAGGCCTGTTTGTCGCCATGCTGGGCGCGCTGGGCACCACGGAGCTGTTCGCCTGGATGCTGCGCCAGAACTGGGTGATTCGCATGCCGGACGGCGTACCGCCCGCGGTACAAAAATCCTTTGCGGCGCTTATTCCTTCTTTGCTGATCCTGGTGATTGCTTTGGTGGTTCGCGTGCTGTTTGCCCACACGCACTACAACACCATCCATCAGTTCATTTATGAAGTGCTGGCAACGCCGATTCGCCACTTCGGCACCTCCTACGTGGGCGCATTGTTTACCTGCTTTAGCATCACCAGCCTGTGGTCGGTCGGCATCAACTCCGGTTCGATGGTGAACGGCATTCTGCGTCCATTCTGGATGGAGAATCAGATGGAAAACCTCACCGCCACCCAGGCAGGCCTGGTGCCGCCGCACGTGGTGACGGAGCAGTTCTACGACATGATCTGGATGGGCGGCGCGGGCGCAACTTTGTCTCTGGTGATTGCTATGCTGCTATTCGCCCGCAGTCAGCACATCAAAAACGTATCTCGTCTCGCGGCGGGCTCGTCCATATTCAACATTAACGAACCGGTGCTGTTTGGCTTGCCTGTGATCATGAACCCGGTGATGCTCATCCCCTTCAACCTCGTGCCGCTGGTGCTGGTCACCGTGCAGTACGTCGCGATGTCGGTCGGGCTGGTTGCCACGACAACCGGGGTTTACATCCCGTGGACGCTGCCGCCGGTGCTCAGCGGATTTATTGTCACCGGCCACCTGAGCGGGGCCGTTATCCAGTTGATTAACCTGGCGATAGGCGCGGTGATTTACCTGCCGTTCCTGAAAGTTGTCGACAGGCAGTACCGGGCCAGCGAAGCCCCAGCCGTCGAATCAGAGCGTAAAACCACCTCAGCCATGGAGTAAGTAAAACATGATGTTATCAGCAAACTGGGGCGTAATTGCCACCTGGCGCATGGCCTGGGAAGGCGTGTCCGAGGCGGCAGGTCTGCTTCAGGCAAACAAGGCCGCCGGCGATGCGGCCATCCACGCGGTGAAATGCGTAGAAGACTATCCGTTTTACAAATCCGTAGGGTTTGGCGGCCTGCCCAACGAACGCGGAGAAGTCGAGCTGGACGCCGCTTTTATGGACGGCACCAGCCTCGCGATCGGCGCAGTCGCCAGCGTACGCGATATTGCTAACCCGATTCTGGTTGCTCAGGCTCTCAGCCGCGAGCGTTTCAACAGCTTTATGGTCGGAGCCGGCGCGGAAGAATGGGCGCTGGCGCAGGGCTTTGAGCGCAAAGAGATGCTGACCGAACGTGCGCGAAACCATTACCTGAAGCGCAAGCGTGAAACTCTTGACCGTGGACTTAGCCCCTACACCGGCCACGATACTGTGGGCGTTATCACCCTCGACGCGCGGCAAAACATCTGCGTCGGCACCTCCACCAGCGGCCTGTTTATGAAGCGCCCTGGCCGCGTGGGCGACTCGCCGGTTTCCGGCTCCGGCTTCTACGCCGACAGCCAAATCGGGGCCGCCACCGCCACCGGCCTCGGCGAGGACCTGATGAAGGGCTGCATCAGCTATGAAATCGTCAGCCGTATGGGACGAGGAATGTCGCCCCAGCAGGCGGCGGAATCCGCCGTTTACGACCTGGAAGCGCAGTTGATGAGACGCTTCGGGCGCGCAGGGGATTTGTCGGTAGTCTGCATGAACACCCGCGGCGAATACGGGGCCGCTACAACAATCGATAATTTTTCTTTCTCGGTGGCGACTCCCGCCCAGCCAGCGGCGGTTTTCCTCACCGAACGCGATGGTAAGAACACGCTGATTCGCCCGGCGGACAGCGCCTGGCTGAAAGCCTATCAACAGCGCATCACGGCGGAGATCATTCAATGAAATGTTTACTCTCACAGCCAGATATATCCCTGGCCCACGCGCACCTGCTGCTGTGGAAATCCAACCCGGCGGCCTGGCCCGAAGCTCTCCGGTCTGTGCTCAGCGAAATGGCGCAGGCCGATGAAGTGCAGACCTGCCGCTTTGGCCTGCGCAACGCCTGCCAGACGCTCAGCCTGCTGCCGGATGGCGATCTGAGCCAGCCCGCAACGCTGCGTAAACTGACGGAAAAAATCGCCGCTGTCCTCCCTTCGCCCGTCGCTCAACCCGTAGCGCTGGACATTTCCGCTTTCGACCTTGTAGATGAAACCACCTTTATTCGCCTGCGCGCGCTGCTGCTGGCCATCATGAACCGCTTCTATCAGCTGCCGCAGCTTGGCTATCGCCACGATGAAAAGCAAAGCCTCGGGGAGCTGTGGCTGCTGGGGAATCCGTCAGCAGAAGCCAGACGGCTCGTTAGCCAGGCGCAGGCCATTGCCGACGGCATGCTGCTCTCGCGCCAGCTTGCCGACCTGCCGGCCAGCGACTGCACGCCTGAAACCGTGGCGCAGCGCGCAGTCGCTTGGGCAACTCATCCACAAACCTCCTGCAATGTGCTGGACGAGAACGAAATTGAGCGCCAGCAAATGGGCTGTTTGCTCGCCACCGGTAAAGGCAGCCGCAATCCGCCGCGCTTAGTTACGCTGCGCTGGCAGGGTGCCGGAGAAAACGCCCCAACCTACGCTTTTGTCGGCAAGGGCATCACTTTCGATACCGGCGGCCTGTGGCTCAAAGGCGGCGAAGGCATGAGCACCATGAAATACGATATGTGCGGCGCGGCGGTAGTCTTTGGCTTGCTCGAAACGGTTAAGGCGCTGAACCTGCCGCTCAACGTTGTGGCAGTCATGGCGCTGGCGGAAAACATGCCGACGGACAGCGCAATGCGCCCCGGCGACGTGGTCCGTTCACACGCCGGGCACAGCGTGGAAATCATTAATACCGATGCGGAAGGCCGCCTGGTTCTGGCCGACGCGCTCAGCTACGCCGCGCAAACCTTTAAACCGGCTGCTCTGATTGACGTCGCTACGCTCACCGGCGCGGTGGTTAAAGCTTTGGGCTACGACATCAGCGGCATAATGAGCAATTCGGCGGCGCTTGAAGATCAAATCCGGCGGGCCGCGGCGCTGACGCAGGACAGAGTCTGGCCGCTGCCGCTAGATGAAAGCTTTGATAAACAGGTCAGGAGCAGCATTGCCGATCTGACCAATACGCCGCCGAACAACGCCGCTATTGCGGTTTCGGCGGCCCAGTTCTTAAGCAAGTTTTGCCATCAAATGCCGTGGGCGCACCTCGACGTCAGCGGCACCGCGCTAAGCCGCGGCAAATTCACCCAGGCCAGCGGCCGCCCCGCCCATCTGCTCACGCAGTATTTGCTTACTCTTTGTGAAGGAAACCAACGATGAAAAAGATCCTGCTGGTCTGCGATTTAGGGATGTCGACGAGCCTGGTGGTAAAGCGCATGCAGAAAGCAGCCGCTAAAGGCGTACAGGAGTTTAATACAGCGATCGCCAACTACGACTGCGCGCTGCCTGGCCCGTAAATCGCCTACAATCTGGCGGAATGCCAGCAGATTGCCGGGCCGCTTAATAAAAGGGTTGAGACGATTAACATGATGGATTACGGCATGGTCAACGGGGATAAAATTCTCGACTACGCGCTGTGACTGGTCTCCTGGCGCAGCTTTAGCCACGCGGCCGGAGTGAGATTCTTCAACCGGCTGCGGATAATCCTCTGGTTTAGCAGATCCTCAAATTCCAGCAGCACGGCCCCAAGCCCCAGCCTCTTATCAAAACGCTCGCCGTTAAGCATCGCCTCCAGCGGCTGCTGGAAATTGCCCTTTGCCGCTTCTGCCAGCCAGCTTTCTTCTTCCGCAGCATGTAAAGGTACGCCCAGTTCCTGTGCCAGCTTCTGCGCCAGCGTCGAAGGGCGCGCTGCGATCGACAGAACCGGCAGCAGCAGGCCGTTTTGCAGAAAGCCGACCAGCCCCTCAAGAGGCTGATGCTCGTCCCGCTCGCGCAGCGCCACCGCCAGATAGCCAGAAACGGGATCGCTAAAGACCAGCAGCACGCCCTGCTTATGGCTGATGACTTCCGGCAGCGGGAAGATATCCAGCCGCAAATGGCCCGCAGCCTGCGCTAAGTCCGGCTTACCGATACGCGAAACCTGCCAGTTTTGCAGCATTCGACTGATGCTCGCCCGGGAAATCCCCTGCTGGACCAGCAGGCGCGCCGCTTCAAGTAGTTCGTCAAGCGACAGCGCAAGGCGCAGACGCAGAAAAACCAGGATAGCTTCCTGCTCACGGCTTAGCGCCCGGTGAATGGTATTGGGGCGATGAGATTTATCATAGCAGTCATCCCGCTTACGCCAGCGGCGCACGGTATCGACGGAGATATTCAGCTCTTCGGCAAGCTCAGCGTCCGTTTTATTCGAGTCCTGAATGTATTTCCGGGTGCGCGGCGTCGTTGTCGCGTTGGAGTGCAGCTTGATCTCCATCGAACCTCATCTGAATAGGCTGAAATTAAAGAACTTCATTATAAAAGTTCGCCGCCGCGCTTTCAGTGAAAAGTGCCGCATCCTGCGTAAAAAGCCTGCGCAAGCGGTTGCTCATCAGGTGCGACCAGCAATACGAAAAAGAGTAGCAAAAGATGCGCTAAACGAGGCGGAAAGGTGATGACAATTGCAAAGTTGACAATTCGTAGACTAATCATCACCAATTTCAAAAGGTTAGAATACATTCAATTTTTTTGAACAACGCCGTCAATTCTCTTTGGTTTATTATTCTGCCGAAAAGTGTGACCATAATCACATCGACGGAACAACGTCCCCTTAACAGAATAACCTGCAAGAGATTAATCATGAAAACCATCAAATATGCTGTTGCCGCTCTCGCCCTTGCCACCCTTTCATCCGGCGCATTCGCTGCACAATCTGTCAGCCATGCTGAAGCTCAGAGCCTGAATAAAGTTGGCGTAGTGTCTGTACAAGGCGCTACAACGCTGGATGGGCTGGAAGCACAGCTCGCTCAGAAAGCGCAGCAGGCGGGTGCCAGCGCCTACTCTATTACTTCTGCCAACACCAACGGCAAAATGAGCGGCTCCGCTGTAATCTACAACTAGGTCGCGAGAGAAAAGTTTTAACCCTGAACCGTAGCTTTGCTTTACCCTCATCTGGAGCCCTGCTCCGCCCTTGTTTGACCCTTGATGTTACCCTTGTTGCCTGCGGATTATGCCGCAGGCTTTTTTTTGCCTGCCGTTCAGGGTTAAAACGTCTGGTCGACTCTCACAAGCCCGTCTTCGAGCGTTTGCGCCTCGCCGGTCGCCACCAGACAACAGGCCATCTGCGTTTTTAATGACTGCGGTACCGGCTCCAGGCCCGCCACACAGCGTTCAATCCAGCGCGCGGTAACCTCCGGATCTTTCGCCGCAGGCAGCGCCATATCTTCGCCTCTCATCTCTGTCTGCCGCTCGCTTACAACCCGCGTGCCCTGTCCGTCAATCAGGCTTATCTGCGGACAGCGCTGCGGACTGGCATAGACTTCGCCTTCTGTGCCGTGCATCAGCAGGCCGCGCCCGCCGATTTCGGCAAAGAATTTCGCCACTTTCGGCACATATTCCGGATGTGAAACGCTGGCAAGACGCAGCGCGGCATCTTCTGCAAACGGCGTAGCGAGTTTCGCCAGCGTATGCGCGCTGTTGCGAACGCCCATCCGCCAGCGCATGGCGAGCTGGTTTTCCATCGGCGGGCACAGCGCGCCAATCGGCATATACACCGGATGATGCGATTCGAGCTTCGCCTGGGCCTGGCCCGCATGCAGCGTGGGCTCGATTCCCAGCAGCGTAAAAATGGTTTCCGTCAGCACGCGGGTGGGATCGTGGCTTACGCCATGCACCACGACCGGATAGCCCAGACGATTAAGCAGCATCGCCAGCAGCGGCGTCAGGTTTGCCTGCTTGCGCGCGCCGTTATAAGAGGGGATCACTATCGGCATCGGTTTGTTTACCGGCGGCGTAAGGGAGATAAGGTGCTGCTTCATCGCTGCGTAGAAGCCCAGCATTTCAGCCTCGCCTTCGCCTTTAATACGCAGCGCGATAAGCACGCCGCCAAGCTCAAGCTCCGGTACCTCGCCGTTAAGCATATGGGTGTACAACCCGAGTGCGGTATCAAAATCCAGATCTCTGGCGTGGTTCTTGCCGCGCCCTATTTCTTTTATAATTTTGCGATAGTCCATTTCAGCTCCCCCTGAGATTCCTGACAAAGAAGGAAAAAGCGTGGCCTTTCCTCCTTTGTGATTGATCTGCCGGAAATCAGTAAATCGATTTCCCTGTTATTTTTACGGTGAGATATTTTTTATCTCAACCTGATGAGGCCTGCCCTCAGCCTGCCCGGTATTTTTTGCCCGCACCTTTGCGTCGCGCGGCCTTTTCAGGCGCTGCTTTAATCAGTTTAGCCGCAGGCGCGGGCGGCTGGGTAATAGGAAATACCGGCAAAGCGCCCAGCAAACGCTGGCCGTAATTTTTGGTCAGCAGGCGGCGGTCGTAAATAACGACCTCGCCATAACAGCCGTGGCTACGAATTAAACGCCCTACCTGCTGGATAAGGTTAAATGAGGCGGCAGGCAAACTCTGCACTTCGAAAGGATAGCGCCGGAGACTTTTTAACCACTCCCCTTCCGTTACCACCACCGGACTGTCTACCGGCGGGAAAGCGATCTTATGGATATGCACCTGGCTTAGCAGATCGCCTTTTAAATCTAACCCTTCGGCAAAAGATTGCAGCCCGACCAGCACGCTGGTTTCCCCCTGCTCCACGCGCTTGCGATGCAGTTCCACCAGCCTGTAGCGGGGCTGATCGCCCTGCACCAGCAAAGTGAGGCGCAGATCGACGACGTGGGTCAGAAACAGCTGCATGGCGCGGTTGCTGGCGAACAGTACCAGCATACCTTTGTGCTCGCCTTTTGCCAGCTCGGCACGGAAAAAGGCCGCCATTTCAGCGAGATGCTGCGGTTCGTTTTCCATCGTTGGCTCAACCGTGAGCTGCGGGATAACCAGCTTGCCCTGATCGATATGATTAAAGGGCGAATCCAGCGCTATAAAACGGTCGCCCGCTTTTTCGCGCAGGCCGCTCATCTCCTGCAGACGGTCGAATTTGTTAAGCGAACGCAGCGTGGCCGAGGTAATAATCACATGCGGCACGTTACGCCAGACTAACTTTTCCAGCTGGTCGCTTACGCGGATGCCTACGCAGTGAAAGAACAGATGCGGCTGCCCTTCCCGATTTTCCCGCGTTACCCACTTAGAAACGGGCGCGCCGGAGGCCTGATCCATGGCGGAAAGACGCCAGAGCTTACTTTGGGATTCGAAATAGCCCAGCGCGCGGTTCATTTGCAACAGGGCGCGATGCACGCGCACCACGTCATGGCTGCCGGTTTTTTCACTCAGATCGCCCTGCAGCGCTTCCGCCAGGCTGCGCAGGCCCTCCATTAATTTCGCCAGCCGCTGGCAGATAACCATAATTTCTTCGGGCAGCACGCCCATTTCAAAACGGTGCTCGCTTTCATACTCGCCCGGCATCCAGAACCTTACGATGCCGTAAAACGAACTAAGCAGCTCATGGACTTCATCGCAGTGGTTGGTCAGGCGCTCGGGGTTTGTCAGCGGCGGCGGGCTTTTCGGACGGAACTGCGCCATGCAGGTTTCCACCAGCTTGCAGAACAAATCGAGCTGCAGGCGGCTGTGGCCGGGAGTGACTTCGGCGCTCATCTCCAGCGCGTCACGGGCGACGTCCGGCAGATGGTGGCCTTCATCGAGCACCAGCAGCAGGTTTTTCGCTTCCGGCAAAACAGCATCGCTTTCCATGGCTGCCATCACCAGCGCGTGGTTAGCCACCACCACTTCCGCCTCGTCGATTTCGCGGCGCGCCACGAAAAACGGGCATTCGCGATACCAGTGGCAGTTGCGGCCAAGGCAACTGGCTTTATCCGTGCTCATCCGCCGCCAGAGATCGTCGTCGATGGCCTGCGCGTTATGATCGCGTATTCCGTCCCATTTGTAGGCATCCAGCTCGGTTTTCAGCTTCGCGCAGCGCTGCTGTTCATCCTTGCTGGCGGGAGCCAGTTCGTCGTCAAGAAAGGCGAGCAAATCTCCCTGCGCCAGGTTATCCGTGGCTAAGGCCGCCAGATTACGCGGGCAGACGTAGCGCCCACGACCGAAAGCGGCGGTAAATTTTAGATCGGGGATAATTTTGCGCAGCAGCGGCAGGTCTTTACTGAAGATCTGGTCCTGCAACGCTACGTTTGCGGTGCTGACCACCAGCGTTTTTTGCTCCCCGCGCGCGATAGCGATGCCCGGAATCAGGTATGAGAGCGTTTTCCCCACGCCCGTTGGCGCTTCAATCGCCAGGTGGCGCCCCTCTTCACCCGCCAGCGTTTTCGCCACTTCGGCAATCATCTGCCGCTGCGGGGGACGCGGAATAAAGTCCGGGATCTGCTGTTGCAGCGCCTTATACCAGGCGGCGATTTGCGCTTTTTGCGCCGGGGACAAAGCCATGAGCACCACTTCTACTGTATAAACAGCCACTATTGTCCCACTTTTCGCACGCGGACGGCATCATTTTTTGTTTTTAAGTCATCCACCCGGCCTTGACCAATGACAAAGCGGCGTCGCGCGCTTCCTCCCTATAATCAAGCCCGTTTGTTCTCCTACTGGTATGAAACTATGGCTTATCAACTCACCTTAGACTGGCAACAATTTTTAGAAAAATATTGGCAAAAAAGGCCGGTTGTACTGAAAAAGGCCTTCCCGGATTTTGTCGATCCTATTACGCCGGATGAGCTGGCGGGCCTCGCCATGGAGCCTGAGGTGGATAGCCGCCTCGTCAGCCATAGCGAAGACGGGCAGTGGCATGCCAGCAACGGGCCGTTTGAACATTTCGATAATCTGGGTGAAAAAGGCTGGTCTCTGCTGGCGCAGGCCGTGAACCACTGGCATAAGCCTTCCGCCGAGCTGGTACGCCCTTTCCGCGTGCTGCCGGACTGGCGTCTGGACGATCTGATGATCTCTTTCTCCGTGCCGGGCGGCGGCGTAGGGCCGCATATTGACCAGTACGATGTGTTTATTATCCAGGGGATGGGCCGTCGCCGCTGGCGCGTGGGCGATAAGCTGCCGATGCGCCAGTTTTGCCCGCATCCGGCGCTGCTGCATGTCGATCCTTTTACGCCGATTATCGATGAAGATCTTGAGCCGGGCGACATTCTGTATATTCCGCCGGGCTTCCCGCACGACGGGTTTACCCATGAAACCGCCCTTAACTACTCCGTTGGTTTTCGTGGGCCAAATAACCGCGATCTGATCAGCAGCTTTGCCGACTACGCGCTGGAAAACGATCTGGGTAATGAGCACTACAGCGATCCGGATCTGAGGCTGCGCGAACATCCGGGCAAAGTAGAAGCCTACGAGCTGGATCGTCTGCGCGGCATGATGATGGACATGATCAACCAGCCGGAAGATTTCAGGCAGTGGTTCGGACGTTTTGCCACCACGCCGCGTCATGAACTGGATATCGCCCCTGCGCAGCCGCCATATGCGCAGTCAGAAATTCTTGATGCTCTGCTGCAGGGCGACAGCCTGACTCGCCTGAGCGGCCTGCGCGTGCTGAACGTGGGCGACAGCTTCTTTATCAACAGCGAACCGCTGATGACAAAGAATCACGCCGCCGCCGATGCGCTGTGCCGGTTTACTTCAGTCGACCAACAAACGCTGGGTTCGGCGCTGCAGGATGAGGCCTTTATGGCGGTGCTGACCGAACTGTTAAATCAGGGTTACTGGTATTTCGAAGACTGATTTGCAGGCGCTGTCCGGCGGGCGGCGCCTGGGCTACCCGCCAGGAAAAACACAACGATCCTTATCCCAAAAAAAATCAGCAAAGTTTCCCAGAGTCAGCCGCACTGTCTACAGTTAAATGGGGACTTCCCGGACTGGCTTTGGGGACATCATGGCGCTTTATACCATTGGTGAAGTGGCTGCGCTTTGCGATATCAATCCCGTCACGCTGCGCGCCTGGCAAAGGCGTTACGGGCTGCTAAAACCTCAGCGCACCGACGGCGGGCATCGCCTGTTTGATGATGCCGATATCGACCGCATTCGCGAGATCAAACGCTGGATTGAAAACGGCGTGCAGGTCAGCAAAGTCAAAGCCTTGCTCAGCGACGGCGAAATGGAGCCGGATACAGGCTGGCGTGAACGGCAGGAGGTATTGCTGCGTCACCTGCAGGGCGGCAACCCTGGCCGGCTGCGCGCCTGGATTGCTGATATCGGGCGCGATTATCCCGCGGACACGCTTGTGATGCAGCTTTATATCCCGCTGCGTCGCCGCCTGCAATGCCAGCAGGTTACGCTTAATACGCTATTAAGCTTGCTTGACGGCGCCTTGATTAACTACATTGCGCAATGCCTTGCCTCGGCGCGTAAACACAGCGGCAAAGACGCAATACTGATAGGCTGGAACACGCCGGATACCACGCGTTTATGGATGGCGGCCTGGATGGCGGTTCAACAAGGCTGGCGCGTTGATGTGCTGGCACACCCGCTAAGCTGCGTACGGCCCGAGCTTTTCCCACGGCAGACAATTCTGGTATGGTGCGGCGAAACGCCTACCGACCAACAGCTTAATCAACTGGAACAGTGGCGCTGCGCCGGGCTGCCTGTCTTCCCGCTTAATAGCGCCGGTCGGGAGCTCACCCGCATCGCTGAAGGCATTTAAAGGTTCATTAACAAGACAGCTTCGCTTTATAATCGCCTGCGTCTATTGGGAGCGAAATATGAAATTGTCTAAACTTGCCATCGTCGGTGGCATGCTGGTAATGGCCATCGGCGGAATTGGCGGCGTGATACTTATGGGTTACATCGTTATCCTTCATGGCGCGTAACGTAGCGTAACAGGCGTTCAAACAGGCGGTCGGTAACTATCGCCGCCAGCGCCACCAGGATGGCCCCCTGAATCACATAAGCGGTGTTAAAGCCGCTCAGGCCAATAATGATGGGCGAGCCGAGCGTTCTGACTCCCACAGTCGAGGCGATTGTCGCCGTACCGATATTAACGATCACCGACGTCCGCACCCCCGCCAGGATCACCGGCGCAGCCAGCGGCAGCTCAACTTTGCGCAGCACCTGCCAGCGGCTCATGCCGGCGCCAGATGCTATTTCTCGCGTCGCTTCCGGCACCGCGCCAATGCCCGCCAGCGTGCCCTGTAAGATCGGCAGCAGGCCATAAAGCACCAGCGCGATAATAGCCGGCTGCTGCCCAAAGCCCATCACTGGCACGGCAATCGCCAGCACGGCAACGGGCGGGAACGTCTGGCCTGCGGCGGTTATCGTTTCCACCAGCGAGCGAAACTCAAGCCCGGCGGGACGCGTCACCGCGATGCCCAGCCCTACGCCAACGATAATCGCCACCAGGCTTGAAACCGCCACCAGCGTCAGATGCGCAAGCGCCAGCGAGATAAAGCTGTCCTGCTGGTACAGCGGCCTTGCAAGCTCCGGAAACAGCCAGCCAAACAGCGCCCCGGTGTGCGGCATCAAAAAAAGCAGCGCAATAAAGAAGGCCAGCAGCCACAGCAGCGGATCACGCACCAGATGCATGTTCACCTCGCACCAGATCGCTGAAATGCAGCACGCCGCACGGCTCGCCCTTTTCGTCCACCACCGGCAACTGCTGGCACTGACGGTCAACAAACAGCGACAGCGCCTCGCGCAGGCTAAGATCCGCCTTAATAGGTTCGCCTGCGATACGCTCATCGGCGCGCAGGCTGTTGACGACCTGACGTAACGACAGCAGCCGTAAGCCAAGCTCGCTGCGGCCAAAGAAATCCCGCGCAAAGTCATTGGCCGGATTAGTCAGCAGTTCCAGCGGCGCTCCCTGCTGGATAATCCGCCCGCCGTCCATAAGGACGATGCGGTCCGCCAGCCGCAGCGCTTCTTCGATATCATGCGTAACCAGCACAATGGTGCGTCCGAACCGATTGTGGATGCGTACAATCTCCTGCTGAAGCGCTGCACGGGTAACCGGATCGAGCGCGCCGAAGGGCTCATCCATCAGCAGCACTTCCGGGTCGGCGGCCAGCGCGCGGGCGACGCCGACGCGCTGCTGTTGCCCGCCAGAAAGCTGATGCGGGTAACGCTCGCGGAATTGCGCCGCTTCCAGGCCGAGCAAATCCAGTAGCTCATCCGTACGCGCCTCAATTCGCGCCTTCGGCCACTTCAGAAGCTGTGGCACCGTGGCGATGTTCTGCGCCACGTTCCAGTGGGGGAACAGGCCGATGGACTGAATCGCGTAGCCCATCCGGCGGCGCAGTGCCCTGGCGTCAAAATTACGAATCTCTTCACCCGCGAAGCGAATTCGTCCTTCGTCATGCTCCACCAGCCTGTTAATCATTTTCAGCGTCGTGGATTTTCCTGAGCCGGAAGTGCCGATCAGCACCGTGAACTCTCCTTCGCGAATAGTTAACGACAGATCTTTGACCGCCGCTTCCCCCTGGAAGTATTTACTGACATGGTCAAATTCGATCATGGCCGTTTCGCCTCAAGTAACGAGATTAGCAGTTTAAAAAGCGCATCCAGCATGACGGCCAGCGCAATTACCGGGATCACACCCAGCAAAACCAGATCCAGCGCGCTGCTCAGCAATCCCTGGAAAATGATCGCGCCAAACCCTCCCGCGCCGATTAGCGCAGCAATAACCGCCATGCCGATGGTTTGCACGCACACCACACGCAGGCTTCGCAACAGCACGGGCATCGCCAGCGGCACTTCCGCTCGCCAGAATATTTGCCGCCGCGACATTCCCATGCCTTCGGCGCTTTCAACAATATTGCGCGGAACCTGCTGTAAACCGGCGACCACGCCGCGAACCAGCGGCAGCAGCGCGT
Source organism: Dryocola sharpae (assembly GCF_051307055.1). Classification (GTDB taxonomy): domain Bacteria; phylum Pseudomonadota; class Gammaproteobacteria; order Enterobacterales; family Enterobacteriaceae; genus Dryocola. Next base: position 1,314,890 of record NZ_CP149994.1, on the reverse strand, counting down.
AAAGCACCAGCGCGATTAATGCGGGCGTCACCCCAATACCGCTTACGCCTATTGCGCCAAGCCAGGGCGATAATTTGGCAAGCCCGGCCAGCGGCGCAATCAGCAGGCCAAAGAGCGCCACGGAGGGAACGGTCTGAATCACGTTAAGCACGGAAAATACGGATGATTGCCAGGTGGGACGCTGATAACAAAATATCCCGAGCGGCACGCCGATCAGCAATGCCGGAACCAGAGTGCCCAGCAATAACGCCAGGTGGCGGCTCAGCGCGTCATCGAAAACGTCCTGCCGGTTGGCATACTCTTTAAGTAAAGAGAGATCGGAGAAGAAGCCGCTCAGCAACAGGGCGACAGGCGCTATCCAGATTTGCAGATTAAGCAGCAGACGCCATAGCGCCTTCGGCGTCAGTCGATTAATCGCATCGGTACATATCAGCAGACAGAGCGCCAGAGCCAGCCAGAGGCCGCTGCCGGGAGAGGTGCGGGCAACGCTGCTTCCTTCCTGCGCAAACCAGCTTGCCGTTTTGCCCATCACTACCAGCGCCGCGATAAACATCGCCTCAGCGACAAGCAGCGTCAGAAACAGCGGGATGCGGCGCGTGGGAACAAGAGTGAGCCCGGCCAGAATAACCGTGGGGAGGAGGAGCAGTAAAAGCGCATGGTCAGGTAACTGGCTGAGTACCATGGGTTCCCCCGATACCAGCCGGTTTGCGGCGTGATTAATAAAAGGGAGAACTCCGCCTGCCGCCGCCAGCAGCATCACCAGCAGCAGCAGCACGCGGTTATGGATTTTAAGCAAACTCACTTCCTGTTAGTGTTGTCGGGCGGCATTTCGCCTGCCCGACCTGGGTTGTCTATTTCACAAAACCTTTCTGCTTCAGGTAGTCAGCCGCCACTTTTTTAGCATCCATCCCTTCCACCGCAATGCTGGCGTTCAGCTGTTGCAGGGTTTTCTCATCAAGCGACGCAAAGACGGGTTTCAACCACTCGTCCAGCTGCGGATAGGCTTTCAGCACCGCCTCACGCACAACGGGCGCTGGCGCATAAATCGGCTGCACGCCTTTTGGATCGCTTAGCGTTTGCAGGCCGAGCGCCGCCACCGGGCCATCGGTGCCGTAAGCCATCGCCGCGTTCACGCCGGAGGTTTGCTGAGCCGCCGCTTTGATGGTTACCGCCGTGTCGCCGCCCGCAAGGGAAAGCAGCTGCTTCTGGTCGAGTTTAAAGCCGTAGGCCTTTTCAAAAGCAGGCAGCGCATCCGGGCGTTCGATAAATTCAGCGGAGGCCGCAAGCTTAAATTCGCCGCCTTTTTTCAGCCAGGCGCTGAGATCGTCAAGCGAAACGAGCTTATTTTTCTCCGCCACATCTTTGCGCACCGCGATGGTCCAGGTATTGTTCGCAGGCGCAGGCGTCAGCCAGACAAGCTTATTCTTCTCAGCGTCGAGCTGCTTCACTTTGTCATAACCCTTTTGCGCATTTTTCCACACCGGGTCGTTGTCATCTTTAAAGAAGAATGCGCCGTTGCCGGTATATTCCGGATAGATATCCAGCTCGCCCGAGGTGATGGCGCCGCGCACCACTGGCGTGGTCCCCAGCTGCACTTTATTCACGGTTTTCACGCCGTGGCTTTCCAGCACCTGCAAAATGATATTGCCCAGCAAAGAGCCTTCGGTATCGATTTTCGAGCCAACCTTTACCGGCCCGGCCGCCTGAGCGCCCGCCGCCAGCATCAGTAATCCTGCCATGCCCCAACGCGCTGATAAATTCATGGTGATTCCTCGTTGTTGTTCTTTGCTTAAAAATCAGGGGGTCACAAAAAGGATAGCCGAATTTAACAGTGCAGGGAAAACATAAAAATGTACACGTTATACGAAACGGTCATTGAAGAAGCGTAACTTGCGCTGTAGCCGATCCTGGGGGACTTTATTGTGTGCTCTCAACGTTAGCGGCAGAGGAAGAGTCGATTTAACGATTCGTTGTGCAGATGGGCGACGGAGATTCAGACCTTATCAAGATGGGTAAATTCTTATCCGGCAGCTCAGCTTCGACACCTAAAAATAGCGACCGGCATGATGAGACAGCGTGAGGCCTGTACGATTACCACCTGCCCGGAAGAGAGTTTGAGATGCGAATAAAAAAGCGCACGGCACGCAGGCCGTGCGCCACAAACTAAGCGTAACGAGGCTTAATCTGTAATAGTGCGTTAATACCAGAATCAGCAATGCCAGCAATACCATTCAACTCAAAAATATTGCCGATAGCGCTACCGGTTGCCCAGGCAATATCTGAAAAAATACCTGCGCCAGATCCTTGTTCAGGTTCTGCTGCATTAATTTTTTCACCATCTTTTATCCTACGTTTTGAGCGTTATGGTTTTAAAAAAAGAATCTTCTCTTTTCCCATCACTGATTATTAGCCTGTAGATATCAACGCAGCGTTGTAAAACTAAAGTAACTTGTTCGATTGAGCGTTAGCAGGACCACGAGAGCCGAAACCGAAAAGACCTGCGATTCCATCGCCAATCTGCGAGATAGCATCCTTAAAATTTAACTCCAGGAGACTTCCGAACCCTTTACCCAACGCTGTTGCAGCATCTTTTAGATTGGTATTAAGGCCGCCCAATGCCGCACCGGCATCAACAATACTACCGATAACCCCGCCGATGGACCCGGTAAGATCGGCAATAAAACCCGCGCCTGTAACCTGCGCAATCTCTGCTGCATTTAATTCTTTCATTGTCGTTTCTCCTAATTATTCTCTGATTTCAAAATAAGCGGTTATCTTTCTTGCATATAACCCTTTTGTTATACAGCCATCATTAAGCTGCGCTATGGGTTTTAACATAATTTAATTATATGGCAAAGATCCCGCTCTTATTTAAAACAGTAACTTATCTACCAGCGCTGTTTAATATAATTTAAGACAGAAAAAGAAAATATCATGCTAAAAAGGCGCTTTTATCGGCGGTTAACGCGAGTTCAAAGCGCTTGCGCGCCTTTCTGGAGTAAAATAAAAGAATAAAAATAAAAGCACTTCTATAAAGATGATAAAAATACATTATGCGTTCTAATATCCCGCCCGATAAATATAAAAGCTAATCATAAAACAATAGATTTAATCATCCTTAAATGACCGACAAAAAAGAAAAACCTGGCGGCAGATTTTAAAACAGAATGGAATGATGCTGATCCAGACTACGTTCTGATTAAACCGACTGGTTCTGAACGTAGTCTGGATAACTTATCGGGGCTTAGTTCAGTTCAAACTCGCCACGTTTCACGCGCGCGGAATCCAGACCAATAAACACGTTGAATTTACCGGGCTCGGCGTCGTACTTCATCTCAGCGTTCCAGAATTTCAGCGCCTCGATATCAATCGGGAAGCTGACGGTCTGGGTTTTGCCCGGCTTGAGCAGCACTTTCTTAAAGCCTTTCAGCTCTTTAACAGGGCGACTCATCGACGCGGTAACATCCTGCAGGTACATCTGCACCACCGTTTCGCCTTCGCGTTCGCCGGTGTTTTTCACCTCTACCGAGGCTTCCACTTTGCCGTCGCGCGTCATGGATGGCGCGGACATCTTCACATCAGACACGGTGAAGGTGGTGTAGCTCAGGCCGTAGCCAAAGGGATAAAGCGGGCCGTTCGCTTCGTCGAAGTAGCGGGAGGTATACTTGTTTGGTTTTTCCGGATTATACGGACGCCCGGTGTTCAGATGGCTGTAGTACGTCGGGATTTGGCCAACGGAGCGCGGGAAGGACATCGGCAGCTTGCCGGACGGGTTGTAGTCGCCAAACAAAACGTCGGCAATCGCGTTGCCGCCTTCGGTTCCGGCATACCAGGCTTCAAGCAGCGCGTCTGCCTGCTCGTCTTCTTTCACCAGCGCCAGCGGGCGACCGTTCATCACCACCAGCACCAGCGGCTTGCCGGTCGCTTTCAGCGCGGCGATCAGGTCTCGCTGGCTTTGCGGCAGCACCAGGTCGGTACGGCTTGATGCTTCATGCGCCATGCCCTGCGCTTCACCGACAACGGCGACTACAACGTCTGAGTTTTTCGCGGTGCTTACCGCCTCATCGATCATCTCCTGCGGCGTGCGCGGATCTACCTGCACGGCCGGCTCGTACTGGTTCAGGAAGTCGACAATATCTTTCTGGTCGGTGACGTTCGCGCCTTTAACGTGAACAATTTTCGCCTGCTCGCCTGCGGCATTCTCAATCCCCTGCAGCACGGTAACGGTCTGGTCGGCAACGCCTGCCGCAGACCAGCTGCCCATCATGTCACGCTTGCTGTCGGCCAGCGGGCCAATGACCGCGATGGTGCCCGACTTTTTCAGCGGCAGGGTTTGCAGACGGTTTTTCAGCAGCACCAGACTTTCCCGCGCCACTTCACGGGCTTCTTTACGGTGCAGACGGCTTTCCGCATTGGTGTCTTGCGGGTCAGATTCCTTCGGACCTAAGTGGCTGTAGGGATCGTTAAACAGCCCCATGTCATATTTCACGTTCAGCACGTGACGGGCGGCATCGTCCAGTTCCGCCTGCGGTACCGCGCCGCTTTTTACCAGTTCCGGCAGGTATTTGCTGTAAAACTCATCGCTCATGCTCATGTTGATGCCGGAATTCAGCGCCACGCGCACCGCGTCTTTCGGATCGCTTGCTACGCCGTGCTTGATAAGCTCTTTGATAGCGCCGTGGTCGGAAATGGTGATGCCTTTAAAGTTCCATTCGTCCCGCAGCAGATTTTTGAGCAGCCAGCTGTTGGAGGTGGCTGGCGTACCGTTGATGGAGTTCAGCGCCACCATCACCCCGCCGCTGCCCGCGTCCAGCGCGGCTTTATACGGGGGCATATAGTCGTTGAACAGGCGCTGCGGGCTCATATCTACGGTATTGTATTCTTTCCCGCCTTCGACCGCGCCATAGGCCGCGAAGTGTTTTACGCTGGTCATCACCGAATAGCGATCCGCCGGGCTGCTGCCCTGCATCGCTTCAACCATGGTGCGGCCCAGAAGCGACGTCAGGTAAGTATCCTCGCCGAAGCCTTCCGACACGCGTCCCCAGCGAGGATCGCGGGACACGTCTACCATCGGCGCCCAGGTCATATTCAGGCCGTCGTCCGCTGCTTCATAAGCTGAAACGCGCCCTACGGTTTTCACCGCCTCAAGGTTAAAGGAGGAAGCCAGGCCAAGGCTGATTGGGAATACCGTGCGCTGCCCGTGCACCACGTCGTAGGCAAAGAACAGAGGAATTTTCAGGCGGCTGAGATTCATTACCTGATCCTGCATGATGCGGATATCGTGGCGGGTTACGGTGTTGAAAATCGCCCCGACCTGTCCGCTTTTGATCATCTCCCGAATGGCTTCTTTTGGGTTATCCGGCCCGACGCTGATTAAACGTAGCTGACCGATTTTCTCGTCATTGGTCATTTTTGTCAGCAAGTCAGTGACGAACGCATCACGCGCTTGCGGCGTCAGCGAATGGGGGCCGAACATCTCTTCGGCCAGCGCCGGTTGCAGTGCGAGGCTAACCGCGATACCTACAGAACAGAGCCATTTCATGGGATTTACTCTCTTGCTCAAGCCGCCCGCGCGGGCAGCAGGTTATGATAAGAGGAGCAGTGTGCCACATCGTTACGCGGGTAAGAAGATCGGCCACGGTGTTAAACGCTGATTTTTCGAACATTTCAGAGTATTGATAAGCCTTTTGCGGCTATCATTGAAAACGAGAATTTTTGTGCCATCACAAGGAGTGGGACCATGCCCTTATCTGTGCATTCTGATAAGCAAATGTTTATAAATGAATTGAACCGCCTGCTTGGCAGCCGTCACGTTCTGACAGACGCGGCAAAAACCGCGCGCTACCGCAAAGGTTTCCGCTCCGGCCAGGGCGAGGCTCTGGCCGTGGTATTTCCCGGCTCGCTTATCGAACTGTGGCGCGTGCTGAGCGCCTGCGTGGCCGCCGATAAAATTATTCTGATGCAGGCCGCCAACACCGGCCTGACCGAGGGCTCCACGCCAAACGGCAATGATTACGATCGCGATATCGTCATTATCAGCACCCTGCGTCTCGACAAATTACAGCTGCTGGATAACGGCAAACAGGTGCTGGCTTTCCCCGGCAGCACGCTGTATCAGCTTGAAAAGGCGCTTAAACCGCTGGGACGTGAACCTCATTCGGTCATTGGCTCTTCCTGTATCGGCGCATCGGTGATTGGCGGGATCTGCAATAACTCCGGCGGTTCGCTGGTGCAGCGCGGCCCGGCTTACACCGAAATGGCGCTTTTTGCCCGTATTGATGAACAAGGCAAGCTGACGCTGGTTAACCATCTGGGTATCGAACTGGGCGCCACGCCCGAGCAAATCCTGAGCAAACTCGACGACGAGCGCATTAAGCCGGAAGATATCCTGCACGATAACCGTCAGGCTTCAGACCACGATTATGCCGGGCGCGTGCGCGATGTTGATGCCGAGACGCCATCGCGTTTTAACGCCGATCCAAGCCGCCTGTTTGAAGCTTCCGGCTGCGCGGGCAAACTTGCGGTGTTCGCCGTCCGCCTCGATACGTTCGTCGCTGAAAAGCAAAATGAAGTGTTTTACATCGGCACCAATAAGCCTGAAGTGCTGACCGAGATCCGCCGTCATATTCTGGCGAATTTTAAGAACCTGCCGGTTGCGGGCGAATATATGCATCGTGATATCTACGATATCGCCGAGGTCTACGGCAAAGATACCTTTATGATGATCGACAAGCTCGGCACCGACAAAATGCCGTTCTTTTTCACCATGAAGGGACGCGTGGACGCGGCGCTGGAGAAAGTCCCCTTTATTAAACCGCACTTCACCGACCGCGCATTACAGCGCTTTAACGCCCTCTTCCCGCGCCACCTTCCGCCGCGTATGAAATCCTGGCGCGATAAATATGAACATCATCTGCTGCTGAAAATGTCCGGGGAAGGCATTGAGGAAGCACGTGCCTGGCTTGAGAGCTATTTCCAGCAGGCGGAAGGCGCATTCTTTGCCTGCACGCCTGAAGAAGGCGCCAAAGCTTTCCTGCACCGCTTTGCCGCTGCGGGCGCTGCCGTGCGTTACCACGCCGTTCACGCTGATGAAGTGGAGGATATACTGGCGCTGGATATCGCGCTGCGCCGTAACGATCGGGAGTGGTTCGAACAGCTGCCGCCGGAAATCAGCAGCCAGATTAGCCACAGCCTCTATTACGGCCACTTTATGTGCCACGTTTTCCATCAGGATTACATTGTGAAAAAGGGCGTGGACGCGCATGCGCTTAAAGAGCAAATGCTTGAATTGCTTCGTTTACGTGGCGCGCAGTATCCGGCAGAGCATAACGTCGGCCATTTATACGAAGCGCCGGAAACATTAAAACGATTTTATAAGGCAAATGACCCAACAAACAGCATGAACCCGGGGATTGGCAAGACCACCAAGCATAAGTGGTGGGATGAGAGCGTTTGCAGCCATACAGACCAGCACAATCATCACTAAAACACCCCGTCAACCATCAGAAAAGGACTATTTTTCGTCCATTTTTAGGACTAAATTAGCGAACAATAAGGGCGGGAAATCCCTTTCCCGCCCGTCTCCTGGCGCAGAGGTTCGAAAATGTCAGTGGTCGAAACATTACCGTTCGCGCGACTAGATGTTCGTGAAGCTACGCTCGACGATATTCCTGCTATTACCGCCATTTATGAATGGCATGTCCTCCACGGCCGCGGCTCTTTTGAAGAAATGCCCCCGACTGAATTACAAATGCGAGAGCGTTTACACCACGTTCGCGAACAGGGACTGCCGTGGCTGGTCGGGCATTACGACGGGATAGTGGTGGGATATTGCTACGCCACCGTTTATCGTCCCCGCCCCGCGTATCGCTTTACCATTGAAGATTCTGTTTATATCGATGCCAGCATGACCGGCCGCGGGATCGGCAGCGAGCTGCTGAACGCGCTGATTACCCGCTGCGAAGAAGGCCCGTGGCGACAAATGATCGCCATCATCGGCGACGGAGAAAAAAACAGCGGTTCTTGCCGCCTGCATAAGCAATTCGGCTTTGAAATCGTGGGAAATTTACGCAGCGTGGGATTCAAGCTCGGCGACTGGCGGGATACGTTGATTATGCAGCGTCCGCTTAACGCAGGGGACTGGAGCGCCCCCTGAGTTATTCTCGGGCGACGCTTACGCTTACCCGACCTGCAAAAGATATAGCTCAATCTTCCTGCGCGTCACCAGCAGCAGCATTGCTCGCCATCTGCGCCGCTTTTTGTTTTTTATAGCTCAGGGCGGAGGACGGCACAGGCGTTATTTTCCCGGTTTCCAGGAAAGATCGCAGGCGGTTAGCATCCGCGAAGTGGGTGTATTTACCGAACGCATCCAGCACCACCAGCGACACCGGATGATGATTAATCACGGTGCGCATCACCAGGCAATGCCCGGCGTTATTGGTAAAGCCGGTTTTCGTTAGCTGAATATTCCAGTTATTGCGATATACCAGATGGTTGGTATTGCGGAACGGCAGCGTATAGGGCGGATTACTGAAGGTCGCCATGTCCTCTTTGGTGGTGCTCAGCTGGCCAAGCAGCGGATACTGTTTCGAGGCAATCAGCAGGTTGGTGAGATCGCGCGCGGTGGAAACGTTATCTGTCGATAACCCCGTTGGCTCCACATAGCGGGTGTGGTTCATGCCAAGGGATTTTGCCTTCGCGTTCATCGCACGAATAAACGCGTCATAACCGCCGGGATAGTGATGCGCGAGGCTTGCCGCGGCACGGTTTTCCGAAGACATCAGCGCCAGCAGCAGCATATTTTTACGGCTGATTTTACTGTTCAGGCGCACGCGGGAGTAAATACCTTTCATCTCCGGCGTATGGCTGATGTCCACGCTTAGCATCTCATCCATCGGTAAATGCGCATCCAGCACCACCATTGCGGTCATTAGTTTGGTGATGGAAGCGATCGGACGCACCAGATCCGGATGGCTGGAGTACAACACCTTATTGGTTTGCAGATCGACAATCATGGCGCTGCCAGAAGCGATCTCTTGCCCGCTGCTGGCGGGCGTAACGGTCTTGCTCGCAAGGGCCTGCGGTGCCAGAGGCACGGTTACCATCAGCGCAAGGCTGAACAGTGATAGACGGATTTTTGTCGGCATGGTGACGCTTCTGTAATTATTCTGGAATGTGATGTTTGCCACCACTCATATTCAGAGAATGAAATAAGCGAGGCGCCAGCATAATACTCTGACGCCCCGGGAAACGGCTACTGGAGAATCGTAACCTGATGTCAAAACAGGCGGTATCCGTAACCCCACAGGATGACGGCCAGCGCCAGCAGCACTTCCAGCACCAGAACGCCGATGGCGAGCGTGGAGCTGGAAAAGCTCATCCCTTCCTCACTATTAATATTCAGGAAGTCAGGAATACCCACGTAAAGCAGATAGCCCGTGTAGACCAGCGCCGCCGCGCCCACCGCAACACAAAGCCAGACCAGCGGATAGAGCGCTACCACGCCGCTTAAGAACAGGGGAGTCGCCACGTAACCGGCAAATACCATGCACCGGGCAAGCGACGGACGATGCGGATAATTTCTTGCCATCCACCAGATAACGCGGCCCATTACGGCCACGCCAGCCAGCATCAGCGCATAGAACAGCACGCCGAGAAACAGACCGGTAAGCAGTGAGAGCTGAACGAAGGTGCCATCGCCAAAATTCCAGCCGATTTGCGTGGTGCCGATAAAGGCGCAAATAACCGGGATGGCCGCCATAAGCAAAACATGATGCGTGTAGTGATGCGAGACCGTTTCGTTCTCGCGCTTAATTTCCTGCATTTCACGATTAGGATGGGATAGCAATCCCCAGACATGGTTCATAGGGCCTCCTGTCATAGCGCTCCAAAGTGTAAGCAGCACCCTAATTATAATGCACAGCCTTAGATTATTTTTTAATCACGCTAATTTATCTGCCTCGTTTAGCTGCGCGCGAGCCGTGGGGTTGTATGCTTTAAAGGTATTAACCATAAGGAGAAACGCTGAGTCTGATGGATATCAACAGCTTAATTGAGCATTACGGCTATGCGGCGCTGGTACTGGGCAGCATGGCGGAAGGAGAAACGATCACGCTACTTGGTGGGGTGGCAGCGCACCAGGGGCTGCTGAAATTCTCTCTGGTAGTGGTTTCCGTGGCGCTGGGCGGCATGATCGGCGACCAGCTGCTTTATCTGACCGGGCGACGCTTTGGCGATTCGCTGCTTGCACGCTTTAGCAAACATCAGAAAAAAATCGCTAAAGCCCAGAAACTTATCAACCGTCATCCCTGGCTGTTTGTGATCGGCACGCGCTTTATGTACGGCTTTCGCATTATCGGGCCGATATTAATCGGCGCCAGCCGCCTGCCGCCGAAAATATTTTTGCCGCTTAATATCGCAGGCGCGCTGATTTGGGCCACCCTGTTCACCTCGCTGGGTTATGTAGGGGGCGAGGTGATAAGCCCGTGGCTGCACAGCCTCGACCAGCACATTAAGCGCTGGATTTGGCTGGTTATCGTCGTTGTCCTGGTCTGGCTTGCCCGCTACTGGTTTAAACGCCGCGAGGGCAAAGATCGGGACTAGCTTTTGGGCTTGAACTGGGGATTGGCCAGCATAAAACCCCCGTCAACGATAAATGACTGCCCGGTGGTATAGCTGGCGCTGTCTGAACACAGCCAGCCAACGAGGCTTGCTATCTCTTCCGTCTCGCCAAACCGGCCAAGCGGGACTTCCGGCAGATCGGTATATTTACCTTCTCCCTCTTTCATGTTGTTCATCGGAGTGGCGATAGCGCCGGGCGCGACGGCATTCACCAGAATATTATGGTGCACCAGCTCCATCGCCATTGATTTGGTCAGCCCGCCCAGCGCGTGTTTTGCCGCAGTATAGGCGCAGGCTTCAGGCAACGGCGTATGTTCATGAACGGAGGTGATATTCACAATCCGTCCTCCGCTTCCTTGCGCAACCATAGCGCGCGCCGCTTTTTGCGAGCACAAAAACGCGCCGTCCACGTCAACGGTAAACAGTTTGCGCCATTCGTCCAGCGTGACCTCCAGGAAAGGGTTTTTACTCATTGCGCCAGCGTTGTTCACCAGGGCATCGATTCTTCCGAAGCGGCTTATCAGCTCGTCAATGCCGGCCGCCCCGTCAGGTAAATTTCCTAAATCAAGATGAGCCGTTTCAGCGCGCCGCCCCAGGCCACGCACTTCCCGCGCAGTTTCTTCCGCGCCCTTCTCATCGGAGTGCCAGGTGATCCCAACGTCGTAACCCTGCTCAGCGAGCATCAGCGCGCATTTTTTGCCGATGCCGGAATCCGACGCCGTTACGATAACTACTTTATTAGCCGTACTCATCACCACCTCCCGGACAAGTTTAAGAGCAGAAAACTAAGTATAGGAGGTGGGAAACAATTAGCCGACGGCCAGCGCTTAGCCTAAAAGCTTTCACTTATGACGAGGAAATAAATCTGTAAATCCACCGCTTAAATCGACAGCAGCTCAAGATAATCACGCAATACGTTTATAGCTTCCTCCGGCTGAGCCTCACGCTGGGCCTTAACAATGGCGCCGTCAATCCCCATTGCGATTATCGCTGCCTGTCGGCGTCCGGCTTCATCTTCCGGCAGATACGCCGCCAGGACGGCGGTCATTTCCTGCTTGTGGCTTTGAGCAAGAGCAAGGCTTGCGGGCAAGGCATCCGCCAGCTCCACCGCGGTATTAATAAATGCGCAGCCCCGAAATGAGTCGCTGCGGAACCACTCATCCAGCGTGGCGCAAAGGGCCGCGGCCAAACTATGGCGCAGCGTAATTTCCCGGGCAAGCGTAGTGCGGAACCAGCCGATCCAGCGTTCGTGGCGATAGTGCAGGAAAGCACAAATCAAAGCGTCCTTCGCCGGAAAGTGGCGATAGAAGGTCACTTTTGTCACGCCCGCTTCCCTGATGATTTTATCGATCCCTGTGGCACGAATACCGTCGCGATAGAAGAGGTTGTGGGCGGTGTGCAAAATTCGATCGTGAGCATTTAATTGCGTGACGGGCATGGTTCCTCCTGGCTGGAGGCCAATCATGCCGCATGTAGACAAATCTGTCTACATGCTTCAGGATAGTGGTGTAGACAGCCTTGTCTACCAACATCCGGAGAGCGCCATGTCTGTCAGAATCCCTGTCCCGCCGTTTACCCGCGAAACCGCACGCGAAAAAGTCCGCCTCGCAGAAGATGCCTGGAACAGCCGCGACCCCGAGCGCGTATCACAGGTTTATTCCATAGATACACACTGGCGTAACCGGGCAGAATTTGTTGAAGGCAGAGAAGCGGTAACAGATTTTCTGCAGCGCAAATGGCAGCGCGAACTGGAGTACCGGCTCATCAAGGAGCTGTGGGCGTTTGACGGCAACCGTATCGCGGTACGTTTCGCCTATGAATGGCACGACGATTCAGGCAACTGGTACCGCAGCTTCGGTAATGAAAACTGGGCGTTCAACGAGCAGGGTTTGATGGTAAACCGTCACGCCTGCATTAATGATTGCCCGATTAAACCTGAGCAACGCGCCTTCTTCTGGCCGCTGGGCCGACGCCCGGACGATCATCCTGAACTAAGCAGCTTTGGTTTCTGAAACTGCCACCATCCTTATTATTGAAAAACTCGACGAGTGGGGACCGGGCGCCGAACAAAACGCCCAAAACCCGGCGCTTGCTGAAGAAAAAGAACGCCCGGCGATCTTCCTGCTGGCCGCCCGTAGAAGCTAATCTCCCTGATTTCCAGCCCTTTTATTCTCTAAAAATTCCGTTTCTGGAGAGGCAACTTCCCCCGCTTCGCGCATCCTTGCCTATACTGACTGAACATCAGCGAAAAATAGGGAGCATTAATGAAAATTATTTTATGGGCAGTTCTCATCATCTTTATAATTGGTTTACTGGTCGTTACCGGCGTATTCAAAATGATATTCTGATCGTTGTGGCGGGTGGCGCAACGCTTACCCGCCCTGCTTTAATCCGCTGCCGTTGATAGCGTTATTGCGCTTTAGCGCTGTAATTTACCGGCACCCAACGGTATCCGTCCCCCTCCTTCTGAACATGCCCAATGCCCGGAAATGAAATATGCGCCGCAGCGATCCAAACGCCTTCCTGCGCCGCTTCTTTAAGCACGCGTTCCCGGTTTGCTACCGCCTGCTTCCGATCCACATCGAAATGAATCGCCACGTCCGGATCCGGCATCTGCACCGCTTTCGCATGAATAATATCGCCCCATAGCAACATGGTTTGTCCGCCGTTGCTGACGCGATATATGACGCTACCCGGCGTATGTCCTGCGGCGGAAATGGCTTCGATGCCCGGAATGATTTCCGTCGGGGCATGGAACGTCTGCAGCTTACCCGCGTCGATAACCGGGCGCATGGTTTTCTCAGAGTCGGCAAAAGTGTGACGCTGGCTGTCTTCAACCTTGTTGATATTGGCCGGGTTTAGCCACCAGTCCACATCTTTTTGTTCCACGAGCACCGTGGCATTCGGAAACGCAGGTTTACCGCTGTGTTCCACGCCGCCGGAATGATCGCCGTGAATGTGCGTAAGCAGAACCAAATCGATACTTTCTGGCGGGAAACCAGCCGCACGCAGGTTAGCCAGTAAATGCCCGCCTGCCTCGCCAAACAGCGCTCCTGCGCCGGTATCCACCAGAATCACCTGCTTGCCGGTATTAATCACAAAGGTGTTGATGGAGGTTTCTGCCGCTGGCGTCATATTGTCTGCCGCCATACGCTGCCGGAGCTTTTGTGGAGAGATATTGGTCAGCAGCTTATCGAGCGGCACCACCACGGTGCCGTCGGACACGGCGGTAATCTGCCACTCTCCCAGCATCATGCGATAGTAGCCGGGAGCCTGCTGCTGGCTAATCGGCAGCGGTTTTGCAGGCACGCTGGTGGCAAGGGCGCCGCCGGCCATCAGGGCTAAAATTGTCAGTGGAATTTTCATCTTGTCCTCAGCAAGTGGTTTGCGCTTGCGGACAGTATCGCCAGGGCTTTATTATCACTCCAATTGATTGGAGAAATAATGACTATCAAAGAGAATGATTTCCGCAAAATCGACCTTAACTTATTGATCGCCTTTGCGGTGCTGTTTCGCGAGCAGAGCGTTTCGCTGGCGGCGGATAAGCTCCATCTCGGCCAGCCTGCGGTGAGCGGTTCGCTGGCGCGCCTGCGGGAAATGTTCGACGATCCGCTGTTTATTCGCAGCGGCCACCGCATGCAGCCCACCGCCCGCGCTACTGAATTACACACCGAACTGATGCCGCTGCTGGAGCAGCTGCAAAGCGCTCTTTTTCAGCAGGCGGAGTTTAATCCGGCCAACGCGAAGACCACCGTCACTCTCGGCATGACGGATTGGGTAGAAATGTGGCTGATGCCGCTTCTGGTGCCCGCCCTGCGTGCAGAAGCGCCGGGCGTGCGTCTGAACGTGGTGGCAAGCGACCCGTTCACCGACGCACAACGTCTGGAAGGCGGCGATCTGGATATGGCGATTAGCGTGGCGAGCCAGTCCGCACGCTGGATGGAGCGAGAAATTCTCACGCCGATGGGGTTTGTTACCCTCTGGCATCCTTCCCAGCTTCAGCCTGAAGCCCCTTTAACTCCTGAGGCTTACGCCGCACAGCAGCACGTGCTGGTGAGCTATCGGGAAGCTACCAGCAGCCATATCGACACGCTGCTGGCAAAACTTGGCCACAGGCGAGAGATTTGTTACACCACGCCGCATTTCGCCGCCCTGCCTGGCCTGCTGATGCAAATGCCCGCGCTGGCTACCGTGCCGCAGGGGCTGAGTGAAAACTGGCAGAAGACATGGGGCTTACAAAGCAGCCCGGTACCGCTCGATGTGGCCCCGTTTGAGGTGGCTTTATTATGGCATCAGCGCCATAACAGCGATGCGGCGCTGATGTGGGTGCGTGGTTTTATTAAGCGTTTGATTCAATAACCATGTCGGATGGCGCAAGCTTATCCGACCTACAGAGCAATAAAACCCAGCGTGGATAAGCGTGAGCGTTATCCAACACAAAGTCATATAGCGCAGGCTTATCCGACCTACAGAGCAATAAAACCCAGCGTGGATAAGCGTGAGCGTTATCCACCACAAAGTCGTATAGCGCAGCCTTATTCGGCCTACAGAACAATAAACCCAAGGTGGATAAGCGTCGGCGTTATCCACCACAAAGTCGTATAGCGCAAGCTTATCCGACCTACAGAGCAATAAACCCAGGATGGATAAGCGTGAGCGTTATCCACCACAAAGTCATATAGCGCAGCCTTATTCGGCCTGGACCTTCAGGCTGCCGCCGTTGGTGGCAATAACCTCTTTGTACCAGTGGAAGCTTTTCTTGCGTGAGCGCGCAAGCGTGCCGTTGCCCTGGTCGTCGCGGTCAACGTAGATAAAGCCGTAACGCTTGGACAGCTCCGCTTTTGACGCGCTCACCAGATCTATTGGCCCCCAGCAGGTATAGCCAAGCACGTTCACGCCGTCTTCAATGGCTTCGCCCACCTGCACTAAATGGTCGTTAAGATAGCTGATGCGGTAGTCGTCGTGCACCGTGCCGTCCGCCTCCAGCTTGTCTTTCGCGCCAAGCCCGTTCTCTACGATAAACAGCGGCTTCTGATAGCGATCCCACAGCTCGTTAAGCAGGATGCGCAGGCCAACCGGGTCAATCTGCCAGCCCCATTCGGAGCTTGCCAGATGCGGGTTCGGCACCATGCTCAGAATATTGCCGCGCGCCTTCTCGTTCAGCTCTTCATCGGCGGTGACGCAGCCGGTCAAATAGTAGCTAAACGAGATAAAATCGACGGTGGTTTTCAGCGCCTGGCGATCGCTTTCGGTGATGTCCACTTCGATGCCGTTGTCGTGGAAGTAGCGCAGCATATAGCCCGGATATTCGCCGCGGCACTGCACGTCGCCAAAGAACAGCCAGCTGCGGTTTTCCTGCAGCGTTTTGAGCACGTCCTCCGGCTTACAGGTCAACGGATACATCAGGCCGCCCAGCAACATATTGCCGATGCGCGCGTCGGGAATTATCTCGTGGCAGGCCTCCACCGCCAGCGCGCTTGCCACCAGCTGATGATGGATCGCCTGGTAAATCTCGGTTTTTGAACTCTCTTCCGGCAGGCCAACGCCGGTCATCGGCGCGTGAAGAGACATATTGATTTCGTTAAAAGTCAGCCACAGCTTCACTTTGTTTTTAAAGCGCGTGAACACCGAACGGGCATAGCGCTCAAAGAAAACGATCAGCTCGCGGTTGCCCCAGCCGCCGTAATTTTTAACCAGCTCCCACGGCATTTCGTAGTGGGAAAGCGTCACCATCGGCGTGATGTTGTGTTTCGCCAGCTCGTCAAACAGGCTGTCGTAATACGCAAGCCCCGCCTCGTTCGGCTCTTGTTCATCTCCCTGCGGGAAGATTCGCGCCCAGGCAACGGAAACGCGCAGGCAGCTGAACCCCATTTCGGCAAACAGCGCGATATCTTCCGGATAGCGATGGTAAAAATCGATGGCAACGTCTTTGATGCCGAAATCACCCGGCTTACGCTCGGCGACTTCGCCAAATACGCCATGCGGTTGAACATCGGACGTGGAGACGCCCTTTCCGCCCTCTTGCCACGCGCCCTCTACCTGATTTGCGGCAATCGCGCCGCCCCACAGAAACGTCTCAGGAAATGCTTTCATCTACTTCTCCTTTGCTGAACGGCGCACCGTAAGAAACGGCGTGCCTGAATCAATGGTATGGTTAGCCGTTATGCGCTCAACCGCTGCGTAATCATCGCTGTTGCTGACGATCACAGGCGTTGCGAGGTCGTATCCCGCCTCCAGAATCGCCCGGCGGTCAAACTCGATAAGCAGGTCGCCCGGCTTAATTTTGTCCCCCGGCTTCACATGGGCGGTGAAGTATTGGCCATCCAGTTTTACCGTATCGATGCCAATATGAATCAATAATTCAATGCCGCTATCGCTCAGCAGGCCGATGGCGTGGCGCGTCTGAAACAGCGAGGAGACCTCCCCATGGAACGGGGCGATAAGCTGATTACTGAGCGGTACGATCGCGGCTCCCTGCCCCAACAGCCCGCTGGCAAAGGTGGAGTCCGGAACCTGATCCATTGCCAGAACGGTTCCGCTCAACGGAGCCAGAATCGCATCTTCGCCCGCTGGAGTCGCCGCCTGGCGTTCACTCCCTTCATTACGCGGCATTCCTGCGATAAAAGTCATCGCACAGGCGAGGGAAAAAGCCAGCCCCGTGCCAATAATTGCGCCCCAGAATCTCATATCCAGCCCGCCCGGCGGGATTATCTGAGCAAAGGAGAAAACGCTGGCCATGCCGAATGAATAAACGCTGGTCTGGCAATAGCCGATAATCACGCCGCCCAGCGCGCCCGCTACGCAGCCAAAGATAAAGGGACGACGATTTGGCAGCGTCACGCCGTAGACTGCGGGCTCAGTGATCCCGAAGATCCCGGCGGTGAACGCCGAACCTGCCAGCACCTTAAGCTTCTTATCGCGCGCCCGCAGCATGATACCCAGCGTTGCCCCCACCTGCCCCATGACGGCGGGCAGCAGCAAGGGCACCATCGTATCGTGACCGAGCACGCTCAGATTATTGATCATCAGCGGCACCAGCCCCCAGTGCAGACCAAAGATGACGCACACCTGCCAGACGGCGCCCATAAACCCGCCCGCAAGCCACGGCGCCAGAGCATAAATAGCCTGATAGCCGTGCGCCAGCATCTGGCTGAGCCACGTTGCCGCCGGGCCGATCAGCAAAAACGTCAGCGGAACGGTGATGACCAGGCAAAACAGCGGCGTAAAGAAATTACGCACGGCGGAAGGCAGGAGCTTATTGAAGCGCTTTTCAAGCCAGCAGCTTACCCATGCGGCAAAAATTATCGGAATAACCGAAGCGCTGTAATTAATAAAGGTGACAGGGATGCCAAGGAAATACTCGGTGGCCGCTCCCGCCTGACCGCTCGCGTCAAAGGCCTGCAGCACAACCGGATGCGTCAGCGCGCCGCCAATAGCCATAGTGACGAACGGGCTGCCGCCGAATTTTTTGCCCGCCGTGTAGCCCAGCACCAGCGGAAAGAAGTAAAACAGCCCGTCGCTTGCGACGAACCACAGCTTGTAAGTTCCGCTTTCCGTCGCCAGCCAACCGCAGACCACCGCAAGCGCCAGCATCCCTTTGAGAATACCGGATGCGGCCATGACGCCCAGAAACGGGGTGAAAATCGCCGATACGATATCTATCAGGCGGCTTATCAGATTAACTTTTTCAGCCGCCTCATGCGGCACTGAAACATCTTCAACGATTCCTGCCTCAGTACACACCGCGTTGTAAACGTCGTTGACGTGGTTGCCTATCACAACCTGGAATTGCCCGCCGCTTTCCACCACCATAATCACGCCGGGGTGTTTTTTAAGCTCCTCTGCATCCGCGCGCGTCCGATCTTTTAGTTTGAACCGCAGCCGGGTGGCGCAATGCACCAGGCTCACTATATTCTCACGCCCGCCTACCCGGGCCAGAATAACCTTCGCAAGGTCTTGATACTCCATAGTTCCTTCCTTTCACTTATCGCCTACAGACGATGTGCGGCTGAGTAAAATGCAAAAAACCTGAGGCCAGCCTCCCCACGGGGGAAGCCAGCGCTCAGGTTTTGCCTGCCGAAGCAGTAACAATCCGTTTTTATTAAGCCTTGCGGCTTTCTTTACGCACTCGCTCGATGTGAATGGCGAGGAACATAATTTCTTCTGTGGTCAGCTCGCGCTGATATTCAACGACCAGATGCCGGTTAATCTTTTCAGCGCAGCGCCAGGCGTGCGGATAGTTATCTTTCACCGCCGCGTGCAGCGTCGCATCATCATCTGCCACTACGTTACGGCTCAGCATCCGCTGGGCGAAAAACTTCAAATGGGTGACGAAGCGCTGATAGCTCAGGCTCTCTTCGTCATACTCAAGCGTAAGCTGATACTTAACGATCTGCAGAATCTCCTGCATCACGCGTGTCACATGCATCACTTCGGGCATTTCGCTATTAAGCTGGGCGGTGACAAGGTGCAGCGCGATAAAACCTGCTTCATCCTCCGCCAGCCGCACGCCAAGACGCTTTTCGATAATGTCCAGCGCCTCCTGCCCCAGCAAAAACTCTTTTGGATAAAGGCGCCTGATTTCCCACAGCAGCACGTTGCGGATAGCCACCCCTTTCTTTTGCCGCTCTATGGCAAAGTGGCAGTGGTCCGTCAGCGAAACGTACAGGCTCTCCTGCAGCTTGCCCAAACGCTGGCGCGAGAGGTCGATAATGCGATCGCAGGTGGTCATGACCTCCAGCGGAATTTGGTTAAGCAACTCGCTTAAGCGCGCCACCAGCTCATCGCTTTGCAGGGCGAAAACTTTTTCGATCTTATCCCGGTCCAGCGTATCTCCGACGTGTTTCTGAAAGCCCAGCCCACGTCCCATTACCACCTGTTCGCGCCGTTGCTCGTCCAGAATCACCACTACGTTGTTGTTTAATATTTTGGCGATTTTCATGGCTACCCCAGAAACAAAAAAACCTGACTTCCGGCCAGGGCCAGAAAATCAGGTTTTGCCTGCCATAGGCAGTAACAATCCAACTAAATGAACTTACCATAAAAGCTATATCATTCAAGCCACCAGGATAGAAAGCGTGACGGTGCTCTCTTCCTCAATGGACTATTTGAGCGCGGAACGTCCGGCAAATAGCTGGCGATACTGCTCCTCAAACTGTGATGCATTCCACTCGCCGTCAAAAATCGTCCACGTAATATAACCTCTGTTTAACCAGCCCGTGTCGGTATCCGTGTCCACCGGCGTCAGCACTTTCTCGCTCATGATTTGCTGGGCATTACCGTTCGGCAGGATTTTGTAGTAGTGCTGTGGAACAGGGTTGCGCTCGTTTTCAACAAACTTCATGCCGTGAATATCGTTTTTTGCCAGCGGAGGGTAGTTAATACTTAACCCCGATCCGGCAGGCAACACCGCCTTTCCCGGCCGCCAGTTCTTCGCCAGCGTATCGACCAGGCCCGCTACATAGTCAACGGAATCAGCCCAGTATTTGTGGGTAGAAGGCCAGCCTGCCTGCATCTCTTCTTCGCTAAGGATGTAGCCGATGCTGGCGGCTATCGCCGGATAACCGTAGCGGACCGCACGCGCTGCCGCGCCAATAGTGCCGGAATTAAGCTGCGCCACGCCGGTATTTGGGCCGTCGTTTACGCCGGAGATAACCAGATCCACAGGCTGCTCTTTAAGGATGCCGAGCAGGCCGAAATCAACGGAATCCGCGGGCGTGCCCGGGAAGCAGTAGCGTTTTTCAGCGACCTTTTTCACCTCAAAAATCTTATTCGGCTTAAAGGTTATCGCCGATCCGATACCGCTTTGGTTTGTTGCCGGCGCCACCATCCACACATCGTAGCCTTTTGCTGTGAGCTTATCCTGCAGGGAGGTGGTGCCCACGGATTCGCAGCCGTCGTCGTTGACCAGCAGGATTCGCATTGCCCGTTCCGCCGCCTGGGCTCCGCCTGCGGTTAATAGCGCAACCAGCGCCAGGGTGAGTTGCTTTTGCATTATTTCGACTCCCTGTTAATAAGAGATCGGAACTAATTAAATTTATATTCCACGTTTACCGCCGCACCTGTGCCTTTAGCTTGATGAATGGTTCGTTTATCAACCGCAAGCGACGGCTTTTTTCGCAGTTAATATCGCCCGCAGATAAAAAAGAGTCGGCGCTAACATTTTCTTATTAGTGGATTCCTTTACAACATCACGTAATAAAAAATAAATTTCATTGCCGAAAACAGGCGCCCTGCGCCGCTGGCATAGGTTATTAAAAACAAAAAAACCTAATTCTTACAGGCGAGTATAGAGCCGTTAAGAATTAGGTTTTGCCTGTTTATACAGTAACAATCCCGTTTTTAATTTGCCTGCACATCCTAACACCGGGATTATTTATTATCCAGCATGAAACCAAAGCAACTCATCAAACTGTGAGTAATTTAACAGTAGACGGCAATTTCTTTTCTATTTGTAATAAATAAGTTGAACCTGACGCAGGTTAAATAACGATAAGGGGTTATTTATTATCCTTTCCGTTAATTATAACGCGCCTATGGCGCGGGCAATATCAGACGAGGTTTTATACGTGCGGATTTCCGCAAATAAATCCGTCGCCTCAGCGTATTCTTTTCGCAGATAGCCCAGCCACTGCTTGATGCGTGCCACGTGATACATGCCGGTATCGCCCTGCTTTTCGAGCTGGCTGTATTTTTGCAGCAGCTTTACCACTTCCGTCCAGGGCATGCGCGGTTCATTATATTTGATGACCCGGCTCAGATTCGGCACGTTTAGCGCCCCGCGGCCGATCATGACTGAATCACAGCCCGTAGCGGCGAGACAATCCTGCGCGCTTTGCCAGTCCCAGATTTCGCCGTTAGCGATTACCGGAATGGACAGCCGCTGGCGGATTTCGCCGATGGCCGCCCAGTTGATCAGCTCTGCTTTATAACCATCTTCTTTCGTGCGCCCGTGGACAACAAGTTCCGTAGCGCCTGCCTGCTGCACGGCATCGGCAATTTCAAATTGTCTGGCGCCACTGTCCCAGCCGAGGCGTATTTTGACCGTCACCGGCAACGCCGCAGGCACCGCTTCACGCATGGCTTTTGCGCCACGATAGATAAGCTCGGGATCTTTGAGGAGCGTTGCGCCACCGCCGCTGCCGTTAACCAGTTTCGACGGGCAGCCGCAGTTGAGATCGACGCCCCAGGAACCGAGCTCAACGGCGCGCGCGGCATTTTCTGCCAGCCATTGCGAATACTGGCCCAGAAGCTGTACACGCACCAACGTACCCGAAGGCGTGCGGCTGTTATGCAGTAATTCCGGGCAAAGCTTATGGAAGGATTTTACCGGCAAAAGCTGATCGACCACGCGCAGAAATTCGGTGATACACAGGTCGTAGTCGTTCACCTGGGTCAGGAGTTCACGAACTAAAGAGTCGAGAACGCCTTCCATCGGCGCGAGGAGTACACGCATAACGTTTTCCGGTAAAAAAAGAGGCGCTATGTTAGTGCGTAGGGCGGATAAGCGCCAGCGCCATCCGCCGAAAACTGGCGAATGGCGCGTTGCTTACCCGCCCTACGTATAGCACATTAGCCAGATGCGGCAGGCTTGCGAGGCGGACGACGACGGCCGTTTGCCCCAGCGGGTTTAGCTGCGCCATCGCCCTGAGGGCGGGACTGACGACGCGGCGCACCGCTGCGATCGGACGGCGCGCTGCTGTTGCTGTTTCCGCCGCGGCGCTGGCCCTGCCCCTGACCACCGCGTCCGCCGCCACGCTGCTGCTGACGTCCGTTTACGATTGGCTCGGCAGGGATAGAAGGATCCACTTCGTAGCCCGGAATCGCCATGCGCGGGATTTCGCGTTTCAGCAGGCGTTCGATGTCACGCAGCAACTTGTGCTCATCAACACAAACCAGAGACAGCGCTTCGCCGGTTGCCGCAGCGCGGCCGGTACGGCCGATGCGGTGCACGTAATCTTCCGGCACGTTCGGCAGCTCGTAGTTGACAACGTGCGGCAGCTCTTCAATATCCAGGCCGCGAGCCGCGATATCCGTTGCTACCAGCACGCGAATACCACCGCTTTTGAAATCGGCCAGCGCGCGGGTACGAGCGCCCTGGCTCTTGTTGCCATGGATGGCGGCGGCGGTAATACCGTCTTTGTCCAGCTGTTCAGCCAGGTGGTTGGCGCCGTGTTTGGTACGCGTAAAGACCAGCACCTGCTGCCAGTTCCCTTCGCCGATCATCTGCGACAGCAGTTCTCTTTTACGTTTCTTATCAACGAAATGCACGTGCTGGGTAATCTGCTCAGAAGCGGTGTTGCGGCGCGCCACGGAGACCTCTTCCGGATTGTGCAGCAGCTTCTCTGCCAGGCCTTTAATGTCGTCGGAGAACGTGGCGGAGAACAGCAGGTTCTGGCGGCGAGCGGGCAGTTTTGCCAGCACGCGGCGAATGTCGTGAATAAAGCCCATGTCCAGCATACGGTCGGCTTCATCAAGCACCAGGATTTCGACCTGGTCGAGTTTTACGGCGTTCTGATGTTCCAGATCTAACAGACGGCCAGGGGTCGCCACCAGCACGTCGACGCCGCTGCGCAGTTTCATCATCTGCGGGTTAATGCTCACCCCGCCGAAAACCACCAGCGAGCGGAGATTTAAATATTTGCTGTAATCACGCACGTTTTCGCCAATCTGAGCGGCCAGCTCGCGGGTTGGCGTCAGGATCAGGGCGCGCACCGGGCGACGACCTTTAGCGTGCGGCTCCTTGTCGACAAGGCGTTGCAACAGCGGCAGGGTAAAACCTGCGGTTTTGCCGGTGCCGGTCTGGGCGCTGGCCATCAGGTCACGGCCTGCTAATACTACCGGGATCGCCTGGCGCTGGATTGGGGTAGGCTCACGATAGCCCTGCTCTTCCACCGCACGCAGAATATCGGCATTCAGGCCGAGAGAATCAAAAGACATAGGTACTCCAGAATCGCCCTGACCGCCGTTCGCGGTGTAGTTTCCAGGGGTTCATATGACGCCAGTATCCTGGCGAGTAGAGGGGCACAAACCACGGTGCCGTAAGGGGCGCAGTGTAGCAGCTTTTGTGATACTCCGCACAATTTCTCTTTTTACCGGCCTTTCACAGCATAAATACTCGCCGCTGGACATCCTGAGGGTGACGGCTTACGCTTAATCAATCGATTGATTAACTTTTGAAGAGGTCGGTATGAACGCCACGCCGACGCCCGTCACCTCCCGCGGTGAACAGGCTAAAAATACCCTTATCAATGCCGCTATTGCTCAGTTTGGCGAATACGGCCTGCACGCTACCACGCGTGATATCGCCGCCCTTGCCGGGCAAAATATCGCGGCCATCACCTATTATTTCGGCTCAAAAGAAGAGCTTTATATGGCCTCGGCCCGGTGGATTGCGGATTTCATCAGCCACAACTTTGAGCCTCATGTGCAAAGCGCCGAAGCCATTCTTAGCCAGCCCGAGCCGGACAAAGCGCAAATCCGCGAGCTGATTCACACCGCCTGTCGCCATATGATTAGCCTGCTCACCGCCGATGAAACGCTGAACCTGAGCAAATTTATCTCGCGCGAGCAGCTTTCGCCCACGCCCGCCTACCAGCTCATTCACAACCGGGTGATTGCGCCGATGCATGCGCATTTCACAGGCCTGGTAGGCCGTTACACGGGACGCGATCCGTCAGATACCGAAACCATTTTGCACACCCACGCTCTGCTCGGACAGGTGCTTGCCTTCCGCTTAGTGCGCGAGACGATTTTATTACGCACCGGCTGGACAACGTTCGATAAGGCCTGCGTGCAGCAAATCAGCGACGTGGTGCTAAGCCACGTCGATTTCATCCTGCAGGGATTATCTGCTGAGCGAGGAAGAGCGGGCGATGAAAGATAAAAAACCGATTATTGTGGTGACAGTACTTATTGCGCTGCTGGCCGTCTGTGCCGGCGGCTGGCTGTGGTATCAAAGCACGCGGGAGAAACCGCTGACGCTCTACGGCAATGTGGATATTCGCACCGTCAATATGAGCTTTCGCGCGGGCGGGCGCCTTGCCACGCTGAAAGTGGATGAAGGCGACGCAGTTAAGGCCGGAGAAACCCTTGGCGAGCTGGATAAGGGCCCGTATCAGAACGCCCTGCAGCAGGCGGAAGCCAACGTCGCGGCCGCCCAGGCTAAATTCGATCTGGTGATTGCAGGCTACCGCGATGAAGAAATTTCCCAGGCCGCAGCGCAGGTCAATCAGGCCCAGGCCGCTTACGACTATGCGCAGAACTTTTATCAGCGCCAGCAGGGATTGTGGGCCAGACGTGTGGTTTCCGCAAACGATCTGGAAAACGCCCGCTCCGCAAGCAGCCAGGCTAAAGCCACGCTAAAAGCCGCGCAGGACAAGCTCAGCCAGTACCGTTCCGGCAATCGTCCGCAGGAAATCGCGCAGGCGCAGGCCGGCCTGCAACAGGCCAAAGCGCAGCTCGCCCAGGCGCAGCTGGATTTACAGGACACCACGCTTATTGCTCCTTCCGACGGCACGATACTGACCCGCGCCGTAGAGCCTGGCAGCATGCTGAACGCCGGAAGCACGGTGCTGACGCTTTCCCTGACGCGCCCGGTCTGGGTACGCGCCTATGTCAACGAAGCCAGCCTGAGCAAGGCGCAGCCCGGCACGGAAGTGCAGATTTATACCGACGGCCGGCCCGATAAACCTTATCACGGCAAAATAGGATTCGTTTCCCCTACCGCTGAATTCACGCCGAAAACGGTTGAGACGCCCGATCTGCGTACCGATTTAGTCTATCGCCTGCGCATTATCGTCACCGACGCGGACGACTCGCTGCGTCAGGGCATGCCGGTCACCGTCAGTTTTAACGATGGAGAGCGGCATGAGCAGCAGTGAGGGCATCATCCGCCTGCGCGGGCTGATGAAAAGCTTTCCGGGGCTGGAGAAGCCTGCCGTAGCGAGCCTTGACTGTGAAATCCATGCGGGCGAAGTCACCGGCCTGGTTGGGCCGGACGGCGCGGGTAAAACTACATTAATGCGCATGCTGGCGGGCCTGCTTAAACCGACCGAGGGAAATGCGGACGTCATCGGACTGGACCCCGTAAAAGACGACCGTGCCCTGCACGCCGTGCTGGGATACATGCCGCAAAAGTTCGGGCTGTATGAGGATTTAACGGTGATGGAAAACCTCACGCTGTATGCGGATCTGCGCGGCGTGACGGGCAAGGAGCGTGAAACGACGTTTAAACGCCTGCTGGAATTTACCTCCCTTGCGCCGTTCACTTCGCGTCTGGCGGGCAAGCTTTCCGGCGGCATGAAGCAGAAGCTTGGTCTTGCCTGCACGCTGGTCGGTCAGCCAAAAGTGCTGCTGCTTGATGAACCGGGCGTGGGCGTCGATCCTATTTCGCGCCGCGAGCTGTGGCAGATGGTGCACGAGCTGGCGGGCGAAGGAATGCTGATTTTATGGAGCACCTCCTATCTCGACGAAGCCGAACAGTGTCGTGAGGTACTGCTGATGAACGAAGGCGAGCTGCTTTATCACGGCGCGCCAAAGGAGCTGACGCAGAAGATGGCCGGCCGTTCGCTGCTGGTGAGCCACGGCGAAGAAAACAACCGCAAGCTGCTGCAGCGGGCGCTAAAGCTGCCGCAGGTGAGCGACGGGGTGATCCAGGGGCGATCGGTGCGGCTGATCCTCGCCAAAGAGGCCAGTCCTGAAGCGCTGACGGAGGCGTTGAAGCTGCCTTCCGATCGTATCATGCAAACCGAGCCGCGATTTGAAGATGCATTTATCGACCTGCTGGGCGGCGCAGGGGAACAGGAATCGCCGCTCGGTAAAATTCTGCATACCGTGGAAGGCAGCCACGAAGAAACGGTGATTGAAGCCAGACAGCTGACCAAAAAATTTGGCGATTTTGCCGCAACCGACCATGTGGATTTTACCGTACAGCGCGGAGAAATCTTCGGGCTGCTGGGGCCAAACGGCGCGGGGAAATCCACCACCTTTAAAATGATGTGCGGCCTGCTGGTGCCAACCTCCGGCCAGGCGCTGGTGCTGAATATGGATTTAAAAACCAGTTCGGGCAAGGCGCGACAGCGTCTGGGCTATATGGCGCAGAAATTTTCGCTCTACGGCAACCTGACGGTGGAGCAAAACCTGCGCTTCTTCTCCGGCGTGTACGGCCTGCGCGGCAAGCATCAGGAAGCAAAAATCCGCAGCATGAGCGAGGCATTCAACCTCCGGCCAATTTTTAACAGCGCGACGGATTCCCTGCCGCTCGGTTTTAAACAGCGTCTGGCGCTGGCCTGCTCGCTGATGCACGAGCCGGACATACTTTTTCTCGATGAGCCGACCTCGGGCGTTGACCCCATCACCCGCCGCGAATTCTGGCTGCACATCAACAGCATGGTCGAAAAAGGCGTGACGGTAATGGTCACCACGCACTTTATGGACGAGGCGGAATACTGCGACCGTATAGGCCTTGTCTATCGCGGAAAGCTTATCGCCAGCGGCACGCCGGACGATCTTAAACAGCAGGCGGCGAACGATGAGCAAACCGATCCGACCATGGAACAGGCATTTATCACGCTGATACACGAGTGGGATAAGGAGCATGAACATGAGCGAGCATAAGCAAATTGTTTCCTGGCGGCGGGTACGCGCCCTGTGCGTGAAGGAAACGCGGCAGATTGTGCGCGACCCAGGCAGCTGGTTGATTGCCGTCGTGATCCCCCTGCTGCTGCTGTTTATCTTCGGCTATGGGATCAACCTCGACTCCAGCCGTCTGCACGTAGGCGTTCTGCTGGAGCAGCAAAGCGAGGAAGCGCTGGACTTCGCCCATACCATCAGCGCCTCGCCCTATATCCAGCCTACCATCAGCGATAGCCGTCATGAGCTGATTCAGCTTATGCAGGCGGGGAAGATTCGCGGCATGGTGGTTATCCCAACCGACTTTGCGCAGAACATGGCGCGTGCGGGCGCAACCGCGCCGATTCAGGTCATTACCGACGGTAGCGAACCGAACACCGCGAATTTTGTGCAGGGCTACATGGAAGGGATCTGGCAGATCTGGCAACAGCAGCGCGCGGAAGATCGTGGCGAAAGCTTTGAACCGCTGATCGACGTGCAGCTGCGCTACTGGTTTAACCCTGCCGCCATCAGCCAGCATTTTATTATCCCTGGGGCGATAACGATCATCATGACGGTCATCGGCGCGATCCTCACTTCGCTGGTCGTCGCGCGTGAATGGGAGCGCGGCACTATGGAAGCGCTGCTTTCAACCCAGGTTACGCGCACCGAGCTATTACTTTGCAAGCTGCTGCCTTATTACGTGCTCGGCATGCTGGCAATGCTGCTGTGCATGCTGGTTTCGGTCTTTATTCTCGGCGTGCCTTATCGCGGGTCGCTGCTGCTCTTATTTCTTATCACCAGCCTGTTTTTGCTCAGCACGCTCGGCATGGGCCTGCTGATTTCCACTACTACACGCAACCAGTTTAACGCCGCTCAGGTCGCGCTGAACGCCGCGTTTCTGCCGTCAATTATGCTGTCGGGCTTTATCTTTCAGATTGACAGCATGCCCGCGATTATTCGCGCGGTAACCTATGTGATACCCGCACGCTACTTCGTCAGCACGCTGCAAAGCCTTTTTCTGGCGGGGAATATCGCCACGGTGCTGGTGGTCAACGTGCTGTTTTTGGTTGCCTCGGCGGTGATGTTTATCGGCCTGACGGCGCTGAAGACCAAACGTCGTCTTGATTAAGGGAAAGCCATGTTTTATCGACTATGGACCTTGATTCGCAAAGAGCTGCAATCTCTGCTGCGCGAACCTCAGACGCGCGCCATTCTCATCGCGCCGGTCATTCTGCAGGTTGTGCTGTTCCCCTTTGCCGCAACGCTTGAAGTAACCAACGCGACCATTGCGATTTATAACGAGGATAACGGCAGCCATTCCGTGGAGCTGACGCAGCGTTTTGCCCGAGCAAAAGCCTTTAACCACGTGCTGCTGTTAAAGAGCCCGCAGGAAATACAGCCAACCATCGACAACCAAAAGGCGCTGCTGCTGATTCGCTTCCCGGCGGATTTTTCGCGCGATCTGGCAAACAGCCAGCCCGCAAAGCTGCAAATTATTCTGGATGGCCGTAACTCTAACAGCGCCCAGATTGCCGCCAACTATCTGCAGCAGATAGTGAAAAACTATCAGCAGGAGCTGCTCACCGGGCGGCCGTTGCCGAACAACATCGAGCTGGTGGTGCGTAACTGGTATAACCCGAATCTGGATTACAAATGGTTCGTGGTGCCGTCGCTTATCGCCATGATAACCACCATCGGCGTGATGATTGTCACCTCGCTGTCGGTTGCCCGCGAGCGTGAACAGGGAACGCTCGATCAGCTTCTGGTATCGCCGCTGGCTACCTGGCAGATTTTCGTCGGCAAAGCTGTACCCGCGCAGATTGTCGCTATCGGACAGGCCACTATCGTGCTGGGCGTGGGCATCTGGGGCTATCATATCCCCTTCTCCGGATCGGTGCTGCTGTTCTATTTCACGATGCTGATTTACGGGCTGTCTCTGGTAGGCTTTGGGCTGCTTATCTCCGCGCTGTGCTCAACGCAGCAGCAGGCGTTTATCGGGGTTTTTGTCTTTATGATGCCGGCGATCTTGCTTTCGGGTTACGTTTCCCCGGTAGAGAATATGCCGGTGTGGCTGCAGGATATAACCTGGGTAAACCCTATCCGGCATTTCACCGACATTACGAAACAGATTTACCTGAAGGATGCGAGTTTTGACATCGTGTGGGGCAGCGTGTGGCCGCTGCTGGTGATAGCGGCCGTCACGATATCAGCGGCGTACTGGATGTTTCGGCGTAAAGTTGCCTGATTTGTCTTTGGCAAGCAGGGAGTAAACGGCGGGTCCGGCAATCATCACCAGGCCTGCTGCTGCGATAAGCAGATTGCTTTCTACCACGCGGGACAGCAGCCAGAGCGCAATCATCGCCGAGCCGAAATACCAGCTGGTGGTTAACTCCTCCAGGAAGTCGCCGATGTCACGCAGCCTGCCGCTGTGAAAGCGCTGCAGGGCGAACATCACCGCCACCGTTGCCACATAAAGCAGACACAGGCCCACGCCGACCGGGATAAGCGCCTTCATTTTCCAGCCCGCCAGCAGCGCAACCACAACCATAAAATGCAGCATAATCTGCCAACAAGTCAGGCCGGTTGTCACCTGTATGCGCTGTTGCCACTTCATGTTTTTACTCCTGGCATGGTTTATCCTGTCATTGAGAGTACGCCAGTGTACGGAAAATTCCGCAACCCGCCCTCTTTTTGTGACAAAGACTACACTTTATTTACACCAGGAAAACAAAAAGACCGGGAGCGGCATGGCACATCAGACTCCGCGCTTTTCTTTTAAAGTGCTCACGATAAATACACACAAGGGCTTCACCACTTTTAACCGTCGTTTTATTCTGCCGGAGCTTCGGGATGCGGTGCGCACGGTAGCGGCAGATATTGTTTGCCTTCAGGAAGTGATGGGCGCGCACGAGGCTCATTCGGTGCGCTTCGAAAACTGGCCTGAAACCAGCCACTATGAATTTCTGGCCGATACCGTGTGGAACGATTTTGCCTACGGGCGCAACGCCGTTTATCCGGAGGGGCATCACGGCAACGCCGTGCTTTCCCGCTTTCCCATTACCCAGTTTGATAATCGCGATATCTCCGTGGACGGCCATGAAAAGCGGGGCATGCTGCATTGCCAGTTGACCGTGCCGGACCAGAGCGTTTGCGTACACATCATTTGCGTTCACCTTGGGCTGCGCGAAGAACACCGCCAGGCGCAGCTGAATATGCTGTGCGAGCTGGTTAACGGCCTGCCCGAAGGCGATCCCGTGGTCGTTGCCGGAGATTTCAACGACTGGCGGCAAAAAGCGAATCGTTTACTCAAAAAGCAGGCCGGGCTGGACGAAGTGTTTACCCGCGCCTATGGCCGCCCCGCCCGCACTTTCCCGGCAGGCTTGCCGCTGCTGCGCCTGGACAGAATTTACGTCAAACACGCGCATGTCAGCGCGCCTTCGACCCTCAATCTGCGTCACTGGCGTCATCTGTCCGATCATGCTCCGCTCGCCGTGGAGATCCATATATGAAAAATAACTGGCGCGACGGTAACCGCATCGAACTGCTGGAAAATGGCGATGAATTTTTCCCGGCGGTGTTTGAAGCGATCGACAACGCGCGTAATACGGTGATCCTCGAAACCTTTATCTGGTTTGAGGACGATGTCGGCAAACAGCTTCACAAGGTTATTCTGAACGCGGCTAAGCGTGGCGTAAGCGTCGACGTGCTGCTGGATGGCTACGGCTCTCCCGATTTAAGCGATGAGTTTGTCAGCCAGCTCACCAGCGCCGGGGTGAAGTTTCGCTATTACGATCCCCGCCCGCCGCTTTTCGGCATGCGTACCAACGTCTTCCGCCGGATGCACCGCAAGCTGGTGGTGGTGGACGGCCAGCTCGCCTTTGTCGGCGGTATTAACTACTCCGCCGAGCATATGATTAACTACGGCCCGCAGGCGAAGCAGGACTACGCCGTCAGGGTTGAAGGGCCGGTGGTGGATGATATTTCAGGCTTTATAGTCTCTAACCTGCCGGGGCATGAACGCCCGCGCCGCTGGTGGAGCCGCCGCCGTCATCAGGCGCAGGATAACCCGATGCCGGGCGAGGCGCAGGCGCTGTTTGTCTGGCGCGATAACGACCAGCACCGGGACGATATCGAGCGCTACTACCTGAAGATGTTAAGCAACGCGAAGCAGGAAGTGATTATCGCCAACGCCTATTTCTTTCCCGGCTACCGGCTGCTGCACGCCATGCGCAACGCCGCCCGCCGCGGCGTAAAAGTGAAGCTCATTGTTCAGGGCGAGCCGGATATGCCTATCGTGAAAGTAGGCGCCCGCCTGCTCTATAACTATCTGGTAAAAGGCGGCGTCGAAGTCTATGAATACCTGCGCAGGCCGCTGCATGGCAAAGTAGCGCTGATGGACGATCACTGGGCTACCGTCGGCTCCAGCAATCTCGATCCCCTGAGCCTCTCCCTCAACCTGGAAGCGAACCTGATCGTCTACGATATGAATTTCAATCAGCAGCTACGTGACAATCTTAGCCGCCTCATCAGCGAAGACTGTCAGCAGGTGGATGAGACTCTGATCCCCAAACGTACCTGGTGGAACCTGGGCAAAAGCGTGGTGGTGTTCCACTTTTTACGCCACTTCCCCGCCCTGGTGGGCTGGCTGCCCGGGCATACCCCGCGCCTGGCGCTGGTTGAGCCGCCCGTACAGCCTGAAATGGAGACGCAGGACCGGGTCGATTCCGATAACGAGGGAGTAAAACTGTAATGGCTCACTCGCATCCCAAGTGGCGTAAGGCAAAGAAGATCCTTACCTGGCTGTTTTTTATCGCTGTGATTGTGCTGCTGGTGGTCTATGCCCAGAAGGTCGACTGGCAGGAGGTGTGGAAGGTTATCCGCGGCTACAACCGCATCGCGCTTTTCAGCGCCGTGGGATTGGTGATCGTGAGCTATCTGCTCTATGGCTGCTACGATCTGCTGGGGCGGGCCTACTGCGGCCATAAGCTGGCTAAACGCCAGGTAATGCTGGTCTCTTTTATCTGCTACGCCTTTAACCTGACGCTCAGCACCTGGGTCGGCGGGATAGGCATGCGCTACCGGCTCTATTCGCGTCTTGGCCTGCCCGGCAGCACTATCACGCGCATCTTCTCTTTGAGTATTTCCACCAACTGGCTTGGGTACATTCTGCTGGGCGGGGTGATCTTTACCGCCGGCGTCGTGCAACTGCCGGACCACTGGTATATCAATCAGACGACGCTGCGCATTATTGGCATCGCGCTGCTGGCGATCATCGTAATCTATCTGTGGTTCTGCGCTTTTGCCAAACACCGCCATATGACGGTAAAGGGGCAGAAGCTGGTGCTGCCGTCGTTTAAGTTCGCCATTGCGCAGATGGTTATCTCCAGCGCCAACTGGATGGCGATGGGCGCCATTATCTGGCTGCTGCTGGGCCAGGAAGTGAACTACTTCTTCGTGCTGGGGGTGCTGCTGGTGAGCAGTATCGTCGGGGTTATTGTGCATATCCCGGCGGGCATCGGAGTGCTGGAAGCGGTATTTATCGCGCTGCTGGCCGGGGAACACACCAGCCACGGCGCCATTATCGCCGCCCTGCTCGCCTACCGTTTGCTCTACTTTATCGCCCCGCTGCTGCTGGCCATTGTCTGTTATCTGGCGCTGGAAAGCCGGGCGAAAAAGCTGCGGGTGAAGAACGAGAAAAAGATGCGCAAAGAAGAGAAGAACGCCCCTGCTTCGGAGGAAGAGGGGCCGGACCACAAGGTTTCAACCTAACGACGGTTGCCAAAAATACGCAGTAGCATCAGGAACAGGTTGATGAAGTCCAGATAGAGCGTCAGCGCGCCAAGGATGGAATACTTACGCATATTTTGCGTATCGCGCGCGTCAATCTGTTCGCCGATATTTTTCAGCTTCTGCGTGTCGTAGGCGGTGAGGCCCACAAATACAATCACGCCGATGTAGGTCACCGCCCACATCAGGGCGGTGCTTTTCAGCCAGATGTTGACAAGCGAAGCCAGCACGATGCCGATCAGCGCCATAAACAGCATATTACCGAAACCGCTAAGATCGCGTTTGGTGGTGTAGCCATACAGGCTCATGGCGCCAAACATGCCGCCCGCCACCACAAAGGTGCTGGCGATAGACGAATAGGTATAAACGATAAAGATGCTGGATAGGGTCAGGCCCGTCAGCGCCGAGTAAAGCATAAACAGCGTGGTCGCCATGCCTGCGCTCAGCCTTTGCACCATGCCGGAGAGCACAAAAACCAGCGCCAGCTGGGCGATAATCAGCCCGAAGAAAGTGATCTTACTGGAGAAGACAAACTCCATCACCGCCGGGGTATTGGCGGCATACCAGGCAATAAAAGCGGTCAGTAACAGCCCGCAGGTCATCCAGCCGTAAACCTGCGCCATGTATGCCTGCAGGCCGGTACGCGCCTGTTGAACGATTGTGTCATTGGAACGGGGGAATCGATCCATGATGCTACCTCTGTTAATTGCGTTAACCTGACTTCAGGCTGAAAAGCCTACCATGCTTAAGATTAACACAACTCCAACGGCGCGCCTCTTACCAGCGCCCGGCCGCCTGTTTATCGCTATCCCGCGCTTCGACCCAGCGCTCCCCTTCCGGGGTGGCTTCACGCTTCCAGAACGGCGCGCGCGTTTTCAGATAATCCATTATAAATTGCGCCGCGTCGAACGCCGAGCTGCGGTGCGCGCCGGTTACGCCAACGAAGACGATTTCATCGCCTGGCCATAATTCACCGATACGGTGAATGACCGAAACGCGCTGCAAAGGCCAGCGAAGACGAGACTCTGCGACAATTTCCGCCAGCGCTTTTTCCGTCATGCCGGGGTAATGCTCAAGGGTCAGCGCGCTGACGCTCTCGCCCAGGTTATGGTTACGAACCTTGCCGGTAAAGGTGACGACCGCGCCGTCTTCATCACACTGCGATAGCCAGAGGTATTCGTCGCCCACGTTGAAATTTTCGTGGCTGACGCGGATGCGGGTATTTTCCATGCCGTCAGCCTCCGGTAACCGGCGGGAAGAAAGCGACTTCATCGCCGTCCGCCAGAGGATGATCGAAGCTCACCAGCGTTTGATTGACCGCGGCAAGCAGCTTGCCTGACTCCAGCGCCAGCGCCCAGCGGTCGCTTCTGGTTGCCAGTTCGGCACGCAGCTGCTCAACATCGCCGTATGCCGCGCTGAGCTGCAGCCTGTCGCAGTCTACCAGTTCGCGTACCTGGGCAAAAAACAGAACGTTAATCATTGTCGTTCACCTTAAAATCGCCGGATTTGCCGCCGCTTTTCGCCAGCAGGCGTACCGGACCTATCACCATATCTTTTTGCACAGCCTTGCACATATCGTAGATGGTTAAAGCGGCAACCGAGGCGGCCGTCAGCGCCTCCATTTCGACGCCGGTTTTGCCTGTCAGACGGCAGAGGGCTTCAATGCGCACGCGGCTGTGCTCCGGCTCAGCCTGCAGGTTTACTTCCACCTTGCTCAGCATCAGCGGATGGCACAGCGGGATAAGCTCCCAGGTACGTTTCGCTGCCTGAATCCCGGCAATGCGGGCGGTGGCAAAAACGTCGCCTTTGTGGTGGCTGCCCTCAACTATCATGGCGAGCGTTTCAGCGCGCATGGTGACAAAGGCTTCCGCGCGCGCTTCCCGAACGGTTTCAGCCTTAGTGGAAACGTCCACCATATGCGCTTCGCCGGCGGCGTTAATATGGGTCAGTTGCGACATAATCTACTTCTTGATATGTGGATGGAAATTACAGGGGCGCTGGCGCGCATCCAGCTGCTGCACGATGATATTTTCCCAGGCGGTGCGACAGGCTTTGGTTGAGCCTGGCATGGCGAAAATCAGCGTACGGTTGGCAAGACCTGCGACCGCCCGGGACTGCAGCGTGGAGGTACCAATCTCTTCATAAGAGAGCATGCGGAACAGCTCGCCAAACCCTTCTATTTCGCGGTCAAACAGCGGCAGCAGCGCTTCCGGAACCTGATCGCCCTCGGTAAATCCCGTGCCGCCGTTAATTAATACGACCTGTATATCATCGCTTGCGATCCACTGGGAAACCTGGGCGCGGATGGCATAGCGGTTTTCTTTTACGATGGCTTTGTCTGCCACCTCGTGGCCCGCTTCAGTAGCCGACTCGCGCAGATAGTGGCCGGAGGTATCATCCTCTTCGCCCCGGCGACCGGAGACGGTCAAAATGGCAATACGTGCCGGGATAAACGCTTCGCTTACCTGACTCATACTTTTTCTCCTTATTGTTTGACGCTACCCACCAATATAGGACAGGTTCTGGGTGATGCCGGTATGACCGTCATGCAGGAAATGGGTCTGTTTCTTCTGAGCGAGGGCCGCGGAAATACGCGCTTCCAGCGCTTCACCTTGCGCATCCTCCGCCAGCAAATCACGCAGCGAAATGCCGCCGTCGCCGAACAGGCACAGGTGAAGGTTGCCGGTCGACGACACGCGCAGGCGGTTGCAGCTCGCACAGAAATCTTTTTCATACGGCATAATGAGGCCAATTTCGCCTTCGTAATCCGGATGGCAGAAGACCTGCGCCGGGCCGTCGCTACGGCCGCGAAGCTGGCGCACCCAGCCGCGCTGCAGAAGCTCGTCGCGGATGGTGGCGCCGGAGATATGGTATTTACGGAAGAGTTCGCCGCCGTCGCCGGTTTCCATCAGTTCAATAAAGCGTAGCTGGATGGGGCGCGGTTTGATCCAGGCGAGAAAGGTATCCAGCTCGTGATGGTTAACGCCGCGCATCAGCACCGTATTAACCTTCACGCGCTCAAAACCGGCGGCAAAAGCGGCGTCGATGCCTTCCATCACCTGGCGAAATTTATCCTGCCCGGTGATGGCGTGAAACTGACGGGCGTCCAGGCTATCCACGCTGACGTTCACCGCGGTTAAGCCCGCATCCCGCCACTGCCGGACATCCCTTGCAAGACGGTAGCCGTTGGTCGTCACGGCAAGCTGGCGAATCGCCGGGTTTTCGCTGATGGCGGCGATGATGTCGGAAAAGTCGCGGCGCAAAGAGGGTTCGCCGCCGGTGAGGCGCACCTTTTCGGTACCCAAAGCGGCGAAGGCGCGGGTAACACGGCGAATTTCATCGACGTTAAGGAAGCTTTTGTTCGCCACGCCGTGCGGCTTGTAGCCATCCGGCAGGCAGTAGTTGCAACGGAAGTTGCACACGTCGGTAATCGACAGGCGCAGATAGAAAAACTTGCGCGCGAACGCATCGGTCAGTTGAGGAGCCATATACACCTTTCCAAATACGGGAGATGCAGGCATTTCTTTCTGCACCCTGGCGACCCGGAGGTCACGGCCAAAGCACCCTATCTTGCGACTTAGGTCCAGAGGCTTAGTGTGTGTTTAAACGATAGTAACGCGTGACGGCATTGTTCGCCATAACAGCTTTCGTTATATAAACAAATATATAACGAACTAATCGTTCAATTTCGCCACAAAGTACGCGAAAAGCGAATTTTTACCTTGATATACATCATTAACCACGGCGCCTGCATCGTTTTTTCAGCGCTTTTACGCTACCTTAAGCCGGAAAGTTCGTCATAAGGAATAGCTATGCGCAGTCGCACGTTTGCGGATCTTGATCGGGTGGTTGCCCTCGGCGGCGGCCACGGTCTTGGCCGGGTTATGTCTTCCCTTTCCTCTTTAGGCTCCCGCCTGACGGGTATCGTCACCACCACGGACGACGGCGGGTCAACCGGGCGTATTCGACGCTCTGAAGGAGGGATAGCCTGGGGAGATATGCGTAACTGTTTAAATCAGTTAATTACCGAGCCCAGCGTCGCTTCGGCGATGTTTGAGTATCGTTTTGGCGGCAATGGCGAGCTTTCCGGACATAACCTTGGAAATCTGATGTTAAAGGCGCTGGATCACCTGAGCATCCGTCCTCTGGAGGCCATTAATCTCATTCGTAGCCTGCTAAAAGTCGACGCGCTGCTGATCCCCATGTCGGAGCAACCGGTCGATCTGATGGCGACGGATGCGGAAGGGCATTTTATCTATGGCGAGGTGAATATCGACCAGCTTGCCTCCCCGCCGCAGGAGCTGATGCTGTATCCGAAATCTCATGCCACTCGCGAAGCGGTGGAGGCCATCGCCGAAGCGGATCTTATCCTGATTGGCCCGGGAAGTTTTTACACCAGCCTGATGCCGCTTTTGCTGCTGGAAGATATGGATCAGGCGCTCAGGCGCACTCCGGCGCCGGTGGTTTATATCGGCAATCTGGGGCGTGAACTTAGCGAAGCCGCAGCAAGCCTGACGCTGAAGGAGAAGCTGGAAATCATGGAGCAACGGGTCGGGAAAAGAATTATCGATGCGGTGGTTGTGGGTCCGCACGTTGATGTGTCGAGCGTTAAGGACCGGGTGGTTATTCAGGAGCCGCTTGAGGCCAGCGATATTCCTTATCGCCACGATCGCGTCCTGCTGCGCCAGGCGCTGGAAAAAGCAATTCAGACGCTGGGTTAGCGGGGAAAAATAGCGGTGGATGGCGCTGCCGCTTATCCACCCTACGAAACCTTTTCCATGGCGTCATACGCTGGCCGCTGTGGATGGCGCTGACGCTTATCCACCCTACGAAACCTTTTCCATGCCGTCATGCGTTGACAACGGTGAATGGCGCTGACGCTTATCCACCCTACGAAACCTTTTCCATGGCGTCATGTGCTGACCGCGGTGGATGGCGCTGGCGCTTATCCACCCTACGAAACCTTTTCCATGGCGTCATACGCTGGCCGCTGTGGATGGCGCTGACGCTTATCCACCCTACGAAACCTTTTCCATGCTGTCATACGCTGACCGCGGTGGATGGCGCTGGCGCTTATCTATCCTACGAAAACTTTTTCCATGCTGTCATACGCTGGCCGCGGTGGATGGTGCTGGCGCTTATCCACCCTACGAAACCGTTTCCATGCCGTCATGCGCTGGCTGCGGTGGATGGCGCTGACGCTTATCCGACCTACGAAACCTTTTCCATGGCGTCATGCGCTGACCGCGGTGGATGGCGCTGACGCTTATCCACCCTACGAAACCTTTTCCATGCCGTCATACGCTGGCCGCTGTGGATGGCGCTGACGCTTATCCACCCTACGAAACCTTTTCCATGCCGTCATACGCTGGCCGCTGTGGATGGCGCTGATGCTTATCCACCCTACGAAACCTTTTCCATGCTGTCATACGCTGGCCGCGGTGGATGGCGCTGGCGCTTATCCACCCTACGAAACCTTTTCCCTGGCGTCATGTATTGACCGCGGTGGATGGCGCTGGCGCTTATCCACCCTACTGTAGGTCGGGTAAGCGCCAGCGCCACCCGACAAGATTACGAGGCGGCGATAAACAAATCGCGCAGCTGATGGAGCTGGTCACGAAGCTGGGCTGCTTCTTCAAACTCCAGGTTCTGCGCATGCTCCAGCATTTTCGCTTCCAGCTGATGAATTTTCTGCTGCAGCGCTTTTGGCGTCAGCAGCACTTCATCCTCTTCAACGATTTTCGCTTTCCCGCGCCCTTTAGGTTTCATTTTCGACACCGACTCGCCCAGCGCCAGAATATCGACCACTTTCTTATTCAGGCCCTGCGGCGTAATGCCGTTCTCTTCGTTATAGCGCTCCTGTTTCTCGCGGCGGCGCTCCGTTTCCCCAATCGCTTTCGCCATTGATGGGGTGATTTTGTCCCCGTACAGAATCGCTTTGCCGTTAACGTTACGCGCCGCGCGCCCGATGGTCTGGATCAGAGAACGCTCGGAACGCAGGAAGCCCTCTTTGTCGGCATCCAGAATCGCCACCAGCGAGACTTCGGGCATATCCAGCCCTTCACGCAGCAGGTTGATGCCCACCAGCACGTCGAACTCGCCAAGGCGCAGGTCACGGATGATTTCCATACGTTCAACCGTATCGATATCCGAATGCAGATAGCGCACCTTTTCGCCATGCTCTTCCAGGTATTCGGTAAGATCTTCCGCCATGCGTTTAGTCAGCGTGGTCACCAGCACGCGTTCGTTAATTTCCACGCGTTTGCGGATCTCAGAAAGCAGATCGTCGACCTGGGTAGCAACGGGACGCACTTCGATTATCGGATCCAGCAGTCCTGTAGGACGCACGACCTGATCGACGATATCGCCGCCGGATTTTTCCAGTTCGTAGTTGCCCGGCGTTGCCGAGACGTAAATAGTCTGCGGGGCCAGCGCTTCGAACTCTTCAAACTTCAGCGGGCGGTTATCCAGCGCAGAAGGCAGGCGGAAACCATACTCCACCAGCGTCTCTTTACGCGCCCGGTCGCCGCGGTACATGCCGCCAATCTGAGGAATGGTAACGTGAGATTCGTCCACCACCAGCAGCCCGTCGGCCGGAAGATAATCAAACAGCGTCGGCGGCGCCTCGCCCGGCCCGCGTCCGGAGAGGAAGCGCGAGTAGTTTTCCACGCCCGAACAGTAGCCCAGCTCGTTCATCATCTCTAAATCAAACTGCGTACGCTGCGTTAAGCGCTGCTCTTCAAGCAGCTTGTTGTTCGCCAGCAGCACCCTGCGCCTGTCTGCCAGTTCAACTTTAATCTCTTCCATCGCCTGCAGAATACGTTCACGCGGCGTGACGTAGTGCGTTTTAGGGTAGACGGTAAAACGCTGGATAGCCTGATCGACCTGGCCGGTCAGCGGATCGAACAGCGACAGGCGTTCTACCTCTTCATCGAACAGCTCTACGCGCAGCGCCATATCGTCCGATTCTGCCGGGAAGATATCAATGACTTCGCCGCGCACCCGGAAGGTGCCGCGCTGGAATGCCTGGTCGTTGCGCGCATACTGCAGTTCGGTAAGACGACGCAGAATAGAGCGCTGATCGATAATCATCCCTTTGGTGAGATGCAGCATCATTTTCAGATACAGATCGGGATCGCCCAGGCCATAAATGGCCGAAACCGACGCGACGACAATAACGTCACGGCGCTCAAGCAACGCTTTAGTCGCCGACAGACGCATCTGCTCGATGTGTTCGTTTACCGAGGAATCTTTTTCAATAAAGGTGTCGGAGCTGGGTACGTAGGCTTCGGGCTGGTAGTAGTCGTAGTAAGAAACGAAAAATTCCACCGCGTTGTCAGGAAAGAACTCTTTCATCTCGCCATAAAGCTGCGCCGCGAGCGTTTTGTTCGGCGCCAGCACCATGGTTGGACGCTGCAGGTCCGCAATTACGTTTGCTACGGTAAAGGTCTTTCCTGACCCGGTCACCCCCAGTAATGTCTGATGGGCAAGTCCGTCTTCAAGCCCCTCTTCAAGACGCCGTATGGCATCGGGCTGATCGCCGGAGGGTTTGAATGCAGAATTAAGTTTGAACGCTTTACTCATTGAGTTGCTACCTGAGGAAAAAACCAGCGGGCCGGAGGATAATTTTACTCGACACAGGAATTTTTGCCAGCTAATAATACTGGATAAAAAACCAGTTCAGCAAGCCACAAAATGGAATACAGCATAAAATTTCACCCGGCTGCGTACGCGATTTCAGCAAAGTCGAAATTAAATGCTCTCTGGCAGCGGTTATCCCCAGTTTTTTGCCCTTTAAGTTTTGTCAAGCAATGTAATAAAAATGAGACCTGGCTTGGTGACACTTTTTTGACACGGATTGATTTTATATAACCAGCTGATTTTAAAATTATTTTTTTAAAAGACCGGTTTCGCGTCAATTCGCGCGCAGGCCGCGCCCGCTCTCGCTTACCGCTAGTTTTCTAACTCTAATGCACAAGGTTATCCACAGGAATAGTGGATAAGTGCAGCCAGCCCTTTCGGGTCGCCGCCCGCAAAAATTACTTTTTTTAACCTGACCGCCGCGAAAAAAATTTTTCCGCCCTATTTTTGCTTTTTATCGCCTCATTTCACTTTGTGTAGACAGTAGTGAAGGCGCTCACAAATTCAACGTTTCTTTCTTCTTTTTTATGCGCTGTTCTGCACCAGAATCGAGAAAAGGCGAGCACTGGCAAAGTGCAGCGTAACGGCAAGCCTGCATTGCTCATGCTTTTTTCAGCCGTACAGGTGAGGCTTTTCTCAAAATTGCCCTGTTTCTGCAACCCCAGCGTGACATGGCAGGGGAATTGCAACATGCAGGAAGAAACCTGTTCCCTCTTCCCGCCGGGAAGGTAAATGCCGCGGTGAAATGAGTTTATCTTTAATCCTGTCGTGAGGAGATGATGCATGTTGAGCTTACGCGCCGTGAATCAGTTTTATGGCGAGAACCATGTTTTATGGAACCTCGACCTGGAACTGATAAAAGGAGAATGCACCTGCGTGCTGGGAGCGGTAGGCATGGGAAAAACCACGTTGATAAACTGCATTACCGGCTATCTGCCCGTGCAGAGCGGCAGCATGATATGGAACGAAGCTGGCCGCCCGCCGCAGGATTTGCTCGCAAGGCCCGTGGAGGATCGCGCTGCGCTGGGCATAAGCTATGTGACGCAGGAACGGCGCATTTTTTCTCAGCTCTGCGTCGAAGAAAACTTGCAGATTGCGCGGCTGGCCGGAAACGAGCGTGCACGGGCTATTCCTTCTATGGTGTATGACCTGTTCCCTGCGCTTTACGCGCTGCGTCACGCGCGCGGCAGCGAACTGACAGGCGACATTCAGCAGCAGCTGGTGCTTGCCAGAGCGCTGGTAAGCGAACCAAAACTGCTGATTCTGGATGAACCCGCGTGGGCAAGCGGACAAGGTTTTATCCATGATATGGGAAATATTATTCACCGCCTGAAACGGGATTTTGGCCTCACGATTTTGCTGGTCGAACAGCGTTTATCCTTTATCCGCCGCGTAGCGGACCGCTTTTGCCTTTTGCACCGTGGACGCAACGTTGCGCAGGGAAAAGTCGCACTGCTTGACGATAAGCTCGTTGCGGGCTGGATGACGCCATAATTTTGACGGCGGACGGTGACGGCCAGCTTTTGCGATCGTTACGCTGCTAGAGTTGCCCGATCAGCTTTTGCAGGTTGCTGTCTAACGCCGCCAGCTCGCGCTGTAAATTACACTGCCTTGTTACCGCAGAGAGCTCCAGCAGCGGCAAAGGGACTTTGCTTACGCCCGTCTCGCGAAGCCAGCGCAGCACCGATTCAAGGTGCCAGATGGCCGTTTTACCGTCGTGCACCGGCGCGGGAAAACACTGGCGGCTCACCATCACTTTGCGCATATACTGCCGGGAAAAGCCCATTAATTCGGCTATATCCGTTAACCCAACCAAATCTGGCGCGGCTTCCACCAGGCCTGCGCCGGGGATAGTTCGTTTCACATCCTGAATAGCGGAAACCACCGCTTGCCGCGCGGTTCGCGCTTCACGGATAAAGTTCAGCGCAATCCTGCCCGTTACGCCCACGCCGATCAGCGCGTCGTCGCAGCCGTTTTCACCCAGCGCCTGAACCCAAAGCTCCGGCTCCTGGTGGCTTTGCGGTAGGGTGAATATCAATGTGAAGCTAAATTCCGACATACCCTGCTCCCTTTAATGCCTTGTCGGCCTGACTGTGTTTTGACAGCAGCCATCAACCACGCGTCTAATCTGCCTTGCGTGATGCCATGCGTTGCGTGGCGTACTCCAGATACAGCTAATACAAAATTCGCCGCATCGGCAGGTTTTGTCATTCCAGGGGCAGTACATTTTCCCCCAACAGTGGGAACCGCCGGCTTTTACCTGCCAGCCCTGGCGCTCCGCATAGCTCAGCGCGGCCTCAATATCCTTATTCGGATGTACCCGACGCATCATAAATCCTCCTGATTACTATCCCACGCAGGTTGTCATATGACAACAAAAATTGTAGATAATTTATCCGGTATTGATGAGCTGCGACAGCGTTTGTTTTAGCGAGTGAATGTTTTCTGGAAAGCGCCCGAAATAAATTTCAGGCGTTGCAGTTATGCAGAGAAATAATGCGAATTAAGCCGCAAGATGGGATAAATCGAGATAGCAGCCGAGCGCGGTTTTTTCATCAAGTTCCGGCAGCCAGGGAATTTCACCGAGCATGGGCGCGGGCAGCACTTTGCTGAGCGTTGCAATATATTCAGCGTGTCGTTTGCCGGTGGGCACAACGTCGTTTGCAATCCAGCCTGCCAGCGGAAGCCCGGCACTTTTTAGCGCATGCGCCGTTAACATCGCATGGTTAATACAGCCCAGCCTGACGCCCACCACGAGAATAACCGGCAGTTTTTCTGTTAGCACCCAGTCGGCAAAAGTGGTTGATTCCGAAAGCGGCGTAAACCACCCGCCGGCCCCTTCTACCTGCACCCAGTTTCCGCGTTGCGACAGCGCTTCCAGCCCCGCAGAGAGCGTTGAAAACTCAATGGGACGACCTTCCTCTGCGCTGATAATGTGCGGAGACGTCGGTTCCAGAAAAGCCAGCGGGTTAACCTGTTCATAGCTAAGCGACACGCTGCTGTTGCGCTGAAGCGCAAGCGCATCGCCGTTACGGATACCCTGCGGCGTCATTTCGCTGCCGGAGGCGACCGGCTTGTAGCCAACGGTCTGGAATCCCGCCTGCGCCGCGGCCTGCAGCAAGGCACAACTGGCGACAGTTTTTCCCACTTCGGTATCGGTTCCGGTAACAAACCATTTTTTAATCACGTTCAATCACTCCAGAAACAAGTTGCCAGGTGAGCGGAAACTCTCCGTCACGCTGCGGCCAGGCAAGGCTAAGGCGTTGCAGTTGCTGGCGCGTCATCAGCGAGCTTTTTCGGCCTTCGTGAAGATGCGTCGCGCCAACGCCTTTAAGCGTGTGCATGGCGCTCATCACATCCGGAAAACCTTGAGTCACCTGCCCGGCATCAAGCGATACGCGCCAGCCTGCGCAGGCGGTCTCAACTTCAGCAAAGGATAAGAATTCATTGGCATGCGCCCTTGCATCCACGGCCTGCCAGGCGGCATGCAGCTCCGGAAGCGAGCCGGCGGCTATTGTCGTAAACGCAATGCATCCTCCTGGACGAGTCACGCGGTAGAGCTCGCTTAGCCCTTTGCGCAAATCGCTGCACCACTGCATGGCCAGATTGCTCCAGGCCAGATCCACCCGCTCATTTGCCAGCGGCAGCGCCTCAATATCGCCCTCAAGGTAGCTGTTTGCCGCCCTCCGCTCACGGGCGTGGCTCAGCATTTTTGCCGAAAGGTCGAGTGCCGTGACGTCGCTGCCCTGCGCTTTCCAGTACTGGCTGAACCAGCCCGTGCCGCATCCGGCATCCAGCACCTGCCCAAAGTTGCGCCCGGCGAGGCGGCTTATCATCTGCTTTCCGCTGATTCGCTGAAGTTCAGCAAAGTTGTCATAGGTCGTCGCCGCGCGTCCGAAAGCCTGCGCCACCGCCAGTTTATTAACGGGTTTCGTCATACAGGGCCTCCAGCAGCGCCTCGATAACTTCGCGGGTATGTTCGGCGGTAAGCGTTACGCGCAAACGCGCGCTGCCCGCCGGAACAGTAGGTGGGCGAATGGCCGTGAGCCAGAACCCGCGTTCGCGCAAACGAGCAGCCAGGCCGAGCGTGCGCGCATTCTCACCAACAATCAGCGGTTGAATAGCAGTTTGCGAGTTGATTAATCCGAGCGGGAGCTGCGCCGCTCCATGCCGAAAAACAGCAATATTGTCGCGCAGGCGTGAGCGCCTCTCATCGTCCTTTCGCACCACATCTAAAGCTGCGGACAACGCGTAGGCTTGGGCTGGCGGCATCGCAGTGCTGTAGATCAGATGGC
Source organism: Dryocola sharpae (assembly GCF_051307055.1). Lineage (GTDB taxonomy): Bacteria > Pseudomonadota > Gammaproteobacteria > Enterobacterales > Enterobacteriaceae > Dryocola. The sequence goes on along the minus strand of NZ_CP149994.1, from coordinate 1,269,933 downwards.
GGGCAAACTGCAGCAAATAATCCGCCACATCTTCACCGCACAATATCGCCGCGCCGCTCACGCCAAAAGCTTTGCCGAAGGTGATAACCAGCAAATCCGGCTTCACCTGCTGCCGGTAACAGCTTCCTCTCCCTTCTTCGCCAAGCACACCGATGCCATGCGCATCGTCGACCATCAGCCAGCCTTCCTGCCGACGCGTGGCAGCCGCGATCGCGCCAAGCGGCGCTTCATCGCCGTCCATGCTGAACACGCCCTCGGTGATGACTAATTGCTGGCCTTCGCATGAAGCGCCCAGCAAATGCTCAAGCGCCTGAACATCGTTATGCGCGAAACGCCGCAGTTGCGCAGGGCTCAGCATCGCCGCTTCAAGCAGGGAGGCGTGGCTGAGTTTGTCCGCCAGAATGCGATCCTGCTTTTGCGCCAGCGCGGTAATCACGGCCTGATTGGCCGCAAAACCGGAGATAAACAGCAGCGCGCGCGGATAGCCCAGCCACTGCGCAAGCTCATTTTCAAGCTGATGATGGGCGGTGCTGTAGCCAGTGACGTGTCCCGAGCCGCCGCTGCCGACGCCATAGCGTTCCGCGCCCTGCTGCCAGGCCCGCACGATCTGCGGATGCTGGCTTAGCCCCAGATAATCATTGCTGGAAAAGTTCAGATGCCGCTTTGCGTGAGCAACCAGATAGCGTCCGCTTCCTGATTCGTTGACCTGACGAGTGCGAAAGCTATCGCTGGCGCGCCTTTGCGCAAGCTGCTGCTCGATGCGCTGCTGCCAGCTCATACCGCCGCCGCGTTGTAATACTTGTCCGTATCCGCCGTTAACAGCCGGGAAGCAAGCTGTTGCTGCTGCTCGTTGTCTCCCGCGTCGGTGATGGTTTGCTGCGGATTCAGGCCCAGCTTGCGGAATAACTGCAAATCTTTATCTTCTTCAGGATTTGGCGTGGTAAGGAGTTTGCAGCCGTAGAAAATGGAGTTCGCGCCGGCCATAAAGCACATGGCCTGAGTCTGCTCGCTCATCTGCTCGCGGCCCGCAGAGAGGCGCACAAACGAGGTTGGCATCATAATGCGCGCAACGGCGATAGTGCGGATAAAATCAAACGCGTCCACGTCGTCGTTATCCGCAAGCGGCGTGCCTTTCACCTTCACCAGCATATTGATCGGCACGCTTTCTGGCGGCGTTGGCAGATTAGCCAGCTGGAGCAGTAATCCCGCGCGGTCTGTAACGGTTTCCCCCAGCCCGACAATGCCGCCGGAGCAAACCTTGATGCCCGCATCGCGCACTTTATCAAGCGTATCCAGACGCTCCTGGTAGGTACGGGTGGTGATGATGTTGCCGTAAAACTCCGGGGAGGTATCAAGATTGTGGTTGTAATAATCCAGCCCGGCCGCCGCCAGGCGCTGCGCCTGCGCGTCGGTTAGCGTGCCGAGCGTCATGCAGGTTTCCAGCCCCATTTCCCGTACGCCCTGCACCATTTGTTCAAGATAAGGCATATCGCGATCGTTCGGGTTTTTCCAGGCCGCGCCCATGCAGAAACGCGTTGAGCCAGCGTTACGCGCCTGGCGGGCGGAGTCCAGCACCTGCTCAACCTCCATCAGCCGCTCGGATTCCAGCCCCGTTTTATAGCGCGCGCTTTGTGGGCAATATTTACAGTCTTCCGGGCATGCGCCCGTTTTAATCGACAGCAGCGTGCTGACCTGCACGTGTCGGGGATCGAAATGCTGGCGGTGTACCTGCTGCGCTTCAAACAGCAGTTCGAGGAAAGGTTTTTCAAATAAAGCAGTGACCTGCGACATTGTCCAGCGTGCGTGGTGAGCCATGGGGCGTCTCCAGAAGGGGTGTTGTTAACCGTTGATTGACGTTATACTCGTAAACCTAAATGTTTTTAAAATGGTTTACAAGTCACCTTATGACGCCTGCTGATTTAACATTCGATCGACGCCATATCTGGCATCCCTACACCTCCATGACCCAGCCGCTGCCGGCTTATCCGATCGTTTCGGCAGCAGGCTGCGAGCTGAAGCTTGCTGACGGCAGGCCGCTGGTTGACGGTATGTCTTCGTGGTGGGCAGCCATTCACGGCTACAGCCACCCGCGCCTGAACGAGGCGATGAAAAGCCAGATCGATCAGATGTCGCACGTGATGTTTGGCGGCATTACCCATCCCGCAGCGGTGGCGCTTTGCCGCAGGCTGGTGGCAATGACGCCCGAGCCGCTCGAATGCGTTTTCCTGGCCGATTCGGGTTCCGTCGCGGTAGAGGTCGCGATGAAAATGGCGCTGCAGTACTGGCACGCGAAGGGGGAGCCGCGCCAGCGCTTTCTGACTTTCCGCCACGGCTACCACGGCGATACGTTCGGTGCGATGTCGGTGTGCGATCCGGATAACTCCATGCACAGCCTCTGGCAGGGCTATCTTCCGGAGCACCTGTTCGCGCCTGCTCCGCAATGCGGTTTCGATGACGAATGGGACGAGATGGATATCGTGCCGTTTGCGCGCTTAATGGCCGCCCATCGTCAGGAAATTGCTGCGGTGATTCTGGAGCCTGTCGTGCAGGGCGCAGGCGGGATGCGTTTTTATCATCCGGAATGGCTGCGTCGTATTCGCCGCATGTGCGATCGCGAAGGGATTTTGCTTATCGCCGATGAAATTGCTACCGGCTTTGGCCGTACCGGCAAGCTATTCGCCTGTGACCACGCGGGCATTGCGCCCGATATTATGTGCCTGGGGAAAGCGCTGACCGGAGGAACCATGACCCTTTCAGCCACGCTGGCAACCCGTAACGTGGCTGAGACAATCAGCGATGGCGAGGCGGGCTGTTTTATGCACGGCCCGACGTTTATGGGCAATCCGCTGGCCTGCGCGGTAGCCTGCGAAAGCCTTGCCCTGCTGGAAGAAGGCGGCTGGCAGCAGCAGGTTAAAGCTATCGAACAGCAGTTACTGACGGGACTTGGGCCGCTGAAGGACTGTGAGCAGGTGGCGGACGTGCGCGTGCTTGGCGCGATTGGCGTCGTGGAAACGCATTATCCGGTAGATATGGCTGCGCTTCAGGCTTTCTTTGTGGAGCAAGGCGTCTGGGTGCGGCCCTTTGGCCGTCTGATTTACCTGATGCCGCCGTATATTATCAGCCGCGACCAGCTGGCAAAACTTATCGCCGCGGTGACAAAAGCCGTCGCCAACCCGGCCTTCTTCAGGCGCTGACCGCCAGCAGCCCGTGCAAGGATGCACTACACTTCGAAGATCTTTTCATATGCCCAACAGGGAGAAGCAAATGAAAATCCTCATGGTGCTCACTTCGCACAGCCAGCTCGGCAATACGGGCAAAACCACAGGCTTCTGGCTTGAAGAGTTTGCCGCGCCTTACTATGTTTTCCACGATGCGGGGCTTGAGGTTACGCTCGCGTCCCCCAAAGGCGGCCAGCCGCCGCTTGATCCCAAAAGCGACGAGCCGGACGCTCAGACTGACGCAACCCGCCGTTTCCGCAGCGATGCGGAAGCGCAAAAACGTCTCGCCAGTACCCACAGGCTGGATTCCGTAAACGCCGAAGATTTTGATGCCGTGTTCTATCCAGGCGGCCACGGCCCGCTGTGGGATCTGGCTCAGGATCCGCACTCCATTAAACTGATTGAACAGTTCTGGGCGACCGGTAAACCCGTTGGCGCGGTATGTCATGCGCCGGGCGCGCTGCGCCAGGTGAAAACGCCGGAAGGTACGGCGCTGGTGAAAGGCAAACGCGTCACCGGTTTTACCAATAGCGAAGAAGAAGGCGTTGGCTTAACGACCATAGTGCCGTTTCTGGTCGAAGATGAGCTGAAAAAAGCGGGCGGCCTGTTCGAGCGTACCGATGACTGGGGCGAATATGCTGTCACCGACGGGCACCTGGTGACCGGGCAAAACCCCGCCTCTTCCACCATCGCCGCTGAAGAGCTGCTGAAACTACTCGATCTCTAATCAAAGGAGCGGCTATGAAGCTGATTAGCAATGATATTAAAGAGGGCGAAAAGCTGCCGTCCCGCCATGTCTTTAACGGCATGGGGTACGAAGGCGACAACATTTCCCCGCATCTTGCATGGGATGACGTACCCGCAGGGACGAAGAGTTTTGTGGTGACCTGCTACGATCCGGACGCGCCAACCGGTTCGGGCTGGTGGCACTGGGTGGTGGCGAACCTGCCCGCCGATACCCGCGTCTTACCGCAGGGTTCCGGCTCTGATTTAGCAGAGTTGCCTGAACCCGCCGTTCAGACGCGCACAGACTTCGGCAAGGCTGGTTACGGCGGCGCGGCGCCTCCGAAAGGCGAAACGCATCGCTATATTTTCACCGTTCACGCGCTGGACGTGGAAAAACTGGACGTTGATGAGCACGCATCCGGGGCCGTGGTCGGCTTTAATGTCCACTTTCACTCGTTAGGAAGCGCCTCTGTTACCGCTTTGTTCAGCTAATCCCACCTTTTATCAAGCCGATTGTGCAAATCGGCTTCCCGTTTCGCTCAACTTAGTATAAAAATGCAGGCCTTGAGGACACCCCCTTTTCAACCGCACAGCAAGGAGCAACCCTTGAATACATTATCGGTTATTCGTCGGGCCGCAGCGCTCGCTTTTGCCGTTGCCTTGAGCGCCTGTAGCTCAACGCCGCCAGAAGACCGTCCATCCACGCAGGTGGCGCCGGGAACCCAGTCTCGTCCGATTTTATCGGCGGATGAAGCGCAGAACTTTGTTCAGGCGCGCTACTTCTCTTCCATGAATAAAGATGAAGCTTCATGGACGCCGTCGTCTATCCGCATTCCCCAGCAGCCAGATTTCGTGGTTGGCGCTGCGGGCGGCGAGGGCGTGACGCACACCTCCATTCAGGCAGCGGTTGACGCGGCGATTGCAAAACACAGCAGCGCACGTCAGTACATCGCTATTCAGCCGGGCGAATATCCGGGCACCGTTTATATTCCGGCCTCTTCCGGCAGCGTAACGCTGTACGGCACAACGGATAAAGCCGCAGATGTGAAAATCACTATGCCGCTGGATTCAGAAATCGATGTCGCCACCTGGCGCCGCACGGTGAATCCTTCCGGTAAATATATGCCGGGCAAACCGGCCTGGTATATGTTCGATAGCTGCCAGAACCGCCGTTCGGCAACCGTCGGCATTATGTGTTCCGCCGTCGTATGGTCACAGAACAGCGGGCTGCAACTGCAAAACCTGACCATCGCCAATACCCTGGGCGACGGCGTCGACGCCGGCAATCACCAGGCCGTGGCGCTGCGTACCGACGGCGATAAAGTCCAGCTGAACAACGTTCATCTGCTGGGCCGTCAGAATACCTTCTTCGTGACCAACAGCGATGTGCAGAACCGTCTGTTAGATAACCGCCAGCCGCGTACGCTGGTGACCAACAGCTACATCGAAGGCGATGTGGACGTGGTTTCTGGTCGCGGTGCGGTGGTATTCGATAACACAGATTTCCGTCTGGTTAACAGCCGCACGCAGGAAGGCTATGTTTTCGCGCCGGCGACGCTGCCAAACGTATTCTACGGTTTCCTCGCCGTTAATAGCCGCTTTACCGCCGCTGGCGATAACGTCGCGCAGCTGGGTCGCGCCTGGGATGTTGAAGCCTCTGAAAACGGTTATGCCGCCGGTCAGACTTCTAACGGCCAGGTGGTTATTCGCGATAGCGTGATTAACGAAGGCTTTAATACCGCCAAACCATGGGGCGATGCAGCCGGGTCTAAACGTCCGTTTA